>JBFGIM010000070.1:0-14747 GCA_041577695.1 Myxococcota bacterium | reverse complement strand
TCAAGGTGGTCCCCCCCGGTCAGGGGATCGTGCATCAGGTGAACCTGGAATACCTGGCGCGGGTCGTCTTCGGGGGCGAGGGTTCCTCCGGCGAGAGCGGGCTGCCCCAGGCGTATCCGGATACGCTGGTGGGCACCGACTCCCACACCACGATGATCAACGGCCTGGGCGTGCTGGGCTGGGGCGTGGGCGGCATCGAGGCAGAGGCAGCGATGCTCGGCCAGCCGGTTTCGATGTTGGTGCCCAAGGTGGTGGGCGTGCGACTGACGGGCACGCTTCGCGAGGGCGCCACCGCCACCGACCTGGTGCTGCGCGTGACCGAGATGCTGCGCAAGCTCGGCGTAGTGGGGAAGTTCGTCGAGTTCTTCGGCCCCGGTCTCGACGCGCTGACGCTGGCCGACCGGGCCACCATCGCGAATATGTGCCCGGAGTACGGCGCCACCTGCGGCATCTTCCCGGTGGACACCGAGACCCTGCGCTATCTGCGGCTCTCCGGCCGCACGCCGGAGCAGGTGGCGCTGGTGGAGGCCTACCTGCGCGAGCAGGGCCTCTTCCACGGCGCCGAGACGCCCGAGGCCGAGTACTCCCAGACGGCCAGCCTCGACCTGGCCAGCGTCGAGCCCAGCATCGCCGGCCCCAAGCGCCCGCAGGACCGCATCGCGCTCTCGGACGCCGGGCCCGCCTTCCGCCGTGCCCTGGGCGAGCTCGAGTCGCCGGAACTGGCCGCGACGCCGAACCTGGCGGCCCACCCGTCGTCCCAGCCCATCGAGCTGGAGTACGGCAAGGGCATCCTCCACCACGGCTCGGTGGTGATCGCCGCGATCACCAGCTGCACCAACACGTCGAACCCGAGCGTCATGATCGCGGCCGGCCTGGTGGCGAAGAAGGCGGTGGAGCGCGGGCTCGAGACCCAGCCGTGGGTGAAGACCTCGCTGGCGCCGGGCTCGCAGGTGGTGACCGCCTACCTGAAGGCCGCGGGGCTGCTGCCCTACCTGGAGCAGCTCCGTTTCCACCTGGTCGGCTACGGATGCACCACCTGCATCGGCAACTCCGGACCGCTGCCCGAGCCCGTGGCCGAGGCGCTCGAGGGCGGCGACCTGGTGGTGTGCTCGGTGCTCTCGGGCAACCGGAACTTCGAGGCCCGCGTGCACCCCGCGGTGCGCGCCAACTACCTGATGTCGCCGCCGCTGGTGGTGGCCTATGCGCTGGCGGGACGCATGGACATCGACCCGCTCGAGGATCCGCTCGGCACCGATCGCGACGGCGAGCCGGTCTACCTGCGCGACGTCTGGCCGCGCCCCGAGGAGATCCGCGCGCTGGTCGCCGAGCACGTCGAGGCGTCGATGTTCTCCAAGAGCTATTCCGAAGTCTTTCGCGGCGACAGCCAGTGGAACGAGCTTCCGGTGCCCGAGGGCGAGGTGTTCCAGTGGGCCCCGGAATCGACCTACGTGCGACTGCCGCCGTACTTCGAGGGCATGGCGCGCGAGGCGCCCGCGTCGGTCGAGGAGATCCGCGGCGCCCGGGTGCTCGCGCTGCTCGGCGACAGCGTGACCACCGACCACATCTCGCCTGCCGGCAGCATCTCGAAGGATTCGCCGGCCGCCGACTACCTGCGCTCCCATGGCATCGAGCCGCGCGACTTCAACTCCTACGGCTCGCGCCGCGGCAACCACGAGGTGATGGTGCGCGGCACCTTCGCCAACGTGAGGTTGCGCAACCGGCTGGCGCCCGGCACCGAGGGTGGGATCACCGTGCACGTGCCGAGCGGTGAGCAGACCTCGATCTTCGCAGCCGCCGAGCGCTACCAGAAGGAATCGACCCCGCTGCTGGTTCTGGCCGGCAAGGAGTACGGTTCGGGCTCCAGCCGCGACTGGGCGGCCAAGGGTCCGCGGCTGCTGGGCGTGCGCGCCGTCATCGCCGAGACCTACGAGCGCATCCACCGCTCGAACCTGGTGGGAATGGGCATCCTTCCCCTCGAGTTCCTGTCCGGCGAGAGTGCCGGCAGCCTCGGTCTGACGGGACGCGAGGTCTACGATCTGGAAGGTCTGCGCGAGGGCGTCGAGCGCGGCTTCGCCGGCAGCGACCGGCTCCGGGTGCGGGTTCGGAGCGACGAAGGCGAGCGCAGCTTCGAAGCGCGGGTGCGGCTCGATACCCCCACCGAGGTGGACTACTACCGCCACGGCGGGATCCTCCAGTACGTGTTGCGCCAGCTGCTGTCGTGAGTCCCACAGCGCTCATTGCGACCGCCATGCGCGATCCGGCATCCTAGACCGCGATGGGACGCGTCCGCGCCTACCGCCTGCTGGCAGCCGTGATGGGCACACTGTTCATCGCGGGCGGCTTGACCTTCTTCGGTGCCTTCTTCGGCTATCAAGCCCCCGGCAGCACGCCGGTGATTCCCACGGGTCCGGTGGGGCACTACTTCATCGCCTTTACCGGCTGCGCCCTCGTCGGCTGGGGGGGCGGGCTGCTCGGCGCCGCGCGCGATCCCGTCGCCGGCCGCGCGGTGGGGACGGCCACGGCGCTGGCGTTGGTGCTGTCGGCGGTCTACCGCATGGTCGGCTGGTTGGTCGGGGACTACTACGTGTGGCTCGGTGACCTGCCGCGCACCGAAGCGGCGATCTTCCTGGTCCTTGCACTGCTCTTCGTCTGGCTGCGTCCGCCGCGCCTGGCCAGCCCGGAGGCCGCCTGATGCGCTGGCTCGCCACGCTGGTCATCGCGGGGCTCTTCACGTTCAACCTGACCTTGCCCGACACGGACATCGGCCGGCGGGGGAACGAAGCTCGCGTGCGTGCCGACGTCGGCGGGGCGGTCGGTAAGGTCGGCGAGCGACTGCCGGATCTCGCTTTCCAGGACCTCCGCGGACAACCGGTCTCGCTGAACGATCTGCGCGGTCACCCGACGCTGCTGATCTTCGAGCGCAGCGTCGACTGGTGACCCTTCACCAAGGCGCGGCTCGTGGAGCTGCGGCGCGCTCTCGGGGCGGTTCCCGCCCTGGACATCGTCTGGGTCATGGCCGACAACCAGATCAATGCGCGCACGATGAGCTTCATCGAAGAGA
Organism: Myxococcota bacterium; assembly: GCA_041577695.1. Taxonomy (GTDB): domain Bacteria; phylum Myxococcota_A; class UBA9160; order UBA9160; family PR03; genus JASJBO01. Next base: position 11,686 of record JBFGIM010000070.1, on the reverse strand, counting down.
ACGGCCTGCGCTCGCGGGTCCACTTCTGGGTCGATCCGGGCAGCCGGGCGATCCGGCGGCTCGGCATCCTGAAGCAGGACCCGGAAGCGATCGAGGAGGGCGTCCCCCACCCCGCCACCTACCTATTGGACTCCGACGGGGTGATCCGCTTGGTGGACGTGCGCGAGGACTTCCACATCTGGCTCGACCCCGAGGTGCTGACCCGCGAGATCCTGGCCATGGGGGCGTCCTAGAGGCCGTAGAGCCTGGCGGCGTTCTCGCCGAGGATGCGCTGCCGCGCGGCGTTGCCCAGGTCGTCGCGGGTCCGGAGCGGGCGGGCGCTGTCGGGGAACTCGCTGTCCCAGTGCGGGTAGTCGCTGGCGTAGAGGATGAAGTCGGCGCCCAACGCGTCCACCACGGCCGGCAGCACCGTTTCTTCGGGCTCGCACGAGACGTAGATCTGGCCGCGCTCGAGATACTCGCGCGGCGGCCGCTTCCAGCCGTCGGTGATCCACTCGCCCCGCTTCTCGAAATGCTCCTGCAGCCGGTCCAGGAAGAAGGGCACCCAGGTGACGCCGGCTTCGAGGAAGGCTACGCGCAGCCGCGGGTGCCGCTCGAGCACGCCGCCGCTCACCATCGACGTCATGGCGGCCATCTGGTCGAAGGGGAAGCTCACGCAGTGCACCTGGATGTAGTGGGTGAACCGATCGACGCCGATCTTGGGCAGGTGCACCCCGGGCGCGCCGTGGATGCCGAGCGCGATATCGAGATCCTGCGCCGCGGCGTAGAGCGGGTCCAGGTCCGGGTGGTCGAGATTGCGGGTGCGGAGGGCGGGCGGAAGCACCGCGCACACGCAACCGGCCTGGCGAGCCTCGGTCATCACCGCGATCGAGGTCTGTACGTCCTCGATCGGCAGCACGGCGGCCCCGGCCAGGCGTCCGGACGAGTCGCGGCAGAAATCGGTGATGTAGGTGTTGTAGAGCCGCGCGAAGCCGGCGGCGAAGTCTGCGTCGAGCAGACCCGGCACGCCGAGTGCCATGCTCGGGAAGAGCACCATGGTGTCGATCTGCTCGCGCTCGGCGTCGGCGAGCACACCCTCGCGCGAGAACGGGTCGATGTCGGGGGCGCTCGACAAGCCGTGCTGGGGCGGACAGCCGGCGCCGGGACCCTCGGGCTCCGGGTAGCGCCGGCCCTCGAAGCGCAGGCCCCGGGTCCCGTCCGCCTCCTCGACGACGGCGACTCGGTCCGGCCAGCGCCGCAACAGCTCTGCGGCCAGGGCGGGTGCCTCCACCACGTGGGCGTCGGCGTCGATGGTGCGGGGCATGGGCGTCTCCTGGGCGACTTCCGGCGAGCGTATCACGAACGGGTCAGCGGTCGGTCTCGCCGGAGGTCGCCCCGAAGAGATCGCGCAGGCGCACGCGGGGGCCGCGCCCGCGTGCGGCGTCCAGGGCCGCGAGGCGCGCCTCGGTCGGGCCCAGCGACCAGCACGCGTCGACCGGCAGCGTCTCGAGCGGCGGTCCCGGCTCGTTGAGTGGGCAGATGTCGCGCCGCTCGACGCCGGGCTCGCCGGGATCCGTCCAGCGCAGCGGCAGTCCCTGGGTGCGGCACACGTAGGGGCGGTGGGCGTAGATGCGGCAGGACCCCTCGGCGTCGAGGAAGGCGCAGGCGCCCGGCGGGTGCGGTGCCTGGCGGAGTACGTCGCCGCACTCGCTGCGGATCAGCGCGGCCTCGACTTCGAACACGCTCAGGTCGTCCACGCAGCAGCCGGCGCAGCCGCGCCGGCACTGGAGTCGCTCGGTGTGGAGCCGATGCAGCGCACCGGCGGCGCGATCGACCTCGTCGCGGATCTCGGTTAGCGCCACGAGGCCCGGGTCCGGCTCCCGTCGGCTCACGGCGCGGCTTCGAGCACGGGGAGCACGCGCTTCTCGATCAGCTCGAGGCTCTGCCAGCCCAGCTGCGGGTCGAGGCCGCCCATCAGCGGGTGCAGCGTCACCAGGGCGGTCGGTCCGAGCTCGCGAAGCCGCGCGATCAGCGCGTCGGGTGTCCATACCACGTGGGTTCCGCTCGCTCGCAGCGCGTCGGCGTCCTCGGCGTGCCGGTAGGGACCCTCCACCCCGGCCGCCCGCGCCCAGGCCGCGTAGGTGTTGTTCTCGTGGAGCGCGTGGGGCGCGATGCGCGCCCAGGCGGCGTCCGGATCGTCGGCCACGTGGACGAAGTGGGAGAGGCTCGGGGGCAGCGGCCCGGGGTCGGGCCGGCCCAGCGCGCGCCGCTCGGCGCGGAACACCTCGAAGAGCTCGGGTCGGGCCGGGACGAAGTGGTCCGCCAGCCGCGCCGCGCGCCGCGCCGCCACCGCCGAGGCGCCGCCCAGGAAAATCGGCGGTCGCGGCCGCTGCACCGGCCGCGGCGTCACGCGCACCGTGGTGTCGCGGTACTGGAAGGGCTCGCCGCTCCACGCCCGCTCGAGCAGTCCGACGATCTCGTCCATGACCGGGCCGCGCTCGGAGAGCTCGCGGCCGAAGGTGCGGAACTCCGACTCGACGTAGCCCGCGCCCAGCACCGGCACCACGCGTCCGGCGCTCACCACGTCGAGCACCGCCAGGTCCTCGGCCAGCCGGATCGGGTCGTGGAGCGGCGCGATCAGCGCGGCGATCACCAGACGCATGTGACGGGTGCGGGCCGCGATCGCTGCGGCGAGCACGAGCGGGGAGGGCAGGTAGCCGTCGGGCGAGCCGTGGTGCTCCGACAGCGTCACCGACGCGAAGCCCCGGGTGTCGGCCCACGCGCACTGCTCGAGCGCCGCCTGGGCCAGCGCGGTGGGCGTGGTGGTGGCCCACGCTGGACAGCGCAGGTCGTAGCGGAGGCCGAAGCTCGTCAGGGGCGTCTCCTCTCGCCCGTGCTCAGACGAGTGCGTCGCACTTGGCGGCGAAGACGAAGTCGCTCTCGGTGAGGCCGTCGATCTTGTGGGTCCAGATCGTGACGCCGACCCGGCCCCAGGCGAGGGTGATGTCGGGGTGATGCTGCTGCTCCTCGGCCATCTCGCCGATGCGATGGGTGAGGTCCAGCGCCTCGCGGAAGTTGGCCAGACGGTAGGTCTTCTCCAGGTGATGGCCGTCCACCACCTTCCAGCCGCCCCCGAGCTGCTCGGCGAGGGCCCGCAACGCGTCCCCGGCCAGGGGCGGAACGCCGCCCTTGCAGGGAACGCAGTCCCTGGCCGCCAGCTCGCTCACGGATTCTCCTCGCCCAGCACGCCTGCGCCCGGTTCCAGCGGCAGCGCGGGCTGGTTCGCCGACGAGGCGCGCGAGACCAGCCGCGACGGCGTCACCAGGCCACCCGACATCACCAGCTTGAAGGCATCCTCCACGGTCATGTCCACCGGGATGGTGTCCTGCTCGGGCACCAGCAGATAGAAGCCCGACGTCGGGTTCGGCGTGGTCGGGACGAAGCAGTTGACCAGCGTGTCGGGCACGGCGCTCTGCACCAGCCCCTTTGCCGCGCCGGTGGTGAAGGCTACCGCGTAGCAGCCGCGCCGCGGGTACTCGATCAGCACCACGCCCCGGAATCCCTCGCGCGATCGCGACTGGAAGATGGCCTCGACCAGCTGCTTGACGCCGCCGTAGATGCTGCGGGCCACGGGCACGCGCGCCAGTATGCGCTCGCCGACGCGCACCAGCTCCATGCCGAAGAAGTGGCGCGCGATCACCCCCAGCAGCAGGATCGCCGCCAGGGTGAAGATGGCGCCCAGGAACGGGATCCGGGGCGGGCTCTCCATGCCCGGGAAGAGCAGCCGCAGCAGCGCCGGGAGCAGGGCGTTGTCGAGTCGACCCACGATCCAGGCGGTCGCCCAGATCGTGACGCCGATCGGCGCGAACACCAGGATGCCGGTGACGAAGTAGCGACGCAGCGCCTCGCGCAAGCTGCCGAGGAAACGATCGCTGGGGGAGGTCGACTCGCGTCGGCTCATGGTGGAGGCCCGGATCGACGGTGGCTCAGAAGAGCGGGCCGTCCTCGTCGGGGGCGTAGGCGCTGATCTCGCAGGCGAGGCAGATCAGCTCGTAGCGGGGGGCCTCCCAGCGGGTCGACGAACCCTCGGGGCGACTTCGGACGGAAGCGGCAGCCGGCGCGGCACTGGCATCGGAGCGGAGACTCGAGTTCATGCATTCCTCCCGCAGCGCCCGAAGATAGCGCGGCCCTAGCGCAGCAGCACGTCGCAGGCGGCGCGCAGCTGCTTCACCCGGCGTCCGAAGGCGTTCTGGTGGATGTTGCGGCGCAGCCGCACCAGGAGCCGGCGCTGGAGCGCGTAGCGGTTCCAGGCGCGCCGACGCGGCTTGCCGGCGGGCACCGCGGCGTCGAGCTGATCGAGGATGTCGGCGCGGGGATGGCCCCAGGTCTCGAGATCCTCGTCGGTCAGCGCGTCCAGGATGCGTCGCGCCTGGGCGATCTTGCCCGGGTCCGAGGCCAGGTCGCCGCTCCACTTGGACACGTTGCGCTCGGTGGGGCGCGTCTCCTTGCCCACCGTGATCGGATCGCCCAGGCCCGCCGCGGCTGCGGGCTGCGCCGTGGCGCTGGCACCGTAGTCCACCATGCCCGGCTCGAAGTCGATGTCGAGGAAGTCGCAGACCCGCCGCATCTCGGCGTCGGGCTCGCGCACCAGGGTCTCGTAGCGGAGCTGGAGCAGCGGCACCGGCGGCTCGCGCAGGAAGCGCGCCACCGCGGGCACGTAGCGCTCGAGCAGTGGATTGTGGGCGTGGGCCACCTCGTGGTCGCCGTCGAAGAACGACTCGACGTAGGACGACCACACCGCCAGCGGGTGGCGGGTGAGCACCAGGTAGCGGGCGTCCGGGTACAGCTTCGCCACGAAGTCGAGCACCAGCGCATAGGCGGGTGTCTTCTCCAGCAGCCACTTCGCGCCCGTGGCGCCGAGCAGCCGCTGGTAGATCAGGTCGCTGCACGCCCGCAGGGCCGCCAGATAGTCGTCCTCGCCGTCGGGCAGCGCCTTCACCAGCTCGTGGGCGGCCTGGCGGGTGATGTTGGGGTCGTAGGGCGCGCGCTCCACCGACGCGTAGTAGCCGAGGTGGGCCAGCGGCGTGAGCAGGTGGGTCTCGGGTGGCGCGTGCACGTGGCTGTGGCTGCCGAGCATGCGCGCAGTGAGCGTCGAGCCCGAGCGCGGCGATCCGATCAGGAAGATGAGACGGTCCTGCATGCGCCCTCGCAGCCGAACGCGCGGGCCCGATCGGCCCGCGCGCGGCCCGCGAGAATAGTGCCTTCCGACGCCCGCGACACGTTCAGGCGCGCGGGCCCCGTACCGGCTCGGCTCGCCCTCGTCCGGCTTCGGCCCAGCGACCGGCCAGCCGCGGCCACTGTCGCTCGAGCACCGATGCCGCGAGGATCACGGCGATCCCCAGCAGCGCCAGTCCGGCCCAGGCACTGGCGGCGTAGAGTTGCACCGCCTCCTGCACGTGATGTGCGAGGGTCGCCAGGCTCACGATCCCGGCGCTGAGCAGCAGCCAGCGTCGCTCGCTCGCAAGGCCGTAGCCGGCGCACGGGATGGCGATCGCCAGGCACCAGAGCGAGGCGAATACGCCGCCGAAGGTCACGTTGAGTGCAGCGGCGCCCAGCGCCACGGCGGCGGCGGCGCCCCGCAGCGTCGCTCCACGCGGTCCGGCCCCGAGCGACAACAGCGCCAGCAACGCCGCGAAGGGGAGCGATGCGGCGGGCAGCGCCAGCGGCTCGGGCATGCCGGCCTGCACACCCGCCGTCGCCAGGGCAAGGGCCGCACCCGCGGCCGGCACCAGGCTCGACGTCTCCAGGGGAACGCGCCAGGTCGGCCTCAGCCGGCCCTGGCGCGCCAGTCCGAGCCCCACCGCGGCGAGCGCCGCGCACACCACCGCCAGCCACAAGGCACTGACGTCGTAATGGAGCCAGCTGCGGGCCGCCAGCAGCACGGGTGCCGCCACCATCAGGCAGCGCACCATCACGCCCTCCAGGGTCCGGAGCGCCCGATCGCCGCCGATCTTCGCCTCGATCGCCGCCAGCCCCAGCACCGACGCGGCGAGCAGCAGCGCCATCAGCTGCGGATCGCGACTCGGCACCAGCAGCAGCGCGTTGACGCCCAGGTAGGCCGCGGTCAGCCGAACGGCGTGGGGACGCGCCAGGGCCAGGAACGCGACCCACGCGATCGGCGCCAGCACCACCAGCGCGCCGGCGGTCACCGCCAGCGCGGCGGCATCGCTGGGCGCGGTCCAGAGCGCGTAGGTGGGCATCGGAACCAGCCCGCTGCCCCATGCGAAGCGCGAGTAGAGGAAGGCCCCGAGCAGGCAGAAGTGGGCCGGCAGCAGGCTGGCGGCCACCGCCAGCAGGGTGCGCGCGCCCTTGGTCTCTCCGATCCGCAGCCCGCAGAAGAAGCCCGCGGCGGGCAGCGCCGCGGTGAGCGCCAGCAGGCCCAGGTAGCGCTGGACGTCCTGTCCCTGCTGCCAGTGCTGGAACAGGAAGGTGGAGGCCGCGGCGATCAGCACGAAGGCGCCGCTCAGTCGCAGCATCCGCGTTACGCCCTCGATCGGGACTTCGCGGACCTGGCGATCGGTTGCCGGTTGCGGGTCATGCATCGCGCGACTCCTCCTGGGCTTCGCTGAGCAGGTCGGCCAGCTCGGCCCGCAGGCTCTCGTTCTCCTCCACGGTCACGAAATCGTCCTCGAAGCTGTCGTCGCCCGGCCCCGGCGTCGCGAGGCCGGCGCACTCGCCCTCGAACTCGCGTTCGGTCACGCGCGCCTCCCAGCGGTCGAAGAGCTCGCCGGCATCGCCGGTGAGGGGAACGCCGGCCGCGTGAACGGTTGCCAGCGCCTGGGCGCGCGATTCCCGGGTGCGCAGCAGGTTGCGTTTCTCCTTGAGCTGCGCCAGCCGTTCGTCGATCGCGCCCACGTCCTGGGCCAGCTGCTTCTCGGCGCGCTCGTGCTCGTCCAGGCGGCGCTCCAGCTCGGCCGCCCGGCGCTCGGCGCGCTTGCTGCGCCGCAGGCACTCGAGTGCGCGGGCCTCGTCCTCGGGCGCGCTGCGCCGTGCGCGGTCGCGCCACAGCTTTTCGGCCTCGCTCGCCTCGCCGAGCTGACGCCGCAGTCGAGCGCCGTCCTCCCGCACGCGCGCCAGCTGCACCCGCGCCCGGGCCGCCGCGCGGCCCACGTCGGCGATGGCGCTCTGGGCGAGCGCCTCGTGGTTCTCCACCTGACTCACCATCCAGTCGACCCGGGACAACAGTCCCGCGGTCCAGATTCGGAAGCGGTTCACGGAGCGTCTCCTCGTGTTGCGTTCGGGAGGACTCCAGTGCGAGGGGCGTGCCACTTCCTCTATCGGGTATGGAAAAGTCAATCAATGCAGAGGTTTGAGCAGATGCCTTGCAGGTGAAACCGCGATGTCGGACGAGCCTCGTCCCCGGCATTCCGTGTCGGGCGCTGGACAGCCAGGGCTAGTCCGAGGTGTCGTACCAGTCGATCCGCCGGGTCACGGCCATGACCGCGGCCAGCACCGCAGTCAGCATCAAGGACCCTGCCAGCAGCGCGTATCGCTCCTGGCTGAGAAGGACGTAGAGGTAGGCGTAGAGAGCCGTGACGCCACCGCCCAACAGAGCACCGCGACCCGGGCGGCGCAGCACGGCAGCCGCGTACGCCGCAAGCAGGGCTACGACGAGGCTCGCCGCCAGGGCATAGGCCGGGCCGAAGCCCAGATGCTCGGCCAGTGCGAGCTCGAGCAGGAAGAACAGGCAGAGGGCTGCGCCCACCAGCAGGTACTGGATCGGGTGGACGCGCAGGCCGACGCGCACCTCGAAGAGCCAGAGCGAGAGGAACGTGAGCGTCAGGAACAGGATCGCGTACTTCGAGCTGCGCTCCGCCATGCGGTAGGGATCGACCGGCGTGATCCAGTCGGCGCCGAAGCGGGCGTCGCGGATGGCCGCGTCGAAGCGCCCCGCACCCGTCCATCGCTGGGGGAAGTTGCGTCCCAGCGAGGGCACCTGCCAACGCGCTTCGAAGCCGTCGTCGCGTATCTCCCGCGAAGCGGGTAGCCAGGCGCCCTGGAAGCTCGGGTGCGGCCAGTCGCCGCGGAGGTCGACGCGGGTCTGGCGACCGAAGGGCGCGAAGCGCACCCCGAGGCTCCCGCGCAGCTCGAGCGGAATGGTGAAGTCGTATCGCTGGGCTTCCCATCCGCCTGGCAGGGCGACGTGGAGGCCCGGGGCCTCGGATCCCGCGACGCCCGAACCCGCCGAGAACGGCAACGTCGCGCCGTTCCAGCTGAGTTCGGCCTGGTTCTGGATCGAGCGCACACCGGAGACCCCGAGGCCCAGCTGTGCGCGATGCCACAGCGGGGACACCGTTCCGGCGCTGGTTTCATCGAAGACCGGCTTCGCGAAGCTTCCGCGCAGGCGCGCCTTCAGCAGATAGACCGGTACCTGGAAGATGCCGCGGTAGCGAACCTCGCTGGTCGCTTCGGCTTCGATCGAGAGCCTCTCCGGCAGGTGGAAGGAGGTGCGCGTCACCCGCGGTCGGGCCTTCGTCGCGGCGACGTCGGGCTCGATCTCGAGCTCGGTCCGGTAGGGCACCGCCAGCCACGGTCCGGTGAGCGTCTGCTCCGCGCCCCAGAGTCCGGTGACCTCCGCGCGGGCGACCTGGCGCATCGCGTCCCGTTCCGCGATCACGCCCCGCACCATCCCGACCGGCACCTGCAGCAGCAGCACGAGACCCGCAAGGGCCAGCACACGCGCCAGGGGAGCGTGGCGGGCGCGATCGAGCCGCTGCATGAGGACGTCGCTCATCGCCCTGCAGCTTGCAGGCGAAGTGCGGCGGGAATGGGGCGGTTCGAAGGAAAGCTGTGGGCGGGCCGCTGCCACCATGGTCCGATTCGCAGAGGCCGCCGACCTACGGGCTGATGGCCCCGATCCGCGATCCGCGTCCGTACCAGATCACCGTCCTGACCGCGTTGCTCGCGTACGGGATGACCGGCCTCGACTTCGAGGTGACGCCGGCGCGGGCGCTGCTCACGGTGGGCTCGGCGCTCGCAACCCAGCTGGCGTGCACGCGGCTCTGGGGTCTGCCGCACTTCGATCCGCGCAGCGCACTGATCTCCGGCCTCTCGCTCTCGTTGCTGTTGCGCGCGGCTTCGCCCTGGTGGCTCGTCGTGGGCGCTGCGATCGCCATCACCAGCAAGTTCCTGATCCGGCGCGGCGACAAGCACGTGTTCAATCCGACCTGCTTTGCGCTCGTCGTGCTGCTGGTGAGCCCCGCGCCGGTCTGGGTGTCGGCCGGGCAGTGGGGGAGCGGAGCGGTCGGGGCGCTGGCCTTCGCCTGCCTCGGTCTGCTGGTGCTGACGCGCTCGCCGCGCGCCGACGTCACCTGGGCCTTCCTGGCGAGCCACGCGTCGCTGCTCTTCGGTCGCGCGCTGTGGCTGGGCGATCCGCTGGCGATTGCGCTGCACGGCCTCGAGAGCGGCGCGCTGATGCTCTTCGCCTTCTTCATGATCTCGGACCCCCGGACCGTTCCCGACCGGCGCCTGGGGCGCGTGGCCTTCGCGGCGCTCGTGGCCCTCGGCGCCTACGGCTTCCAATTCGCGCTGTTCCGGCCCAACGGACTGCTCTTCGCCCTGGCCGGCGCCGCGCCGCTGGTGCCGCTGATCGACCGCTGGCTTCCGGGCCGCGCCTACCACTGGGCTTCGCCGACCGCGGCGGGCCCGCCAAAGGAGAACCCGACCATGCAGACCCGAACCCGACGATGGGCCTACGGCGCCGGGGTGGCGCTGGCCCTGCTCGCGCTGGGCGGCGAGGCCCGCGCCTTCTGCGGTTTCTACGTGTCGAAGGCCGACACGAAGCTCTTCAACAAGGCCTCCCAGGTCGTGCTGGCGCGCGACGGCAACCGCACCGTCGTCACCATGTCCAACGACTTCCAGGGCGAGCCCACCGAGTTCGCCATGGTGATTCCGGTGCCCACCTTCGTGGAGCGCGGGCAGATCCACGTGGGCGACCGGGCCGTGATCGAGCACCTGGACGCCTACACGTCGCCGCGGCTGGTCGAGTACTTCGACTCCGACCCGTGCGCCGTGCGTCCGGAGGAGGAGCGCTTCTCGGTGCTCGACCAGATGCGGTCACCCAAGGCGGCCGGTGTTGGCCGCGGCCGCGTGCGGGCCGACGGCGTGCGCATCGAGGCCCGCTACACCGTGGGTGAGTACGACATCCTGATCCTGTCGGCCGAGCAGAGCGCCGGGCTCGCGCGCTGGCTGCGCCGCAACGGCTACCAGCTGCCGAAGGGCGCCGAGCGCGTGCTGGGCAGCTACATCCAGCAGGACATGCGCTTCTTCGTGGCCAAGGTGAACCTCGAGCAGCACGCGAAGCTCGGCTACGCCTTCCTGCGCCCGCTCCAGGTGGCGTACGAATCGCCCAAGTTCATGCTGCCGATCCGCCTCGGCACCCTCAACGCCGATGGCCCCCAGGAGCTCTTCGTCTACGCGCTCACCCGCAAGGGACGCGTGGAGACCACCAACTACCGCACGGTCAAGCTTCCTTCGGACGTGGAGATCCCGACCTACCTGAAGACCGAGTTCGGCGACTTCTACAGCGCGCTCTTCGACGAGCAGGTGCGCCGCGAGAACATGCGCACGGTCTTCACCGAGTACGCCTGGGACATGAACTGGTGCGACCCCTGCGCGGCCGATCCGCTGTCGCCCCAGGAGCTGCGCAGCCTCGGCGTGTTCTGGGTCGGCGACGGCGCCGCCGGGCGCGGCGGGGCGCGTGACGCCTTCGTGACCCGGCTGCACCTCCGTTACGACGCCGAGCACTTCCCGGCGGACCTGGTGTTCCAGGAGACTTCCGACCGGCAGAACTTCCAGGGTCGCTACGTGCTGCGGCACGCCTGGGACGGCGAAGCCACCTGCGCCGCGGCGGATGAATACCGCCGCCGCGTCCGCGAGCGGCAGGAGCGCGAGGCGCGGACGCTGGCCTCGCTCACCGGTTGGAATCTGGCGAGCATCCGCCAGCGTATCGGCGGGTTCGGCGGCGCCGACGCAACCGGTTCGGATCCGTGGTGGAGGAAGATCTGGACCGACTAGCCCGCGGGTGCGGGCGAGAGCGCAAAGACGTGCGCCGCTGAAGGGGGCAGGGGGGATCGGAGCTGGATCCGCAGGTCCGGTCCCTCCTGTACCCAGGAGCAGCGCTGGTCGGAATCGTCCCCCAGCCGGTGGACCCGGGTCTGCCCCTCGACCCGCACGTTGCGCAGGCCCACCGAGCTGCTGGGCGGCGTGCCCAGGACGATGGCGTAGAGCACGTCGTCGCGGGTGGTGAAGCGCACCGGCAGGCCGCCCCGCGTCTCGCTCGCGGCGCGGGTCCAGGGGCGCGTGTCGTGGATCGCTTCCCCGTTCACCGCCAGCCACGCGCCCAGGGCGCGCAGCCGCGTCCGCTGGATCTCCGGGATCGTCGCGTCTTCGCCGCGCGGCCCCACGTTGAGCAGCAGGTTGCCGTTCTTCGCCACCACGTCGATCAGGTGATGCAGCAGCGCATCGGGCCGGATCAGGTCGTCGTCGCTCTCGGCGCGGTTGTAGCCGAACGAGTGGCCGAGACCGCGCGTCGCCTCCCACGCCGCCGTGCGCAGCTCGCCGAATGCGGCGTACTCGGGCGTGCGGAAGTCCCAGTGCGGCGGCGGTGGCGCCACCAGGGGGAGCGCTCCGCGCCGCAGACGCGCGC
>JBFGIM010000069.1:0-14757 GCA_041577695.1 Myxococcota bacterium | reverse complement strand
GCGGGCGCTCTCGGACGCCGACCCCGGCGTCCGCGCGGCCGCGGCCCGACTCCTGGGCGCCCAGGGCGAGGCGGCACTGCGCGCGATGCTCGACGATGACGACGTCGAGGTGGTGCTCGCCGCGCTGGCCTCGCTGCCGCAGGGCCTGGCCGAGCTCGCCCAGCGCCGCGCTGCGGATTCCGATCCGCGCGTGCGCGCGGCGGTCGTGCGTAGCGCCGGACCCAATCCGCCGCCGGAGGGCCTCGCCCTCGACGCCCTGAGCGGATACCTGGACGACCCGGACGTGCGGGTGCGTCGCGCTGCCGCCGAGGCGCTGGGTGCTCGCGAGGAGCCCGGCGCGGCCGAGGCGCTGGTGCGGGCGCTCGAAGACGGCGCCCACGTGGTGCGCCTGGCCGCGGTGCGGGGCCTGCGCCGGCGCGGCGCCGAGGGCGCCCGCGCCGTGCTGCCCGCGCTGCGCTCGAACGCCGAGACCGCCGTGATGGCGGCCCTTTCCGTGCTCGGGTCGAGCGACGCACCCGGACCTCCGGAGGTCCTGCGCCAGGAGTACGCGCTGCGGGTGCGCGAGGCCTGGGACGCGCTGCTCGCGTCGCGTGTGCTCTTCGGCAGCGACACCCGCGACGCGTTCCTGCGCATGGCCTGGAACGACGCCTTCACCCGGGCCCTGCGCCTGGCCTACCGGGCGTTGGCGGGGCTCGAGGACGCGGCGGTGGTGCGCAGTGTCGAGCGGGCGCTGCGCTTCACGCCGGGACGGGTCTGGGGTGACGCGCTGGAGGTGCTATCGAACCTCGGGGATCGCGAGACGTCCCGCTGGCTGGTGCTCTTGCTCGAGCCGATCCCCGTGGAAGAGAAGCTGGTCGCCCTGGGCGACTATATCGAGCCGGTCCGGAGTGCCGAGGATGCGCGCCTGCGGGGGAGCCAGGCGTCGGCGCCCTGGGTGCGCCTGGCCGTACTCGACCTGGAAGACGGCGACGGCACCGATGCCCTCGCCGCGGAGGCCATGATGGAAAGACTGCTCTCGTTGCGCCGCGTGTCCCTGTTCTCGAATCTGAGCCTCGAGCGACTCCAGGCCATCGAGCGCATCACGCACCAGGCCGAGTACGTGAAGGGCGAGGTGATCGTCCGCGAGGGCACTCCGGGCGAGGAGCTCTACCTGCTGATCGAGGGCGACGTGGACGTGCTGCACGATCTGGGCGGCGCCGGTGAGACCCGCGTCAACCGCCTGGGACCGGGCAGCTACTTCGGGGAGATCGCGGTGCTCGACGGCAGTCCCCGCAGTGCCACGATCGTGGCCGCCAGCGACGTGCGCGTGCTGGTGCTGGACGGCAACCGGCTCCGCGAGCTGATCCACGAGGTGCCGGAGATCGCCTTCGACATCTTCCGGGTGCTGACCGAGCGCATCCGCAGCGCCGAGCAGAGGGCCTCGTCCGGTTGAAGGCGGTCTAGCGCGATTTGGGGCGCGCCTCGGGCACCGGGGTGCCGAGGCTACAGCGCCCACAGAAGGTGTGGGCGGCCAGCGGGTCGCTGGGGCGATGGAGAGCGCTGCAGCGGACGCAGCTCACGAGCAGGGTGGCGTCGGGCGCGGGCTGGGTCATGGCGTCAACTCCATCTCGAATGACGCGCCCCCATCGGACGTTCGCCCCCGCGAGTTGAGAGCGCGGGGCCGGGACCCCCGCGAATCCTCCCCGGAACCGGATTCCGGGGGCAACCCGTGCGCACTACACTGGCAGCGGACCCGAAACGCAGGGGGAATCCGATGGGGTGGTTGACTCTCTTGGTCGTGGCCGCGTTCGTGGTGGCCGCTGTCTCGATCTACAACCGGCTGGTGAAGCTCCGCAACGGCAGCGAGAACGCGTGGAGCGACATCGACGTCCAGCTCAAGCGCCGCTACGACCTGGTGCCCAACCTGGTAGAGACGGTCAAGGGCTACGCCAGCCACGAGCAGGGCACCTTCGAGAAGGTGACCCAGGCGCGCACCCAGGCGATGGCGGCCACCTCGCCGGGCGACCGCGCCCAGGCCGAGGGCGGGTTGACCCGGGCGCTGAAGAGCCTCTTCGCGCTCTCGGAACGCTACCCCGAGCTGAAGGCCAACCAGAACTTCCTCGCGCTCCAGACCGAGCTCTCGAGCCTGGAGGCCGCGCTCCAGAACGCGCGTCGCTACTACAACGCGGTGGTGCGCGACCTGAACACCGCCTGCGAGGCGTTCCCGAGCAACCTGGTGGCTGGCATCTTCGGGTTCTCGCGCAAGGAGTACTTCGAGCTGGACGCCGAGGCCGAGCGCAGCGCACCCCAGGTCTCGTTCGGAACGGGGGCGTGATCCGCCGCCTGCTGCTGGCGGGTCTGCTGCTCGCCCTCGCAGCCCCCGCGTCCCTCGCCTCCGCCGAGCAGATCCGCCGCTTCGACGTCGAGATCGCGCTGGCCGGCGACGACTCCTTCACGGTCACCGAGACGATCGACTACGACTTCGGCAACCAGCGGCGCCGCGGCATCTACCGCGAGATCCCGATCGCCTACGGCCGGGGTCACGCGGCGGACTACCACATCGCTCTCGAGCTCGAGTCGCTGACCGACGCGGCGGGCAACCCGCGTCCCACCCAGGTGACGACCCGCGGCGGCCTCCAGCGCATCCGCATCGGCGACCCGGACCGCCGGGTGAGCGGCGTCCAGACCTATCGGATCCGCTATCGCGTGCGCCGGGGGCTGCTCTGGTTCGACTCCCACGACGAGCTCTACTGGAACGTCACGGGCAACGACTGGAAGATTCCGGTGGAGGACGCCTCGGCGACGGTGCTGCTTCCGGCGGGCCTGCGGGCCGACGAAGTGCGCAGCGCCTGCTTCACCGGTCCTCAGGGCGCTGTCGAGTCGGAGTGTCGCGTGTCGGCCCGCGCCGATCGGCTGCGCGTGGTGGCGGGCCGCTCCTTCAACCCGGGCGAAGGGCTCACGCTGGTGGTGGGCCTGCCCAAGGGCGTGCTCGCCGAGCCGACGCCGTGGCAGAAGACGCGCGATCGCCTGTCGGACTACGTGTCGCTCGGGTCGCTGCTGCCCTTCGCGACCCTGGCCGCGATGCTCTATCTCTGGCGCCGGCACGGCCGCGATCCGGCCAGCCGCGCCGCAGTGCCGGTGCGCTACGAGCCGCCCGAGGGACTGACGCCCGCCGAGGTCGGCACGCTGGTGGACGAGTCGGCCGACATCGACGACATCACCTCCACCATCCTCGACCTGGCCGTGCGCGGCCATCTCGAGATCGTGGAGATCGAGAGCTCCTACTTCCTGTTCCTCTCGAACCGCGATTACGAGCTGCGCCGGCTCGAGCCGCTCGACGCGGATGCCCGGGAGCACGAGCGGGAGCTGATGGACGGCCTCTTCTCGGGACGGGACCGCGTCAAGGTCTCGGACCTGAAGCACGAGTTCTACACCCACCTGCCGGATATCCGCAAAGCCCTCTACCGCCAGCTCTCGCGTCGGGACGGATTCTTCCCGACCTCGCCCGACCGGGTGCGGCGCCTCTGGCGCATCGGAGGCTTCGTGGCGATGGGCGCGGCCTTCTTCCTGTCCGGGATGCTGCTCCTGGCGTTGCCGTCGGCCCTGGGACTCGGCATCTCCGGCGCCATCGTGGTCGCCTTCGCGGGCGCGATGCCGCGCCGCACGCGCAAGGGAAGCCGCGTCTACGAGGAGATCCTCGGCTTCCGGGAGTTCGTGCAGCGCGTCGATGCCGATCGCCTCGAGCGCAGCGGCGGCCGCTCCGCGGGCCGCTTCGAGCAGGTGCTGCCCTACGCGGTGGTGCTGGGCGTCGCCGACCAGTGGGCCGACGCCTTCGCCGACGTCTACATCGAGCCGCCGTCCTGGTACCACGGCAGCGGTCGCGGTCGCTTCGCGCCTCGCGAGTTCGTCTCGGACCTCGGCCGCGGCCTCAACACCGTCGGCCAGACGCTGCAGTCGAAGCCGCGCGGCTCGGGCTCGTCGGGCTTCAGCGGCGGCGGTGGCTTCTCCGGGGGTGGCTTCGGCGGCGGCGGCGGCGGGAGCTGGTAGCCCGCTCAGGGCGCCAGGCAGGGTCCCCCGCCACAGACGTCCACCACCGCGCCGTTCGTGCGCAGGAACTCCGACTTCTGCAGGCGTGCGGCCGGCTGCCGGCGCGGGCACTCGTGGGGATCGCCGCCGAAGTTCTTCGGACACTCGAAGAGGTCGTCCCACTCCGGGTCGCTCTCGGTGAGCCGCGGCGGCGTGTTGGCGGCCGGCGGCGCGGGGTTGCCGCTGTCCCAGACCACCAGCGCCGAGCCGTCGAAGCGGGAATGCGCGGCTGCGGGCGACGGTCCGTGTCCGCGGCCCTGTCCGCCCGGCCGCGTGGCGCGCAGCTCCCAACCCCGGGCGACGCCGTTGCCCGACGGGTGGATCGGCGGAATGCCGAAGTAGGGCTGCCGCTCGGGCACCACCTTGTTCGGCGAGAGCGCGGGCTGGTGGATGCGCGCACCGAGGCTGCGCGCCGCCACCTCCACCGACACGTTGGCGGTCTGGTGATCGCCGAAGGCCATCTGGAACAGGATCTTCTTGGGCGGGGTGTCGCGGTAGGTGTCGCGGGTCAGATGGTTCGCGTGTCCGTTGAGCTCGGCCTGCTCCCAGAGCATCTCGGCCATCGAGAGCAGGAAGACCCGATCGAAGCCGTTCTGGTAGGCCGCCTCGAAGAAGGTGTTGAAGCTGTCGAAGTCGATGCTGCGGCGCAGCAGGGTGCTGTAGTTCATGCCCGGCACGCCGAGCACGGCGCGGGTGAAGTCCTGGGCGATGGCGGCGAGCGCGCCGCCGGCGATGGCGCCCTGGCTGTTGCCGTCGTAGAAGAGCTCGCTGCGGTCGATCAGCGCCTCGCCGCCCACCTGGAAGGCCGCATCGCTGGAGAAGCCGTCCGGGTGGATCATCAGCCGCCCCAGGAACAGGCCGTTCAGCATGCCCTGGTGAAGCCGTTCCGGGAACATCGGGAAGTTGCTGAAATCGGCGATGATCGCGAGGGCCGTGTCGAAGTCGTCCTCCTCCATGCCCGTCCAACGGGTGCCGCAGAAGACGAAGTTGTGCTCGGCCGCCATGTCGCGCACGTTGCCGGCGCTGGTCTCGCGCTCGCTGCCCAACAGGCCGTGGCCGTAGAGCGACGGGCGCGCCGGCACCGCCGGGGCGGCGCCGTCGGTGGTGGCGGCGAAGGGGATGATGCAGCGGAAGTTGGCCGTGAAGACGTCTCCCTCGTTGACCGGCATGCCGTCGGGGCCCAGGCGCAGTAGCGAGCGGGGCGCGCCGCCGTCGGTCATGTAGAGCGGCACGTCGAAGGTGCCGTTCACGCGGCGGAAGATCTGGCTGTCGAGCGGTTCCTCCACCGACGTCACGCGGAAGGCGGGGGACGCGTCGCCGAGGATGCCGAAGGCATCGTCGCGCATGTGGAGCAGCTTGCCAGCGACGCTCTCGGCGCTCTGGACGGTGAAGTCCCAGGCCAGGACCAGGTCCTTGCGCGCGATGCCGGCGTCGGCCAGCACCGCGAAGAGGTCCTCCATGTGGGCGCGCCGCGCCTCGCGAGCGGGCGTCGACAGCGACGTGCGGTCGCGGTAGGCCGCGAAGACCGGGTCGGCTTCGACCGGCTGGCCCGCTGCGTCGACCAGGTGGCGCATCGCCACCACGAAGCGGCGGCCGTTGGGAAGGTTCTTGCCGACGCGCAGGATGAGCGGCTGCTCCTGGGAGACGATGCCGCCCACGTCGCGCTCGGCCCACATCAGCTGGCGCTCGCCGGTATCGGCGTCGATCAGCAGGATCGGGGAGTCGGGGTCGAGTGAGCGCGCGATGTCGATCTGCAGCGGCGCCCCGCTCCGCTCGAGGTCCACGTCCGGAGCGACGGTCAGCAGCATCGGACCGACGCTGAAGCCGTCGAGGACGTTCCACTTGTCGGGGATCACCGGCGCGCCGACGAAGCTGCGCGGCATGGCCTCCGACGGAAGCGCGACCCGCAGCCCCGTGGGCGAGTCCGGATCGGGGCGCGTGTAGTAGTCGTTGGGGAAGGGGAACCCGCAGTAGGCCGGGTCGATCGGATCGCAGGCCTCCATCGGTTGCGCCAACGCTGCGGGGGCGAACCAGAGCGCCACTCCGAGTGCGACGATCGACATCCCCGTCCGATCCAGCTTCCAGCTCGACATTGGGGCTTCCTCCACCCGCTCATTATGACTCACCATCCGACCGGCAGCCCGCAGTGCTGCTTCGGGCTCGCGAAGCGACGCTGCGCCCGGATCCGGGGTTCCATGGCCTGCAGCAAGTGGGGTGATACGCTCTCGCCGGCCCCTTCGCAGACCCGAACGGGCCCCGTCGCCGAGGGCGTGCCTCCGGGCACTCTCCCCGCGGCGCCCGGCTCGGGAGTCCCGAACCGCCATCGCGCACCGGAGGTCGCGCGCGGCCGCGCATGCAAGCTCCCGCCCCGAAACGCCCGGTCGAGCTATGTCGCGCGACGGTGATGTTCGCCGACCTGGTGGGCTTCACCGCGCTGCTCGAGAAGCGGGGTGCCGAGTACGCCTACCTGGTCGTGACCCAGTGTCTCAAGCTCCTCGACGAGATCGTTCGCAAGCAGGGCGGAGCGGTCGACAAGTACCAGGGCGACCGTCTGATGGCGCTCTTCGGCTATCCGGTTCCGCTCGAGGATCCGGCCGGCGCCGCCGTCGATGCGGCCCTGGCCATGCGCCAGTGCGTTCGCGACTACAACCGCGACATCGGGCTCGAGATCCCGCTCCGGATCCAGATCGGCGTCAACGCCGGAGAGATGGTCTCCGGCGACGTGGCCGGGCCCGCGATCCGCGAATTCCACGTGCTGGGATCCGCGGTGAATCTGGCCGCGCGGCTGAAGGCGAAGGCGCCCCTGGACGGCATCTACGTCGGCCCCGAGATCTACGAGCAGACGTGCGAACGCTACGACTTCCGCGCCATGGAGCCGCTGGCCCTCAAGGGCCTGGAGGCTCCTGTTGCGGCCCAGGAGCTGCTGGTCGCACGAGAGGTGGGTCGCACCGGTCGCCTGGGCGCCGACCACCGCGCCTATTGCGATCGCGTCGGTCTGGATGCCGAGCTCGACCGGCTCCGCGCCCACGTCGTCGCACTGCGGGGCGGACGTGGCGGGGTGGTGCGCCTGATCGGCGAAGAGGGGAGCGGCAAGTCGCGACTGCTGGCCGATCTGGGTGCGGAGGATGCGCTGGAGGGCGTGGCGACGCTCCAGGCCCGCGGCCGCGCCACCCACGCCGATCGCGCGTTCCATCCGGTTGCCGAGCTGCTGCGCGCCTGGCTCGCCGACGCGGAGGACGCGCCCGATCCGGTCACCGAGATCGCGCGGCGGCTCGACGCGCTGGGGGCGGCCCATCCCGGCGACGCGGACGCGCTCGCCGCGGTGTTGGAGGCCTCGCGCCGGGGCGCGGGCGCCGACGCCGGAGATCTGGTCGAACGCGCCGCCGACGCCGGAGATCTGGTCGAACGCGCCGCCGACGCCCTGCTGCGCCTGCTCGGCGCCAACGCGCGTCGCGCGCCGCAGCTGGTGGTGATCGAGGATCTCCAGTGGCTCGATGCGGTCACGCTGGAGGTCCTGGCGCGGTTGATCGGACTCGCCGCCGACCATCCCGTGCTCTTCCTGCTGACCGGACGAACGGAGGCGCCCGCCCTGGCGGCGGGGCTCGCGGGGCTCCCTCCCGAACGCAGCGATGCGATCGTCCTGGCGCCGCTCGCTCCGCCCGAGCAGCGCCGGCTGGTGGAGGCACTGCTGCCCGCCCAGGAAGCGTCGCCCGAAGTGTGTGCGCTGATCGAAGCGCGCGCCGGGGGCAATCCGGGACGCATCGTGCTCGCGTCGTTCCTGGCGCCCGCGCTGCGATCCGAGACCGACCGCGACGCGGGCCGCGAGCGTTCGAGTGAGGCCGAGCGCCGCCGCTCCACGATCCTCTTCGCCGACATCACCGGCTTCACCGCCATGACCGAGCGGCTGGGAGCCGAGCGCGCCTACCCCATCGTGGCCGAGTGTCTGGAGCTGCTCGATACGATCGCCCGCAAGCACGGCGGCACCGTCGACAAATACCTGGGCGACTGTGTGATGGCGCTCTTCGGCGTACCCGAGGCGATCGAGGACGCGCCGCGCGCCGCGGTGAACGCGGCCATCGAGATGCGCCGTCGGGTCGAGGAGCTGAACCAGGAGCGCCAGCTCGAAACGCCGTTGGGCGTCCACAGCGGCATCCACACCGGCCTCGGCATCGCGGGCGAGATCAGCGGCCCGCTGATCCGGGAGTTCGCGGTGATGGGCGACCCGGTGGACGTGGCCGACCACCTCAAGGACCTGTCGCCTTCGGGCGCGATCTACGTCGGACCCGACACCCGCCGCTGGACCGAGGAGCACTTCGACTACCAACCGGTCGACGCGATCCGGCTGCCCGGGCGCGCCGAGGAGATCCCGGCCTTCGAGCTGCTCTCGACCCAGGAGCAGCTCCACCGCCGGCGGGCCGGCATCGAGCGTCAGGTCTTCTCCGAGCTGGTCGGGCGCGAGGCGGAGGTGAGCCAGCTGCGCGAGCGGCTGGCGGCGCTCGCCGCGGGAACCGGATCCATCGCCAGCATCGTCGCGGAGGCGGGGATAGGGAAGTCCCGGCTCACGGCCGAAGTGATGGCGAGCGAGCAGGCGCAGGCGTTCAACTGGCTCGAGGCCCGCTCGATCTCGGTCGGCCAGCAGCTCAGCTACCACCCCTTCGGCGATCTGTTGCGTTCCTGGGCCGACATCACCGACGCGGACTCCGAGCCGGAGATGGTGGCGAAGGTGGAGGCCTCGGTGGCGCGCCTGCTGCCCGATGCGGGCGGCGAGATCTACCCGTTGCTCGCCACCGTGATGGGGCTGCGGCTCGACCCGGAGCAGCGCGCGCGCGTCGACGCCATCCCCGGCGAGACGGTGGACCGGCTGGTGCGGCGCAGCCTGGCGGAGCTGCTCGGGCGGCAGGCGAGCGAGCGCCCGGTGGTGGTGGTGTTCGACGATCTGCACTGGGCCGACCTCTCGTCGGTCGAGCTGCTCGAGTCGCTCCTGGCACTGACGGCGAGCCACCCGATCCTGTTCCTCAACGTCGCGCGCCCGGGCTTCCCCAACACCTCGGGTCGGATCCTGGAGACGGCGCGCACCCGCTACGCCGACGCGAGTGTGGAGCTGGCGCTGGAGCCGCTGGGACCGGACGCCGCCCGGCAGCTGATCCACAACCTGTTCAAGCACGCGGAGATCCCCCATCGGACCCGCCAGCTCATCGTCGAGAAGACCGGCGGCAACCCGTTCTACGTCGAGGAGGTGGTGCGCTCGCTGATCGAGGAGGGCGCCGTCGAGTACGTCGACGGCAGCTTCCGCGCCACCGAGAAGATCCACCACGCCGTGATCCCGGGCACCGTCCAGGAAGTCATCATGGCGCGCGTCGATCGGCTGGAGACGCGCAAGCGGGAGATCCTCCAGGTGGCCTCGGTGGTGGGCCGGAGCTTCCACCAGCAGGTGCTGCTCCAGATCTTCGAGGACAAGGACGAGCTGGTGCGCTGCATCGACGAGATGGTGGACGCCCAGTTCCTGGTCTCCTGGGATCGGTTGCAGGGGATCGAGCACGCCTTCGCCCATCCGCTGATCCAGGAAGTGGTCTACGACTCGCTGCTGATGGCGCGCCGCGAAGAGCTCCACCGACGGGTGGGTGAGGCGATCGAGGGGGCGCTCACCGAGAACGTACCCGGCTACCACGCCATGCTCGCCTATCACTTCAGCCTCGGGCGCGACCCGGAGCGCGCCGAAGAGTCGCTGTTCCGCGCCGGCGACGAGGCGGCGCGTTCGGCCGCCTCGATCGAGGCGTTGCACTTCTTCCGCGAGGCCTCGCGGCTCTACTTCGAGATGCACGGCGAAGGGGGCGATCCGGCCAAGAAGGCGCGGCTCGAGCGCAGCATCGCGCTGGCGCTCTACAACCGCGGCGGCCACGACGACGAATCCGCCCAGCACTTCGACCGGGCGCTCCAGTTCCTGGGGCAGCCGGTTCCGGAGAGCCACGTGGTCCTCACCGCGCGCTTCGCCTGGGACATGGTCGCGATCCTGGCGCGGCTCTACCTGCTCCCCGAGCGTCGCGCCCGACCGCCGGCGACCGCGTTCCAGCGCGAGCTGATCGAGCTGATGTTCCGCCGCGCACTCACCCAGACCACCTCGGCCCCCACTCGCTTCGTCTACGACACGATGGCGACCCTGCGGCGGCTGGCGCGGGTGGACCCTGCGAGCATTCCCGACTCGGGCGGGATGTACTCCGGGGCGACCGGGATCTTCTCCTACGGCGGCATCTCCTTCGCCCTGGGGCGCCGCTTCCTCGACATCGCCGGGGACGTGATCGAGCAGACCGGCGCGCAGGACCTCCACATCTACTACCGGTGCATGCGCTTCCTGCACTTCCTGCTGGAGGGCGACTGGTCGGAGGAGTACGAGATCGACGACGCGACCCTCGAGCAGGGCATGCGCGAGGGTCGGCTCTGGGAGGTCAATACCTACCTGGGCCTGCTGGCCGAGAAGCACGCGCGCCGGGGCGAGTTCGACGCCGCGCGCGAGCGGATCGAGCAGGTGGATCGGATGTGGGAGGGCTACGAGTACGAGAACGCCCAGGTCCAGCACCTGGCGGTGGACACGCTGCTCCAGCTCGAGCAGCGCAACCTCCCCGAGGCGCGCCAGGCGGCGGATCGCTACTACGAATCGAATCCGCAGGACGCGCTGCACATGGTCGCGCTCGGCTGGCGCGGTGAGGCCGAGCTGGTGGACGGCGATCGCGAGGCCGCCGACGCCTCGCTCGCGCGCGCCAGCGACATCGCCGCGCGGATCGGGCCGGCCTCGGCCTGGCACATGAGCAGCTACCTGAAGGCGCGCTACCTGAACGACCTGGTGGCGCTCGAGGGGGTGCTGGGCAGCGGCGATCGCGGCGAGCGGCGGCGCCGGGAACGCCGCGCCCGCGCGAGCGGGCGGGCGGCGTCGCGGGTCGTGTCCAAGATCGTCTACCGGGGTGCCGAGATCGATCGCCTGCGCGGCCGGCACGCCTGGCTCCACGGCCGTTCCGCCGCCGCGATGCGGCACTGGAGTCGGGGCCTCGAGCGGGCGCGGGCCCTGGGCCTGAGGCCCGAGCTCGGCCGTCTCCACCGCGAGATCGGGCTGCGTCTCGGGAACGACCGCCTCGAGGAGCTGAGCGCTTCCGAGCACCTGGAGCAGGGCCGGCGCCTGTTCCGCGAACTCGGTCTCGATCTCGACCTGAAGCGCCTCGAGGAAGGGCGTGCCGACTGAGAAATATCCGCATGCAGGAATAGACAGCGGATGCGCCCCGCTGGGGGGCTACATGCCGATCCACTGCCATCCGCGTGCCGTCTCGTGAGTGGTAGGACCAGCCATGCGCGGCGCCAAGCCAATTGACGGCAGCCTCGAAAGGGAGTGAAATAGCGACCGAATCCAGTTGCGATATCGCGGAGTCCGACGAACCGTCGCGCGGTCGAGACTTCAAGCGGCGCGAGGTCCATGTATGCGACGGTATCTCCACCGAGCCACTCTCGGGCTCGCCCTTGCGACATTGCTCTCGTCCGCGCTTGCGGTCGAGGCGTGGGCGGGTGCGTGCAACATCACGCCGCGTGTCGTGCAGCCGTATCGGTCGCTGGACGGCCTGGTCGACCGTCCCGTTGCGGGCCCCGGCGACGTCCTCACGCTCTTCGCCGACCAGGGCTGCCTTCCTGCGCAGCTCGGCTTCTCGGACGTTCCGAGCGAGAACCGGGTCTTCCTCGACTTCGAGCCGCCGACCGGCGTCAACACCACGATCGAAGTGGCCTCGTCCACGCTGGAGCCGGTCATCTGCGGGCTGCCCGGTCTGGTGGAGCCGTCTAGCTGCGACGGTCTGCGCTTCCCGGTGCCCGACACCCGCGCCACCCAGGGAGGGATCCAGCTCACCGGTCCGGTGCGGGTGCGGGTCGAGCGGACCGTCGATCTCGGCGCCGGGGACACCGTCATCCAGGTGGTCGACATCTCGGAGCTGAACCAGCCCACCTCGTCCTGCACCGATCGCGTTCCCGACACCGTCTTCGGCCGGCTCACCATCGTGCCCTTGCCGAACGTGGTACCCGTGCCCGACTCGAGCGGAGCGACCAGTCTTCCCGAGCTGGTGGGTGCGATCGCCGGCAACGGCGCCCTGCTGGTGCCCTGGTCCTACGGGAACGCCCTGCTGGCCGAGCCGGGCGCGCCGGTCGCCACGCTGATCAAGTTCCAGAGCCTGGCCAACGGCTGCATTCCGGGCAACAGCGCCCTCAGCGCGTTCAGCCACTTCGGGGCGCCGATCCCGCCCATCCAGCGCAAGCTCGACCCGATCACGATCCTGGTGACCGCCGACGTGCTGCGTTCGATTGCGCGCATCACCGCCGTGGATCCCGCTACGTCGCTGCCGGTCTTCCCCTGCTTCGCCGGCACCCCGAGCCAGATCGACCCGGTGGACCTGATGGACGGCGGGCGCGGGCCGGTGCGGATCCCGTTCCTGACGACCGTCCAGGTCCAGACCGCCAGCCCGCTGCTGGGGCTGCGCAGCACCGCCGAGACGGTGGCGATCGCGTCGGACGAGACCATCGTCGGCGAGATCAACCAGGACGGCGACGTGGTCTCCACCGACCTGATCGCGTCGGCGACCAACGTCGATACCAACATCGTCACCGACACCAACATGGCGATGGTGGAGGTGACTGCGTCGCCCGAGCGGCCCGCGCTGGTGGCCTCCGGCAACCTGATCGCCTTCCCGCAGTCCGAGGCGCGCGACGGCTTCCTCGACCGCAACGGCGACGGCGACACCATGGACGGCATCTCGCGCGTCTTCGACACCGCGACCGGGGCGGCGCTCACCCCCACGCCCTGGGTCAGCGCCGATCCGCGACCCGTGGTCGGCAGCGAGGTGCACGCCATCACCGACTCCTCGGTGCTGTTCCGGACCTTCGAGGCCGACGAGGGACCGCGCTCCAACCGCCGCATGAGCCAGACCGAAGCGGGCGGCGTAGAGGGCGACGACGACTCGGGCGCGCCTTCGGTCGATGCGCTGGGAGCGTCGGTGGCCTTCGAGTCCAGGGCCGCGAACCTGGTCCCCGGCGCGACCGTCCTGGCCCAGAGCATTCTCGTCACCGACGCCGCCAGCGGCGCGGTCCGCCTCGCCAGCGAGTCGGCCCCGCTCGTGGGCGCCAACGCCGATTCGTTCCGTCCCGCATTGGCCGGAGATGGTTACGCGGTGGCCTACGAGTCGCTGGCGACGGACCTGGTGACGCCGCTGCTGCCCGAGCGGGTCGAGCTCGGCACGGCCGAGGCCACCGGCGGGGCGCTGGACTTCCTGTTCCAGAACCAGGCCGGCACGCTCGCGGGCCCGGTCGTCTTCGGCGGCGGACTCGCCGGCGCGAACCCTGGCACGCTCGCGATCCAGCTCACGGGCACCGGTGTCAACGGCACCACCGGCACCTGGACCGGCACCGTCTCCGGATCGGGCCTCACGATCCAGCTCGAGGGGACCTACCTGATCTGCCCGGGCGGGCCGCCCGCGGAGGTCTGCCCGCCGATCCCGCCCTCGCCGGACCCGCTGGGACCCGGCAGCACCGTCACCCTGATGGGGTCGATCACCTCGATCGATCCGCCGCTGGCCGCGGGCCAGACCAACCCCATCGGGACCTTCGACGTCACCGTGGTCTCGACCTCGGGCTCGCCCGGCTCGATCGTGGCGACCGCCGATGCCCAGATCGTGCTCGAGGCCTTCCTGGGGGTCGGGGCGCGCCAGATCTACCTGCGCGAGCTGGGGCCGGGTGGCGCGACCCACCTGATGAGCATCAGCGGAGACGCCGACCTGGCCGATGGCGACTCCTTCGAGGCGGCGGTCAGCCATGACGCCCGCCACGTCGCCTTCTCCTCGGACGCCGGCAACCTGGTCGCCGGTGACAGCAACGGGGTGCGCGACGTCTTCGTCCACGACCGCGACCCCGACCGCGACGGCGTCTTCGACGAGATGGGCGAGATCGCCACCGTGCGCGTCAGCGTCGCCAGCGATGGGAGCCAGGCCACCGGCGCATCGGGCGCGCCGGCCATGAGCGCCGACGGCCGTTTCGTGGCCTTCGTCTCGGCGGCCCCCGACCTGGTTGCAGCCGACGGCAATGCCAAGGACGACATCTTCCTGCACGACCGCGACGTGGACGCCGACGGCATCTTCGACGAAGCCGGGGCCATCGCCACGGTGCGCGTGAACGTGCGGAGCCAGGGCGGCATGCTGGTCGAGGCCGGTGGCCACAGCTCGCAGCCGGATGTGAGCGATGACGGCCGCTTCGTGATCTTCACCGTCGACGCGGCCGCCGTCGAGCTGCTGCCCAGCGGCGCCGACGGCAACACGGCCTCCGACGTACTGATGGTGGACCGCAGCGACGGCAGCGTGCGGCTGGTGTCCGCGAGCAGCGGACGCGTCCAGGGCAACGGCGACTCCAGTGGTCCGTCCCTCTCGGGCGACGGCCGCTACGGCGTGTTCCGCTCGCACGCGACCAACCTGGTGCCCGACGACTCGCTCGCGCTCGAGGACGTGTTCCGCTTCGATCGCCACACCGGGTCGGTCGAGCGCATCAGCCTGGGCAGCGAGCTCGACGGCGCGAGCGGTCCCGCCGCGGTGAGCGGCGACGGCCTGTCCGCCGCCTTCGCCACCGCCGCTACCAACCACGGCGAGCCCGATTCCGGCGCGCACACGGACGTGGTGCTGC
>JBFGIM010000068.1:0-14765 GCA_041577695.1 Myxococcota bacterium | reverse complement strand
GCCGGCCCGCGACGTCGCCACCTTCTCCGAGCAGCTGCGCAAGGTGGCGGTCGGGCGCTAGCCGTCTCCGCCGACGAAGAAGGGGCTCGACCACGCGGCTCCCTCGTCCTCCTGGATCACCCTCACGTACAGATAGTCGCCGTCCCGCAGCGGCGCGGCGCTCCAGCGCACGGTCACCTCGCGACGGCCTTCACAGGGGACGCGGTCCACGACGGCCCCGTTGTGCACGACATCCACGCTCGTCAACGCCCGCTCACCGAGCGCCCGGATGGTGAGGTCCGGCGGCTCCTCGCCCGGCGCGGTCGGCGGCACCCGGGCGCCCATGGGCCTTCCGCCCAGGGACGCCAGCAGCACGATGCGAGGGCCGTTGGTGGCGTAGACGCGCCGCGCGCGCAGCGCCTCTAGCACCGCGTCGCGGCTGTGGGCCGTGCTCCAGATGCCGGCCATGCCGCCGCTCGGCGCCGCCAGGTGGGCCAGACCGGGGTGGCCATCGTGCGAGTCTCCGCTGCCGACGAAGCCGAGACGGTAGCCGCGACCCAGGGCGTCGCGAACCCAGTTGCCCTCGACCGGCTGGTAGATCGGCATCGGGGTGTCGGGCGACTCGCTGCTGCCGTGCACCGAGACGATCTCGGTCAGGGGCTCGAGCTCCGGGTCGGGCGGAATCGACCAGTCGGTCGCGATCGGTCCCCCGGCCGAGTGGTGGGCGAAGGTCATGGCCCGCCGTCCGCGCAGCGCCTCCCACAGCTGCCGGGGCGACTCGGTGGCCGGGTCGATCGAGCTCAGCAGCGGACCCTCGCGATCGAAGTAGAGCACGTGCCGGTGTCCGTAGATCCAGCTGGTCCACTCGAAGCCCAACAGCGTGACGAAGCGGCCCGGTTCGTGGAAGCGCTCCACCTGGCGTTGGATCTCGGCCCAGCGCTCCGGGCGCTCGTCGAGGAAGGGGATGCCCCAGTGGTCGTGGTCGGTGAGCGACACCACGTCGAGCCGGGCCACGTCGCGCGCGTAGCGGAAGTAGTCCTCCGGCAGGCCGGTGCCGTCCGAGTAGTTGGAGTGTCCGTGCAGGTCGCCCCAGAGGAGCGACGGCGCGTTCTCGAGCACCCACATCGGATTGCTCTGGCCGCCCAGGCCGCCGGGACCCTCGGCCACGAGCCGGTAGGTGCCGGGCTCGCGCACCACCACGTCGACCCGCGCCAGACCGTCGGGCCCGAGCGCGGCAGCGACGGGCAGGTCCAGCCCGGCCGGCGGATCCGGGAAGCGCAGCGGCCCCGCGGCATCGACGCCGGCGTTGCCGGTGGCGTCGAGGGCGGCCACCACCAGCGACACCGTGGCGCCCGGCCGCGCGGTCGAAGGCAGGTGCAGCAGCAGGCGCGCCGCGGGCCCGGCGGTCACGTTCACCGCGATCGAATCGGCCAGCCATTCGCGCACGCCGTCGCCGTCGCCGTCCACGGCGAAGCGGAACCACTCACCGCGTTCGGCGTAGCGGTCGGAGATCGCACCGAGGGCACCGCTTCCGTACTCCACGCGCAGCTGATCGCCAGCGGCGAGTGCGCGACCGCCGATCTCGATCTGCATCACGTACGGGGGGCTCCACATGCGGGTCGTCACCTCGACCCCCTCGACCTCGCTGCTCACCCGCGTGAAGCCCGGCGCCCCGGGATTGCGGTTCTGTGGCGGACTCCAGCCGAAGAAGGGCGACACCGCGAAGTAGACCGAGCCGCCGGCCTCGACGCCCAGCTCGCCCGCCTCGTATACGAAGCTCCAGCCGCGCCGTTCGCCGGCATGGACGCTGGGCGTCGCTTCGGCGCCCAGCAGCCAGGCGCGGCCGCCGCCGTCCGAGGCATGCCGGGGCGCGGCCCGGTCCTCGCGGAGGTTGTCGACCAGATCCCACTGCGCCGTCGCCGGCCCGGGCCGCTCGGGCTCCGCCTCGGCTGCGCGATCGGTGTCGACGTCGGCCGATCGATCGCAAGCCGCGGAGGCGAGGCCGAGCAGCGCGGCCGCGACGCCCGCACACACCTGGAAGGCGCCCCGCACTGCACGCGCGCGGCGGATTCCCGCAACTTCCCGACTTCGGCTGTTCACGCGCCCCCCATGCGACGTCCGGATCTCCGGCATCGCGACGGTACCTCGGGTAGGATTCGTAGCCGATCCGAGGAGAGTTTCCCTGACGACCACGTTCTGCCACGTGTCCCGGCGAGCCTTGCTGCGAATCGCATTGGGGCCGGCGCTGTGTGTCGCACTCGCGTGCGATCCGGCGCCGGCGCCGCCGCCGGAAGCCACGTCCGACGCCGACGACGGGGCGCCCACCGCAGCCGCCGACGACTCCGAAGCCAGCGGCAACGCCCCGCCGGAGCCCGCCCGGGTCGTCGCCGCTCCCGGACCGCGGGTGGCCGAGCTCGAGTACGACGGCGGGCGCTTCGAGGCCGAGTTCGGCGGACCTGGCCAGCTGCCCACCGACTTCCCCGACGACGTGCCGATCTACTCGGGCAGCGAGCCCCAGAGCTCGCTGTCGGCGCCCGGCCGCGGACAGGTGGTCCACCTCAGGACCGGTGCCGATTCGGCATACGTGTTCGACTACTACCGCGAAGCCCTGGCGAGCGAGGGCTGGGAAGAGGAGTTCAACGAGAGTCACCGGGGCGACCACGAGATCCGCACGCGCAAGGGCAATCGCGTCACGCGCGTCACCATCAAGACGGACGGGACGGTCACGATGATCCTGCTGTCGGTCGGGGAGGAACGCTCGTGAGCGAAGAATGGCGAGAGTTGGAAGCCATCAAGCAGCTCAAGTACCGCTACCTGCGCCACCTGGACTGCAAGGAGTGGGCGGCGCTGGCGACCTGCTTCACCGAGGATGCCGAGGTGTCCTACGGCGACGGCAAGTTCGACTTCCGGGGACGCGACGCCATCATGGCCTTCCTGGAGAAGGCGCTGGGCTCGTCGCAGCTGCTGACGGCCCACCGGGTCCACCAACCGGAGATCGAGCTGCTCGGCGACGACGCGGCGCGCGGGCTCTGGGCGCTGGACGACGTGCTGATCGACACCCGCTCCCAGATCACCCTGCGCGGCGCCGCGATCTACAGCGACGAGTACGTCAAGGTGAACGGCGCCTGGCTGCTGCGATCGACCGGCTACCGCCGCCTGTTCGAAGAGACCGAGTCGCGCGCGGACACGCCGAGCCTGAGATTGACGGCGAGCTGGACGGGCGGGGATTCGTAGACGCGTGGCCGTCGTGCGACTGCGCATCCCCGTGAGCGGTCGGGGCCTGCACGAGATCTCGGACGGTGTCCAGCGAGTGGTGGCGCAGGCAGGGGTTCGCGAGGGGCTCTGCACCGTCTTCGTGCGGCACACCTCGGCGAGCCTGGTGATCCAGGAGAACGCCGACCCCTCGGCGCAGCGCGATCTGGAAGCCTGGCTCGACCGGCTCGTCCCCGAGCAGGACCCGCTCTACACCCACACCCTCGAGGGTCCCGACGACATGCCGGCCCACATCAAGGCGGCGCTCACCGCCACCTCGCTGGCCGTACCCGTGCTGGAGGGACGGCTGGGGCTGGGGAACTGGCAGGGCATCTTCCTGTGGGAGCACCGCCACCGCGGCGGCGAGCGCGAGGTGCTGGTGCACGTCGGCGGCTAGCGCGACCGCCTGCGTCCGACGGCGAGCACGGCCAGCGCCAGCGCCCCGGCCAGCTGCGCGATCCCGGCCGCGGGCTCGGGCACGACCAGGCGCAGCCGATCCACCCCTCCCGCCTGGAACTGGAAGGTGTCGCCGCCCGCGACGTCGTCCACCGCGTACTCCACGAAGACGGCGTCGTCCGCGAAGGAGATGGTGCGGGTCGTGGGATCGGAGGTCGCCGGATCCACCAGTCCGTTCGAGAGCACCACCACACCGATGATGCGCCGGTTCGCCGCGGCCAACGCGATGTTCTCGACTGCGAGCCGCACGATCTGCGGCGATTCGTTCGAGGACTCGGTGATGCTGAGCTGCCCGGTGTCGGGATTGACGTCGATCAGCAGTCCGCCGTCGAGATTCTCGGGATCGGCGATCTCGTCGCTCAGCGTCAGCTCGACCGGAACGGAGACGGTGGCGCCGAGGCGCTCGAAGACCTTCGGGCCCTTCGGATCGGGCACGGGCCGATCCATCTCCAGGCGGAAGTCGGCCACGGCGCCGCCGAGGGCCGCGCTGGGCAGGGTGAACGGATCGAGCTCGAAGCGGTCGAAGCCGGTCGCGTCGAATTCGGGGAAGTCGTTGTCGAAATCGGAGACCCGGTAGTCCACGGCGACCGAGTCCGTCGTGTAGGAAAGCGTGCGGCGCAGGCTGGGCCCGAGCTGGGCGTCGATCGCCTTGCTCTCGACGAGGACCACCCCGGCCACCGGAACCGGGAGGTTGCTCACCCGCACGGTCAGGATCTGGAACGCGTTGACGCCGGTGGGGACCAGGGTCAGCAGCGATTGGTTCACCGGCAGGTCGACCGTCAGCGCGTCGGACCAGCCCGAGGGGTTGGCGATCTCGTCGGCTTCGGTGAGCTCGGGCCCGGGGGCGAGCGCCCGACCGAGGGCCTGGAGCACGCGCGGCCCGAGGCTGAACTCGGGACCGAAATCGAGCTCCTCGCGGAAGTCCGCGGCCCGGACCGCCGGCGGGGCGCCCAGCCACAATCCACCCAGCAGGGCACACAGGCTTGCGAGGCGTAGGACCATCGGCCGGTGGGATTTGCAGGCCCCGTGCCACGCCGGGCGGGCCCCGCTCGCAGCTGCCGGCCGCCCCCCACGGCGGGGGGGTACCGAAGTGCAGGGAATGGGAAGTGAATTCCTCATCTGGCGGCCGGCCGAGGGCTACGCGGCTGGTTGACACCACCGGGCGCCTGCAGAAGAATCTCACGCGGCGATCGCGTCGGATGGCCCGAAACCAACTGGTCCCCCATTCAAGTTCCCCCCGGGATGAGTCGATAGCACCGTCGATGGGGCGCGTCTCGGCCATCCGCACAGCGTCCTGTATCCAAGACCGGAGGCATGCATGTCCCTGAATCAGCTCCTGATCGATCGTGGATTGATCTCCGAAGAGCAGGCCACCGAAGCAGAACGCCATCAGAAGGTGGCCGGCGGCTCCTTCGTCGACAACCTGCTGGCGCTGCGGCTGATCAGTCGCGAGGAGATCTCGAGCATCCTGAGTGAGGCGCCGGCCGAGCCGGAGAACATCGCCGACACCAAGCTCGACGGGCAGTTCCTGCTCAACCTGCTGTTGAAGACGCTCTACGTGACGGGCCTCGAAACCCCGCACCAGATGTCGCAGTACGTCAAGCTGTCACCGATGGTGGTGGACCAGATCCTCCAGGAAGCGAAGCAGAAGCGGCTGGCCGAGATCCTCGGCACCACCTCGGACGACCAGACCTACCGATACAACCTGACCGACCGCGGTCGCCACTGGGCTCTCGACGCGCTCTCCCAATCGCAGTACACCGGTCCGGCTCCGGTACCGATCGCCGATTACCAGGCCCAGATCATGAAGGACGAGCTCTCCGGCGAGGCCGTGAGCATCGCGACCCTCGAACGGGCCCTGGCGCACCTGGTGATCCCGGACGAGATCCGCCGCCGGCTCGGCCCGGCGGTGAACTCCGGCAAGTCGATCCTGATCTACGGACCCAGCGGCAACGGAAAGACCTCGGTGGCCGAGGCCCTGGCGGACGCGTTCCAGTCCACCGTGTTCATTCCCCACTGCGTCGAGGCGGACGGCCAGATCATCACCGTCTTCGACCCGGCCATCCACCGGGAGGCCGAGCTACAGAGCGGCAACGGGAGCGGCCCCGCCCTCGACCCGCGCTGGGCCTGCTGTCGGCGGCCGGTCGTCATGACCGGCGGCGAGCTGACCATGGAGATGCTCGACCTCACCTACGACCCGGTGTCCAAGTACTACGAGGCCCCGGCCCACATCAAGGCCACCGGCGGCATCTTCATCATCGACGACTTCGGTCGCCAGCGCGTGCCGGCCCGCGACCTGCTGAACCGCTGGATCCTGCCGCTCGAGCGCCGCGTCGACTTCATGACGCTGCGCACCGGGAAGAAGCTGCGCATGCCGTTCGACCAGCTGGTGATCTTCTCCACCAACATGGAGCCCACCGAGATGATGGATGAGGCCGCCATGCGCCGCGTCCACTACAAGGTGAGGGTGCCGGCGCCGACGGCGGACGACTACACCAAGATCTTCCAGCGCGTGGCAGCGGCCCACAACCTCCAGGTGCCCCAGGACCTGCTTCGCTATCTGCTCGAGGTCTTCTACCCGAAGACCGGCACGGCGCCGTCGGGCTACCACCCGCGCTTCATCGTGGAGCACGTGCTGGCGGCGTGCGGATTCGACGGCCAGGAACCGGAGCTCACGGTCGAGCATGCGCGCGAGGCGCTCACCAACCTGATCGTGACGGATATTCCCGAGTTCTGAGCCCGCGGGCGGGTCTAGCCGAGCCGGCGCGGTCCGACCCGTTGCGCGGGGCGGATGATCTGGATGGCGATCCAGGTTCCGACCGAGCCGAAGAAGATGAGCCCTGCCGTCTCGGTGCTGAGCAGGATGCGTATCGTCCGATACAGGCCGTCCTTCGACAGGATGCCACCCCCTGCGCCGTAGACGAACTCGTAGATGACCACCAGCAACGCCGCGGCGAGAGCCGCCAGGCTGAGCGCATCGAAGATCGAATCGAGGAAAACGCGCTTTCGTTCTCGCATGAGGTCCGCCCTCTGTGAAGGCCAGACCCCCTCGTCCAGGAGGGGGGCACGGGTTGTCCGGGCGGCGCACCCCGTCCGTGGCCAGGGTACGCCTTGCTTGTGAGTGTCCCGATATCACATCGGGGTAACAAGGGTTACACCAATCTCGCGCGACCGGGCTCCCCGTCGGATACGCGGGGAATCTGCAACGGCGCTGGCCAACCCCAGGCGCCGCCTCGAATTCGGCTCATCGGGCCACGCGCCGGTAGACGAAGAGCAGCACCAGGGCGCCGACCACGGCCGTGACCAGGCTCCCGAGGTTGAAGCCGCTGAAGCCGCCGATCCCGACGACCGAGGCCAGGAAGCCGCCGACGAAAGCGCCCGCGATCCCGATCGCGATGGTCACGATCAGGCCACCCGGGTCCTTGCCCGGCATGATCATCTTGGCCAGGACGCCCACGATCAGTCCCATCAAGATCCAGGAGAGGATTCCCACGGCTCGGCCTCCTTGGTTGGCGGCGCGTCAGCGCCCCGCTGCGGAACAGTTTCGTTCACGGATCTCGAGCGCCCCGGGCATCCAGGCGCGCAGGTTGTCGATCCGCGTGTCGTGACTCGGATGGGTGGACATGAACTCCGCGGGCGCTCGTCCACCGGCCGCCGCCGCCATCCGTTCCCAGAGGGCGGGCGCCTCGCGCGGATCGAAGCAGGCACGCGCGGCATAGATCAATCCCATCCGATCCGCCTCTGATTCGTGCTCGCGCGAGAACGGCAGCAGCACGCCGTACTGGGCGCCGACGCCGAGGGCCCCCATCACCATCTGCTGGGTCTGGAGGTCCATCTCCGCAACCGCGACGCCGACGGCCATCGACCCGAACTGGGTCAGCTTCTGGTGCGCCATGCGTTCGGCGCCGTGGCGGGCGATCGCGTGGGCGATCTCGTGCCCCATCACCACGGCCAGGCCATCGGCGTTCCCGGCGATCGGGAGCAGACCGGCATAGACCGCCACCTTGCCGCCGGGCAGCGCAAAGGCGTTGGCCTGCTCGGAGTCGATCAGGTTGAACTCCCACTCGAAGCCGGGGTCCTCCGACACGGCGGCCAGGCGCCGGCCGATCTCGCGGATCGCCTCTAGCTCGGCACCGCCCCCGACCACCCGCGCGTCGCTCAGGATCTCACGATAGGACTGCAGGCCCAGGGCCGCCTCCTGCTCGAGGCTCAGGTCCACCAGCTGGGTGCGGCCCGTGATGGGCACCTCCTCCTGATGGGTGGCGTAGTAGTAGACGAAGAAGAGTCCGAACAGGACGATCGGCCAGAGCTTGAGCCGGCCGGCGCGCCGGCCCGGGGAGGATCTGCGCGGCAGCCGGAACCGACCCATGCCGGGCGCGCCCAATCGCGCCCCACCGGGTCGGGAACGCGACGGTGTTCTGCGCCGGAGTCGCATGGGGGCCCTCCAGCGACTACGGTAGGTGGCCCGGCCCCCGACTGGAAGGGCGTCTTTTTCGATCCGCCCGCGCGAGAAACCGCGAGTTCGGAGTTGCGACGGCCGCGGAGACGTTGATAATGTCCCCCACGGGAGACCCTGGGTCGCTGAGATCCAGCACCGTGATTGCGTTACACCGGATCATTCACCGGAAGGAGTCCGTCTTGATTCTACGAATCATCGCCATCGCCACTGCGCTCGTGTTCGCGCCGGTGTGGGTCGCCTTAGCCGACGAGCCGACCGACACCGAAGAGATCATCGTTCCGCCGCCGCCGCCGCCGCCCCCGCCGCCGCCGGCCATGGAGCCCGCACCGCCGCCGCCCCCGCCGCCGCCGCCGATGGCAGCGCCGATCGAGGTGGAGGCTGTGGAGGTCGTCGAGGCACCGCCGCCGCCGTTCGTGGAGCTGGAGAGCACCTCGATCGCTGCGGGCATCGGCCTGAGCTGGGGTGAGGGCACCCTGAACTACGAGGGCGAGAACCACGCGTTCTCGGTCCGCGGCATCAGCCTGCTCGACCTGGGCGCGGCCCGCGTGCGCGCCGAGGGCCCCGTGGAGAACCTCGCGTCGCTCGCCGACTTCGAGGGCCGCTACGCGGCCGTCCAGGTAGGCGCCGCCGCCGGCGCCGGAGGCTCGCTCCTCCGCATGCAGAACGACAAGGGCGTGGTCATCACGCTGCGCGCGCAGCTGACCGGCGTCCAGCTGAAGCTGGCAACCGAGGGCTTCGAGATCGCTCTCGACTAGCTCGAGACGGAGTGGCTGGGCCCGGCGCGTGCGCCGGGCCCAGCTTGCCCGCCGCGGAGCCGGCCGCCGCCCTGCACTACTTTAACCGCATGCAACACATCACTCCTGGCGTGCGGCGTCTTCAGCGGCCCCGGCTGCTGGCTTCGCCGTTCCGGAACCTCTCCCTGGTAGCCCTCGCGCTCGCGTCGTTCATTTGGCTGGGGTGCGCAACGGGCGCGTTCAAGGTCGGTACGAGTGACGAGATCCGTTTCGGCTTCTTTGGTGAGGCCGATCCCGAGATCAACTCCTGGGTGCCGAAGGTCGAGCAGTGGCAGGCCCGCGCCCGGCGCGACGAGCCGAAGACGCGGCCTTCGCTGCCCCAGGAGAGTTCGCAGCACAAGGCAGATCTGAGCGGGGAGCTGCGCCGCAAGATGGGCGCCTTCCAGGTCGATCAGCGCCAGGCGCTGGCCCGCAAGATCAACGACTGGGCCCAGGACGAGGCGCGCACCCACTACCGCTTCGACCGCGATCAGCGCAACCCCGCGCGCGACCACTGGCCGACCTTCGCCGAGCTGCTCGAGCGCAACGGAGACGACTGCGACGGCCTCGACCTGATCGCCTACGAGTTGCTGCGCGAGTTCGGCTTCCAGCCCGGTGAGATCTACCGGGCGGTGGTGAAGCGGGACAGCGACGGCCGCAACCACATGGTCACGCTCTGGTTCGAGGACCGCGACGACCCCTGGGTGCTGGACGCCACGGGGGCGATGAGCGGAATCATGCGCAAGTTCTCTCAGCTGCCGGGCTGGACCCCGACCGTCGTCTTCAACGCATACGAGCGCTTCGGCGTGACGCGCCTGACCCTTCCCGTGGCCGGCTTGAGGCCCTAGGCCCGCCGGAACGCGGTGTCTCCCTCGTCGCAAAGAGCCGGGCTCCCGGCGCTGCTGCTGTGCGCGCTGCTGTGCGCGCCGGTCGCGTCGGGCGCGGAACTGCCCGCGCCCGAGACCCTGCGCCAGTGGGTCGAGGGCTTCGTCCAGTCGCCCCGCGGGCCGTTCCGCCGTGTGCGCTGGTTCTGCGAGGACGGCTCGGTGCTGCCGCCGCGCGCCTTCGCCTGCAACGACCACGGTGGCGGCATCCAGCACGGCGAGTGGAACCATCGGGCCCGGGCCCTGCGCGAGGGCGGCTACGAGATCGCGAACGTCCTGGCCGAGATCGACCCCGAGCGCTTCGTCGGCGACGATCCGGAGCTCGAGGCGCTAGCCCAGATCCTGATCGAACGCTTCCTGATCGCGTGGGACGACGGCTGGATCTTCCGCGGCGCGCGCTCCTACCGCGGTGCCCTCCAGGTGGAGGACGAGGAGGCCGGAGCGCGCCGCCTGATGCTGGCGATGCTCCGCGACCCGGCCTGGCTGGAGCCCGAGCGCTACCTGCTGCTGCGCGAATCGGCGCGCCTGCTACCGCTCCAGCGCGACCCGACCTCGGCGGCGTCGGTCCGCGCCCAGGCGCTGCGACTCGCCGAGCGCGATCCCGCCTTCGAGCGCCTGCGCGCCAAGATCCACAACGTGCCCGATCCGAGCGACGCCGAGCGGGTACGCCAGCACGCCGCGGCACGCGGCCTGCCCGCCCTGGCGGGCGACTACGCCGGCCTCGCGAAGTCGATCGACACGCTCTACGCGCCGGGCGGCCTGCCGCGCAGCGCGCTGGCGATGGCCGACGTCGTCGACGTAGAGCCGATGGCCGTCGCCTTGCGCGGCCTGGGCGAGTACCTGGCCGAGGCGAAGGTGCCCGAGGATCGCCTGGCGGGCGCGGCGCGACTCTCGGGTCTGATACGCAAGCACTTCGCGCGGGTGGGGGACCCGACCGTCGCCATCGACCTGCTACTGCTGTCGCTCGCGGTGGAGAGCGAGGCCTATGCGGCCGGCACCGAGCTGATCGCGCGCCTCGACGGCCTGGATCGCCGCAAGCAGCTGCGGCTGCTCGACTGGAGCAGCGAGGGACTCTACGGAGCCGGCCTCATCGGCTTGCGCCAGCTCGCCGGGCTCAAGGCGAGCCTCAGCGGCCTGGACGGGAAGCCCCGGCTCGGCACCTATCGCCGCGAGCTGGACTACGTGGCGCGAGCGCCGGGTTGGGCGGATCGACAGCTGGCCCTCCACTTCGGCGAGGCGGTAGCGCGGCTGGCGACGATCGAGGACCAGGCACTGCTCTTCACCCAGGACCGACTGCGCGGCAGCCCGCTGCTCTTCTACGGCCAGACCGTC
Source organism: Myxococcota bacterium (assembly GCA_041577695.1). Lineage (GTDB taxonomy): Bacteria > Myxococcota_A > UBA9160 > UBA9160 > PR03 > JASJBO01. The sequence continues at coordinate 3,630 of JBFGIM010000068.1, read as the reverse complement.
GACGGGCTGGTGCGCGACGCCCACCAGCTGGCCCGCGTGCGCCACGAGCTGTTCGGACAGCGGGTGGGATCGTCCTTGCGGGCGCTCAACCCGGGCCTGGCGCGCGGCGTGCTGCACCTGCCTCCACCCCGGGGTGAGCCGCAGCGCTTCGATCCCGAGGGCATCTACGTGCTGCCGGAGACGACCGCAGACCTGCCGCCGGTGGCCGGCATCCTGACACGCGGCGAGGGCAGCGTGCTCTCGCACGTCCAGCTGCTGGCGCGCAACCTCGGCATCCCGAACGTGGTGGTGGGTCGGAGTGCCAAGGACGAGGTGCTCGGCCGACTGGGCTCGCGGGTGGTCCTGGCGGTGAGCCCGGGCGGCGTGGTCCAGCTCGCCGACGACGGCCCGGAATGGGACGAGCGCTTCGAGCGCGAGGCGGCGCCGCCCGAAGGGTTGCTCGAGCTCGATCTGGTCAAGCTCGACCTTTCCGCGACCGCGCCGATCCCCCTGTCGGAGCTGCGCAGCGACGACTCGGGCCGGACCGTCGGGCCCAAGGGCGCCAACCTGGGCGAGCTGCGACACCACTTCGGCGATGCGGTGCCCGACGGTTTCGTGATCCCCTTCGGCGCCTTCCGGCGCCTGCTCGACCAGCCCATCGAGCCCGGTGGACCGCCGGCCTTCCAGTGGATGAAGGTTCACTACGATGCCATCGGACGGGCGGGCGGCGACCCCGAGACCCAGAAGGTGTTGCGGAGTCGCTTTCTCGAGCGCCTGCGGCGCTGGATCGAGCGCACCGACCCGGGCCCGGTGTTCCGGGCGCAGGTGCGAACCGCCTTGCGCGATCACTTCGGACCCGACGGTCGCTATGGCGTGTTCGTGCGCAGCGACACCAACGTGGAGGATCTGCCCGGGTTCACCGGCGCGGGACTGAACCTGACCGTCCCGAACGTGGTGGGAAGCGATGCCATCCTGCGCGCGATCCGCAGGGTGTGGGCCTCTCCGTTCACCGAGCGCGCCGTGGCCTGGCGGCAGGATCACGTGGACCGCCCCGAGTACGTGCTGCCGGCGGTGGTGGTGCAACGCGCGTTCCCAGCCGAGGTCTCCGGCGTGCTGGTGACCACCGACGTGGAGAGCGGTGCGCCCGGCTGGCTGACCATCGCGGTGAGCGAGGGCGTCGGCGGTGTGGTCGAGGGGCAGCAGGCCGAATCGCTCCGGGTGCGCCGGAGCGACGGTCAGGTGCGGCTGCTGGAGGAGGCGACGGCGAGCGAGCGCAAGCTTCTGGCGCCGTTCGGCGGGGTACGGAGCGAGCCCGTCCGCGGTCGCGGCGCCCTGCTCTCCGACCCGGAGATCCTGCAGCTGCGCGAGCTGGCCGACGCAGTGGAGTCGTTCCCGGCGCTGCGCGGGCCCGGCGGCAGGCCACTTCCGGCGGACGTCGAGTTCGGGTTCCGGCGGGGCCGGCTGGCGCTTTTCCAGATCCGGCCGTTCCTCGAGAGTCGGCGCGCCCAGCACAGCGCCTACCTTCGCGAGCTCGACGCGAGCGCGCGCGCGCGCAACGATCGTCCGGTGCGGCTGGACGCGATCCCGATCCGGGGGAGGACACGATGAGGAGAGCGAGGGTGCTCGCGGCAGCGGCTGCCGTCGCCATGGGCGCCTCGGCGGCGGGCGCCTATCCCCTGGATGCCTGGGAGGAGACCGGCATCCACCGCCTCGAGGCCTACTACCGCGCGCGCGAGCAGCTGGTGTCCGCCAGGCGCCTGGCTCCCGGGGCGTTGCTGCCGGCCGAGAAGGTGGAGCTTCGCCTGAGCGGGCAGTCGGACTTCGAGCTGCCGCCGCCGGACCCGACCCTCGACGCCGCCCTGACCCGCCTGCTCGGCGTACACGCCTCCGCCTACGCGGTGGCGTTGCTCGACCTGAGCGATCCGGCCCAGCCCCGCTACGCCGAGCACCACGGCACACGCGTGCAGAACCCGGGCAGCGTGGGCAAGGTGGTGGTGGCGCTGGCGTGGTTCCAGGCCCTTGCAGATCGCTACCCGGACGACCTGGGTGAGCGCGCCCGCGCGCTTCGCGACACAGCGATCCGCGCCGACGGAATCGTCGAGCGCGACCATCATGTCGTGCCCTTTTGGAAACCCGGCGACGACCGCGTCCAGAAGCGGCCGCTCCGGGCGGGCGACGTGGCAAACCTGTGGACCTACCTGGACTGGATGCTCTCGAGCAGCTCCAACGCCGCCGCCAGCGTGTTGATGGCGCAGCTCGTGCTCTTCCACCACTACGGCGAGGAATACCCGGTGGACGACGCCACGGCGGCCGCGTTCTTCGAGCGGACCTCGAAGGCGCAGCTGCGGCGCATCTTCCTGGACGCGATCTGGACACCCCTGGCCCGCAACGGAATCGACCCCGAGCGCCTGCGCCAGGGAAGCTTCTTCACCCGCGAGGGCAAGAACCGGGTGCCGGGCACCAACAGCCTGGCGACGGCCCGCGAGCTGATGCGCTTCCTGGTGCGCATGGAGCAGGGCGAGCTGGTCGACGCCTGGTCGAGCCGGGAGCTGAAGCGCCTGCTCTACCTGACCGATGCCCGGTCGCGCTATGCCGGCAGCCCCGCCCTGGACCACGCGGCGGTCTACTACAAGTCCGGCTCGCTCTACAGCTGCCGCGAGGAGCCCGGCTACCAGTGCCAGCAGTACCTGGGCAACGTCCGCAACTACCTCAACTCGATCGTCATCGTCGAGGACGAGCGGGACGGGCGCTCGCTGCACTACCTGGTGGTGGTGCTCTCGAACGTCCTACGCGTGAACTCCGCCGAGGCCCACCGCTCGCTGGCCGGCGAGATCCAGGCCCTGATCGACTCGCTGCACCCGGCCTCCGACTAGCGGCGGATCCGGGCCGGAACCGCCGGGCTGGTCTCGACCAGGCGGTCGAGGGTGACGATGATGCGGGGCAGCCACTCGGCGCCGTGGGTATCATCCATCAGCGCCACCGCGATGTAGGCGGCGCCGTCGCTGCGCTCGATGAGCGCACCGTCGGCGTGGTGGTGCTCCCAGGTGCCGGACTTGCGATAGATCCGCGCCTGGGGCCGGACCCCGTGCAGGCCCTTCACGAACTTGTGGTCGATGTCGCTCTCCGAGAGCAGCTCCTTCATCTCCCGGCTGGCGCGGGAGCTGACCAGCTCGCCTCGCTCGAGCAGGTAGAAGAAGCGGGCCACCTGCATGGCGGTGGCTCCGTGGCTCAGGTTCGCCATCGGGTCGCGCTTCCACACCGAGGCCTTGGCGTAGTCCTTCCCGACCCAGAGCCCGCCGTTGTAGCGCGGGTCGTAGAGGCGGTAGCGGGGAGAGGCGAGTACCCGGGCGATGTAGGGCTTGCCGACCGCGTGCATCAGCGCCGTGGCGTCCGGATTCGACGAGCGCCGGATCATGCGCCGCAGCTGGGCGCGCACCGGACGGGTCAGCTCGAGCCGGCCCTCCTCGGCCTTCTGGAAGGCTGCCAGCATCACCGCGATCTTCGGCAGGCTCGCCGCGTAGTACATGCGGTCGCCGTTCACAGCCGCGACCCGCGGCCAGAAGGGATCGGTGATGTCCACCAGCGCCACGCCGAGCAGTCGGGCTCGGATGTGGGGCCCCAGGCCGAGCGCGCGCAGCGATCGCTCGAGAT
>JBFGIM010000067.1:0-15020 GCA_041577695.1 Myxococcota bacterium | reverse complement strand
GCCGGGTTCTGGTGCCCGCAGCCCGTGACGAAGGTGTCGGTCTCGATCGAGCACAGCGGGTGGGCGAGCACTGCCCGCAATGCGTCCTCCTCGCCGTCGTGGCCGCTGTAGGTGTGATTCAGCACGCGCGCGTTGCGGTGGCTCTCGACGACCAGTCGGGCGTAGAACTCCCAGACGTCCATACCCATGCGCTTGGCGGCTTCTCCCACGAACAGGCCGTCCAGCGCGTCGAAGCGCGGTGCGTTGGCGCGCATGATCTGGACATCCTCCAGATAGAAGCCGATCTGCTCGAAGACGCGCGCGCCCAGGGCCTTCACGCCCTCGAGCTGCTCGGGATCCCCGAGGATCGTCTCCAGGTGGGGCAGCATCTCGGGCGGAAAGAGCACGCTCGCGGTGGTGTTGCCCGCGGTGTAGGGGAAGGCGTCGAAGGCCACGTCGAGGCCCTGCGCCCGTTCCTGCTCGATGGCGGCGATGGCCCGCGCCGCGGTCGCCCAGGTGCGGCGGCCCACGAAGATCAGATGGCTGAGCTGGAGTCGCGCGCCGGCCTCGCGGGCGGCGCGCATTACCTCCACCAGCGCCTCGATGTTGTGGGGGAGCACCTCGGGGTCGCTCTGGAACACCGGGCTCACCCAGCTATAGGCCCGCACGTGGGAGGTGAAGAGCTTGTCGGAGGCGGCGGCCCAGCCGGCGACCTGCGCCAGCTCTTCGTGCTGCGCGAAGATGCCGGGGGGGTACCCGAGCCCCGTCGAGACGCCGACGCAGCCGGCATCGAGTGCCTCGCGCGCCAGTCGCTCCATGGCCGCCAGCTGCTCCGCATCGGGCGGAGTCGGGTCGAGAGCGCCCATCACGGCGGCGCGCACGGCCCCGTGACCGACGAGCTCGGCGACGTTCAACGGGACGCCGCCTTCTTCGAGCGCGCCGAGGAACTGGTCCATGGTCTCCCAGCGAGACTCGATCTCGTCGTCCACGATGAGGCGGCTGCTCTCGCGGGTGGACTTGCGGTTCTTCTCCGTGAGCGGCGCGGGACTGAAGCCGCAGTTGCCGCCGACCAGCGTGGTCATCCCCTGGCGCAGGAAGGGCTCCACCAGGCGCTTGCCGTCGCCGCCGGGCACGAGGAAGTCCGAGTGGGAGTGGATGTCGATGAAGCCGGGCGTCACGACGCGGCCGGTGCAATCGACCGTCTCCCCCGCCTCCATGGCGGCGAGCTCGCCGACGGCGAGAATGCGACCCCCACCGATGGCGACGTCGGCGCGCCGCGCCGGGTCACCGGTCCCGTCCACGACGAGGCCACCCGACAGCTTCCGTTCGCAGTCCATTCGACGCCCCTTTCATTCCTGCGGAACGCGATGGTAGGGCAGCCGGGATTTGCAGTCCCGGCGCTCAGACCGGCCTCATCAACGTCATGAGAGGCTTGAAGACCAGGCTGCGGTAGAACTCGCCGGGGAGCGGGAGCTGCCCCGTGACCCCCGTCAGGAACCGGGTATCGTCCTCGCGGCGTCCAGTGATCCTGCACGCCGTCAGGTAGCCGTTGTTGTGACCCGGCATGATGCCTAGGCCGTTGTAGGCGGCGCTCAGGTGGATGTTTCCGTCTCCGACCGCACCGGCTACCTGCTTCGCCAACGCAGTGTGGCCCGTAACCCCATGCCATCCATGGCTCAGACCGATATCCGCGATTGCCGGATAGCGCTGCTGGAAGATACGCCTGGCCAGATCTTGCGCGCCCTCGATGTCGGTCCACTCGCACGAGTCGTGGCTTGCGTAGCCGAGGACGATCCGCACGAAGAAGTGCCCTTCGGGAGTGAGGCTGAATGTGACCGGGAGCAGCCGCCGCTCGAAGCGAAGCATCCACTGGTCGAGGCCGAACGCGCCGATCTCCTCCGGTGTCAGCTTGCGGGTCGCGAAGCTGTATTGATGGACCGGAAAGATCGAGCTTCGAGAGAAGCCCAGCCGCGGCGTGTGCGCATTGGTTGCGATGACCACGTTGTCGGCCAGCAGCTCACCCCGCGGCGTTGCGATTCGCGCGGGCCTTCCGCTCTCGATCGAGAGCGCCGGCGAACCCTCGAAGAGCTCGACTCCCACGCGTAGTGCTGCCCGGGCGTGGCCGACCGCGAGTTTCGCCGGCTGAACGCGGTAATAGCCCGGGGAATCGACCCCGCCCGAGTAGTAGTCGCTACCGATTCGTCGGCGGAGGTCGTCGGGAGACACCCACCTGGCACCGGGCTCGAGCTCGGACCTGGCCTTCTCGGCCGCGCCCTTGGACGCGAACAGCGTCAGGGTCGATGCAGGAGCAAGATCGCAGTCGACCTGCTCCGCCTCGATGAAGTGCCGTAGTCGGCTGAGCCCTCGCTCTGGCATGCCGGCGTCGGTGATGCCGAGCTGCTTCGCGTAGACCGCGCCGGAGTTCCTGGAGCTTGCGCCCGAGGCGAGCGCGTGAGACTCGAGCACCACCACCGTCCAATCGGGGCGGAAGAGCCTGGCGTAGTAGGCGCACGAGAGGCCCGTGTAGCCACCTCCCACGATCGCCAGGTCGACCTTTCGGTCTCCCTCGAAGCGCGACACCGGCGGCATCGTCGGGGCGCCGGCCATCCACACGCTGTCCGTGCGCGAACCGGTCTCGACTCCCCGCTGGCCGACGGCCAGCCAGGCCAGCCCCGGGGCGGCGAGCACTCCCGCACCGCCCGCCAGCAGAAGCTTCCGCCGTGAGAGTTGCATCGAACCGATCTCCTGCGGTGCTGCTGGTCTTCCGCTCGGCCTACCGGGCCCGCGTACATCGCCTACCGAAGCGATGTCCGACCCACATCGTGAGGATCGCGCAACTTGGAGCCGCTTCGCGCGGCGCCGATCACCGGCGCGCTCGCGAGAGCGTAGGAAGCTCAGCCCCTTTCCTGTGTCCGGCAACCTAGGCGTCATGTCAATCCCAAACGGAGGCCCGCGGCGGGCGAACCTTCCATCGCCAGCGCCGGCCTCGTGTTCCGGGGCGACCGCCACCGGCCGCCCTACAGCAGGCCCTGCGCCGAGAGCTGGTCGAGCAGCCAGTCCGCCACGAGGTGCGCCCCGCCGCGCTCGAAGTGCACGCCATCCCGCCGCAGGCGCACGCCGTCGATCTCCCGGATGCAGCGGCCGCCGGGGCACACGAACTCGCTCAGCTCGACGATGACGGCACCGGTGTCCCGCGCCACGGAACGCCGGAGTTCGTTCTGACAGGTCACATCGGCCTCCAGGCGCGGCCGCAGGATTTCCGGGTCGAGCGCGCCGGACTGGCGTCGGAACTGAACCGTGGTGTCCTCGACGAGCGCCATCGGCGCCGTCACGATGGCGGTGCGCGCGCCGTGCCGGTCGAAGAAGCGGATCGCCTCGGAGAGGTCGCTCTCGAAGGCGGAGTCGTAACCGGGAGTGCAGGGCTGCTGCCAGGTCCCTTCGATCAGACGGGCGCCGAGGAAGGTGCCCGCCTCGACGATGAGCACCGCGTGGGGATGGGTCTCGGCGGCGACCGAGCGCCATCGGGAGCGAAACGCGTCGCACTGCCCGAGCTGAAGCACTCGACCGCTGCCGAAGCGGATGGCGTCGTTGTCCATCACCAGACAGCCGCCGCTCCCCAGCGCGACGGCTTCGAGACCCCGGGCCGCAGCCCGCTCTCGCAGCGCCGGTCCCAGGCTCTCGGCCACCGAATCGCCCACCAGCAGCAGGTCCGGGTCCCTTCCTACGGGGATCAGCATGGCGCTGTTGGCGAGGTCGCGGGCAGGCGTGCGTGTGACGGCCACCAGCGTGACGGCCACCAGCACCGTGCTCGCCACGCCCGCCCCCGCCATCAGCCGGGAAGACAGCGCGCCCCTGCGAATCGGCCGCTCGAGTGCGAAGTACGAGACCACCGCGACGCCCAGGCTGGCCGCGATCCGGATCGCGGTGAGTCGGACTCCCTCGACCCCAGTCCGCTCGGGCGACAACAGCAGATAGAGCGGCCAGTGCCATAGGTAGACGCCGTAGCTCACCAGGCCGAGGAAGCGCAGCGGCGCCACCGAGAACACTCGCGACGCGATACCGGTCGGCGCGAGGACGACGCCCGTCATCATCACCGCGGCGGCCGCGGCGCAGGCGAACAGCCCGCCGCGATACACGAGAGGCTCGACCCCGTCGAACGACGTCCAGGCCCACGCCAGGAAGGCGGTGGCCGCCAGGGCAGCTCCGTCGGCGAGCCGACTCGAATGGCCCGGCCAGCGGCGCAGCTGCGGCATGAGGGTTGCCGCCAGGGCCGCTCCGACGAGGGTCGCCGCAGCCCGCGTATCCGTTCCGAAGTAGACCCGGGCGGTGCCCTCGGCGGGGTCGAAGAGAAGCGCCATCCAGAGCGCCGAGAGGAGGGCCAGCGAGAGCGCAACGATGGCGACGACGGGGACCGCACGCGAGAAGCGGGAGGTCGCGAGCAGCACCAGCGGTGGCCACAGCAGGTAGAACTGCTCTTCGATCGCCAGGCTCCAGGTGTGGTCGAGCGGCGCGGGCGCGCGGAAGAGATCCCAGTACTCGTGGCCCGCGAGGAGCGCATGCCAGTTCGCCACGTAGAAGAGCGTGGCGATTCCGTCGCCGCGGATCCTCGGAAGGTCCTCGGGGTCGGCGACGAAAACGGCGTATGCCGCGACGCCGAGCAGCGCGAGGAACAACGCCGGCAGCAGCCGGCGCGCGCGACGCGCCCAGAACCGTCCCAGCGAGATGCGACCCCGGGCCGCGGACTCGAACAGGAGCAACGACGTGATCAGGAAGCCCGAGAGCACGAAGAAGAGATCGACGCCCAGCCAGCCGCCGCGAAGATGGCCCGCGTGGAACAGCAGGATTCCGAGAACGCCCAGGCCGCGGATGCCGTCGAGCGCGGGGATGTGCGGCAGCTTCATCGCGGAGGACGGTAGCGAAGAGACGCGAGGCGATGATGCGCCTTCCTTCGCGGCCGCCGGGACTGGACTACCGCGCGGCCCGAGCCCGAGAGGTCCGCGTCGCCGCAACGCGTTCGGACCCCGAGGCTCTCGGCATGGTCCGTGATGGCGACGAAGTCGAGCGGGCGCGAGAGCTGCATCTTCTCTCCGCCATCGCTGCGAAGCGCCTCACCCTTCGCAGGGCATAGGAAGAACAAGCTGGGTTTTCGCCCGAAGTCCGGGTACAGGCGTTATGTCGATCCCCGACGGAGGCCCGCGGCGGGCTGTTCGTGGCGCGTGCGCCGCTGGCTCGGAGGCCGCGGGTTCCACTCCGCGCTCGCTTCGGGCGTAGCGAGCGTCCGCGAGCACCAGGGGCGACCTGCCACACCCGTTCCACGCGTTCCAGGAAAATCGGCCTGACACGAGGCCTCCCCGTGGGCGCCGCGGGATGCAACGCGCTGCACGAAGCGGCGGAGGCGATCTCTCCGCTGATGGCGTTGCGACGATTGCCGTTGTCGTTATTCTCAGGTGTGGATGGGGGCGATCGAGGGAAGCGATGGCCGTTCATCCGTGTAGAGTTCTCGCGTCCAGGATTTCCATAACAATCTGCTTCGTATTGATCGCCGGCTCCGGCTCCGCACAGGTGCTTCAGCCCGGCTTCAACCAGGCCTTCGTGGACGCCAGCGGAGCTAGCCGCGCGTACGGCGTGGCCATCGCCGAGTTCACGGGTGACAACGTCGAGGACGTGATCGCCGGCGACACGGCGGGCGACGCGCGTCTCCTGGTCGGGAACGGCGACGGCACCTTCACGCCGGCCGGCGTCGTGATCAACAACACGTTCACCGATGCGTTCGGGTTGGTGGCAGCGGACTTCGACCGCGACGGCTTCCAGGATGTCGCCCTTGGTGGCGCGAGCACGGCGCTCGACGGTCAGGTCCTGCTCTTCCTGGGCAATGGTGATGGCACCTTCCAGAGCCCCGGCATCCTGGTCGGGGACACCGGGACCGAAGCGGTGGTGCTGGCCGCCGCCGATGTGGATGGGGACAACGACATCGACCTGGTCGCCGGCGACGTCGCGACCAGCGCCATCGAGACCGCCGACGTGGTGCTCTTCCGCAACCAGCTCGAGGTCCTGGGGGGAGCCCTGGCCTTCGTGCCCGAGGTGATCGTCGCCGGCGTAGACCGGGGATTCTCGCCCCTCGCCGAGGAGCCGCCCTACTACCCGCCCGACAATACATCCTCCTGGGAGGCCTACGGACTCGCCTTCGGCGACGCGGACTCGGACGGTGACGCCGACCTGATGCTCGCCGACCAGGCCCACTATCTATACGTCTACGAGAACGACGGCACGGGCAGTTTCGCACCCATCCGCTACGAGACCATCGGCGGGCGCCCCTTCGCATTCGTGCGCATGGACAGCTCGGGGTTCTCGGACGCACAGGCGGCGCTGGCCGCCGGGGATCTCAACAGCGACGGCCTCGTCGATCTGGTCGCCTCCTACCAGAACACCTCGGTCGGCACCGGCTCCGGCGACGTCTTCGTGTGGCTGAACGAGGGCACGGACGGCATGGGCCGGCCCATCTTCAGCGACGGCGGTCGGGCCGGCGGCGCGGGCAGCGATTCGCGTGGGCTGGCGGTGGGTCAGCTCGACCCGAACGTCGACCTGCTTCCCGATATCGCCTTCGGCAACTTCCAGGGAGAGGTCTGGGCGCTCTTTGCGGACCTCACCGACACCGACGGCGACGGCATCATCGACGACCTCGACAACGCACCGCTCGACTTCAATCCGCCGATCGTCGACATGAACACCGACGGCGGACTCAACCGTTTCGACCAGCTCGACGCGGACGCAGACGGCGTCGGCGATCCGGCGGATCCGGACGACGACAACGACGGCTTCGACGACGGCGTGGACAACTGCGAGCTCTCGCCGAACGACCAATCCGATTCCGACGGCGACGGGCTCGGCGACGCCTGCGACCCGCGTGACGACCGGGACAGTGACGGTGACGGCATTACCGACGGGCCTGCGGACCCGACTCTGCTGACGCGAGCCGTGGCTGCAAAGGCGCAGTGGGCGCGCAATGACACCCATCTGATCATCCGGATCGACGCGCTGGGCCGCGTCTTCCAGAACGAGTTCACCCAGACCCTGGTGGACGCCGCCACGCTCACCCCCGAGGACTGGGAGGTGAAGAAGTTCGACAACTACAACGGCATCGGCGACGGACCCGCCGTTCCGGACTATCAGGTGCCCGCGGACCTGCCCGGCGGCGCGAACACGCCTATGACGGTGGTGGTGATCCCGAAGCAGATCTGGAACGCGTTCGGCGATCCGGATCCGATTCAGTGGATCAACGATCGGAACGCCAACCCGAACCTGGAGCTGGGCCAGCACGGAACCTACCACTTCAACAACGTTCCGCTCGGAGACTGGGCAGTCCTGCCGGATCGGAACTTCTTCTCGTGCGAGACCTGTGGTCTCTCCTTCCGGAACGTCTTCCAGTTGCTGCGCGTGGGGCGCCGCACTCTCCTGGGCGATTACATGGACCCCTGGATCCAACAGTCGGGAGCCGACCCGGCGACCTCGCCGCGGATCGACTGGAGCGACGCGGCGAACCCGCTCCTGTCGTATGCACCGCCCTTCAATGCCTCGGACCCGCCGTCCCGCGATGCGACGGCCCAGCTCGGCTACCCGGCGTTCAGCGCGTCGGTCTTCGAGGAGAACAGTCCGATCTTCACGCCAGAGGGCTCGCACCAGAACGACTTCGACGGAAGCGGGATGTTCCACGCCAGCGCCGCGGCCCAGATCGACCCCGAGGACGTCGGGGCGCTGGGCAACTTCCTCACGCCGGGTCAGCTCAACACCTGGCTGATCGAGGAGGTGGAGTGGTCCACCCGGTACTGCAACGACCTGCCGCGCCTCGCGCCCTGCGCCGTGGCCCCCGGTGGCGTGAACCGCGAGAACAACATGGTCGACCTGGATCGCTGGGCGTCGTGGCTCGAGCTGCTCGACTACGCCAACGCCAACGGCGAGGTGATGACGATGGGCGATTATGCCCTTGCCGTCGCCACGGACAACTGCCCGGGCGTACCGAACGCGGATCAGGCCGACGGAGACGCCGACGGAACCGGCGACGTCTGCGATGTGAACCGCATCGACATCAAGCCCGGGAGCGAGCTGAATCCGGTGAATCCAGGATCTCGTGGGAAGATCCCGGTGGCCATCCTGGGCAACGAATTCCTCGATCTCGACTCGGTGCAGCGGGACACGCTGCGGTTCGGTCCTAACCAAGCAGAGGCCCTTCGAACCCGTTTCAGGGATGTCGACGGAGATGGCGAGCGGGACCTGCTGGCGTACTTCGAGATCTCCGAGACGGGCATCGTCCGAGGCGACACCGAGGCCTGCCTGCGCGGGGTCTTTGGGATGAGCGAGTTCGAGGCCTGCGATTCGATCACCACGGTCACGCCGTGCGGATTGGGCTTCGAGCTGTCGCTGCTGCTTCCGGGGCTCCTGTGGCTGCGTCGGCGGCGGAGCGCCGCGCGAGTCGTCTCGAGGGGTTGATCCCGCGGACCCACTGCGTCCCCCGCGCCCGGCGACGGGTCTATCCCGGTCGCGATGCGGGTCCGCAGCGACGCGGCCGTCGGCAGCGCGAGGAGGGGCTCGTCGCGTGCGAGCGCGTCGGCGTCGTCGGCATCGCGCGCCTCGATCAGGCGCTGGATCCGACGCGCCGCTCCAGCGAGTATCCGTGCCACTTCGTCGGGCTCGGGCGGCGGCAATGGAAGAAAGTGCGCGGGATGCGTCCGGCCCATCGCGTAGGGATAGACGCCGTCGAGTGCGAGGGTGTGGAAGTGGACGTTCAAGTTTAGTGCGGATCCGAAGCGTTGAATGAACGTGACCGCGCCGCACTGCTCTGCCGGGAGGCCCCACTTCCTACGTGCACGCCTGCGAAACTCCGCGAACAGCGAGCGGACGAAGGCGCGCAGCACATCGCTCGTGAGCTTCGCGTCGTACGCGCAGCGGTAGCGGAGCGGGTACGGGAGGGTGAGCACCCACTGGCGGATCGGCACCTCAGGCAGCACCCGATCGACCAGGTGCGCCGCGTTCTCCGACATTCGGCGCCCCCCGCACGAGGGGCAGAAGCCGCGGCGCTTGCAGGAGAAGGCGACCAGGCGATCGTATCCACACCCGTCGCAGTGGAGGCGGAGGAACCCGTGAGCGAGCACGCCGCAGCGGAGGAAGGCGCGAAGCTCCTGCTCGACGAACCGTGGTGTCGGCTGTTCTCGGAGAGAGGAGCGGGCGAGGAAGCCTTGCAGCTGCTCGCGCACGACCTGATGAAGAAGCGCCTTCTCCTGCTCATGGCGCTCGTACTCGGCCACGGAGGTCCCAGACCCGGACCGGGGAAGAAGCTAGAGCCGATCGGTCGAGATGGCACTGGGCGATGTCGGATGAGCGCGTGTCGTTCGATCCGGCGCAGCGATCGATGGCCGTCGTGTGCGTCACACAGTCAACGAGCCGCGGCAGCAACGTGTACGGCCGTACTCAGCTCGTCAGCCTCGGTCACAGTTGTCACAGGGACCGAGGCCGGTGAGTTCGATGAACGGAGGAGCGCTGGAACTGCTCGGATCCAGAAGGCAATTGGCACGCCGGGAGGGATTCGAACCCCCGACCCCCAGGTTCGAAGCCTGGTGCTCTATCCAGCTGAGCTACCGGCGCGTGCGATCGCAGAGGGTCGGAAAGTTGCCCGGCGGCGTCAACTGCGGCGTCGGGCCCCAACGCCGGCGGGTCGTCGCCAAGACCGCTACCGGGCACCCCGAAACCCGGCCCGGTTCTATAGAATGGGAGTGATCGCGAAACCGCGAGCGGGGGGGAGCGATGGCGCGCGCATGGGCCACGGCAAGGGCCACGGTGCTGGGTTGCCTGCTGCTGGCCGCTACGGCCGCGGCACAGACCGACGATCGCAGCGCGGTGCTCGCGCCGCCGGGGCCCCACGCGGTGTGGGTGGCCGACCTGGTGTTGCGCCACAGCGTGCTCTTCGACGGCGACTCGGGCCAGGTGCTGGGGATGGTGGACGGCGGCGCGACACTCACGCCCAAGGTGCCGATGCTGGCGCGCAGCCGCAACGAGCTCTACTCGGTGGACACCACCTACTCGCGCGGCCGGCGCGGCGACCGCAGCGACCACGTCTCGATCTACGACGCCAGCAGCCTCGACTTCGTCGCCGAGATCGAGCTTCCGACCAAGGCCGCCGACACGGGCTCGGGGATCGCCCTGGCTGCCATGCTCGACGGCGAGCGCTTCCTGGTCGTCTTCAACCAGTTTCCGCGCACGTCGATCTCGGTGATCGACCTGGAGGCGCGCCGCTTCGTCACCGAGATCGTGGTGGCGGGCTGCGGCGGCGTCTACGCAGTGAGCGAGCTCCGCATGGCCACGCTGTGCGGCAACGGCACGGTGCTGATGATCGAGCTCGACGACAGCGGCCGACAGACGCGGCTGGTCGCGAGCGAGCCGTTCTTCGATCCAGAAGACGACCCGGTCACCGTGGCGGGCGTGCGTGACGGCGCGCGCTGGCACTTCGTCTCCTTCGAGGGAAACGCGTACGCGGTGGACTTCTCGGGCGCGGCCCCGGCGGTCGCGCCGGGCTGGTCGCTGCTCGACGACGCCGACCGAGCCGCGCGCTGGCGGGTGGGCGGCGCGCAGCACCTGGCGCTGCACCGGACCTCGCAGACGCTCTACTCGGTGATGCACCAGGGAGGGCTCGGCTCCCACAAGGCGGCGGGGCCCGAGATCTGGGTGTACGACCTCGCCCGGCACCAGCGCACGGCGCGCTTCGAGGTGCCGAACCTGGCCGCGGCCTTCCTGGCACCGAACCTGGGCGTCGAGCCGGGGACCTTCCTCGATTGGCTGCTGCGCCTGGTCATCCCCAACCAGGGCGCCCACTCGGTGGCCGTGACCCAGGACGATGCGCCGCTGCTCTTCACCCGCCACGGCGAGCTCGGCGCGGTGGCGGTGCTCGACGCGCGCAGCGGCGAACACCGGCGCGATCTCTTCGAGGTCGGCCTGGCCGGCTCGCGTCTGGAGGTTCCGTGAGCGTGGATCCCGTCATGGCCCTGATCGCGCGGGCGGCGCTGGTGGTGCTCTTCGCGGCGGCGGCATGGCACAAGTGGCGCAACCTCGCCGGCTTCGAAGCCGCCCTCGCCAACTACCAGGTGCTGCCGGGCGCGATCGTGCCGGCGGCGGCGCGCGGCGTGGTGGCGCTCGAGATCGCGCTGGTGATGGCGCTGATCCTGGCCCGATTCGATCCCTACGGCGGTGGCGCGGCCGCGCTGCTGCTGGGGCTCTACTCGGCCGCCATCGCGCTGAACCTCCGGCGCGGCCGGCGCGACATCGACTGCGGCTGCCTGGGACCGGGCCGGCGGCAACCGCTCTCGGGCTGGCTGCTGGCGCGCAACGGCCTGCTGGTGCTGGCCGCGCTGGTGCTGGTGGCGCCCGTCGGGTCGCGTCCGCTCCACGACGTGGATGCCGTCAGCGCCGCCGGCGCGCTAACCACCCTGGTGCTGCTCTGGCACGCCGCCCACCGGTTGGGCGACGGCGGGCTGGGCGACAGCGCCCCGATCTTGCGGAGGCCGACGTGACGGAAGCCCTCTTGGTTTCGAACCTGCTGCTCTGGCTGCTGGTGGTAGTGCTGGCGCTGGTGGTGCTGGCCCTGGCGCGACAGGTCGGCGTGCTCCACGAGCGCATCGCGCCGGCGGGCGCCCTGGCGACGGCAAGCGGTCCCGAGGTCGGCGACCCGGCGCCGGAGCTCACCGTGCCGAGCCTGGCCGAGACGGCGGTCGCAGTGGGCGGCGCCGACCCGCTGGCGCGGCGCACCCTGCTCTTCTTCCTCTCGCCCACCTGTCCGGTCTGCAAGACGCTGCTGCCGACGCTGCGTCGGGTGGCGAGCGAGGAGGCGCCGCCGGTGCGGCTGCTCTTCGCCAGCGACGGTGACGCGGCCGAGCATCGCGGCTTCGCCCGCGAGCACGACCTGCCCGCCACCGACTACGTGCTCTCCACCGAGCTCGGCATGCGGCTGGCGGTGGCGAAGCTCCCCTACGCCGTGCTGATCGACGAGCGCGGCATCGTGCGGGCCAAGGGCATCGTCAACACCCGCGAACACCTGGAGAGCCTGTTCGAGGCCGACCGGCTCGACGCCGGCTCGATCCAGGACTACCTGGAGCGCGAACATCGCGCCTTCGAGGCGGGAGCTGCGTCGTGAGCGGACCGCGCTGGCATCCCGACCGCTGGAACCCGGACGGCTGGGTGGAGCGCTCCGCGCGACGCCTGGCGCGCCGCGCCGGACGCCGCAGCTTCCTGACCCGGCTCGGTGGACTGTTCGTGGGCGCGGCGGCGGTGCCGCTGCTGCCCGTGGCCCGGGCCGCCGCCCAGACCGAGGGGGGGCCGCGGGCGCCGCTGCCGCCGGAGCCCGGCGAAGGCAAGATCGCCGACCCGCAGCACTGCGACTACTGGCGCCACTGCGCCATCGACGGCTTCCTGTGCGCGTGCTGCGGCGGTAGCGCCACCCAGTGCCCGCCGGGCAGCGAGATGTCCTCGGTCACCTGGATCGGCACCTGCCGGAACCCGGCCGACGGCAAGGACTACGTCATCTCCTACAACGACTGCTGCGGCAAGGGACTGTGCGGGCGCTGCTTCTGCAACCGCAACGAGGGCGAGCGCCCGATGTACCACTGGTACCGCAACAACGACATCAACTGGTGCGCGGGGGCGCGCAGCCAGGTCTACCACTGCTCGGTGGCCATCGTGCTGGGCCAGGCGACCGAGGCGCAGCCGGAGCGATGACGCGGACCGCGCCTCTGGCGTGCAGCCTGCTGGCGGCCGTGCTGCTGGCGGCGCCGGCCGGGGCCGAGCCGCCGCCCCACGAGGACTACGTACTCCACTGCGCGGGCTGCCACGGGCTGGACGGCGCAGGCACGCCCGGCGTCATCCCCTCGCTCCACGCGTTGGAGGAAGTGCTCGCGATGCCCGACGGCCGCCGCTACCTGGCGCGCGTGCCCGGGGTGGCCCAGGCCCCGGTGGACGACGCCCGCCTGGCGCGGCTGCTCAACTGGGTGCTCGCCGAGTTCTCGCACGCACCGCCCGCGCCGCCCTACAGCGCCGCCGAGGTCGGCCCGCTTCGCAGCGCACCCCTGCGCGACCCCATCGCCGCCCGCGCCGCCCTCGACGCGCGCCCTCGCTGACGGATGCGGCGAGCCACGAGCTCGTTGGTGCAATCCGTGCAGTACGCGGGCTAACTTCGCACGATGTGCGATGCACTGGTCGCCGCGCCCGGTCGCACCACGTCGGGCCGCACGCTCTTCGGGAAGAACAGCGATCGCCCCGAGAGCGAATGCCAACCGCTATTGCAGTTCCCGTCGGCGCAGCACGCGCCGGGCACCCGGCTGCAGTGCACCCACATCGCCATCCCGCAGGTGGCCGAGACCTACGGGGTGGTCGGTCACTCGCCGTGGTGGGTCTGGGGCTTCGAACACGGCGTGAACGAGCACGCGGTGGCGATCGGGAACCTGACGGTGTTCTCGAAGGAGCCGGTGGAGGAGAAGCTGGGCCTGATCGGCATGGACCTGGTCCGGCTGGGTCTCGAGCGAGGGCGCAGCGCGCGCGAGGCGCTCGAGGTGATGGCCGGATTGCTCGAGGCCCACGGCCAGGGCGGGCCGGCGTTCGCCCCCGGTGCCGCGGGCTACCACAACGGCTTCGCCATCGCCGACCCCGAGGAGACCTGGCTGCTCCAGACGTCGAACCGGCGCTGGGCGGCGCGCCGGGCTCGCACCGACGCCCTCTCCAACCACTTCTCGCTGACCGACGACTGGGAGATCGCCTCGCGCGACCTGGAGGCCTTCGCGCGCTTCGAGGGCTGGTGGAGCGGCAGCGAACGGCTCGACGTGACGCGGGCCTACCGCAATCCCCACGTTCCGGGCCTCATCTCCGAGGGCCGCTTCGCCCGCTCGCACGCGCTGCTCGAGCGCGCCGGCGACGATCTGGACGCGGCCACGCTCCAGGCCTTCCTGCGCGACCATCTGGAAGGCGGCCCCGTGCGGCTTCCGGGCTCGACTCCGGACGAAGATGCCTACTACACGCTTTGCATGCACAGCGAGCCGGTCGGCACCACGACCGCCAGCCTGGTGGCCGAGCTGCCGAGCGATCGCAGCACGCCGTGGCCGGTCTGGGTGTCCTTCGGCACCCCGTGCACCGGGATCTTCCTGCCGGTCTATCTGGAAGGCGTCATTCCCGCCGTGCTGGCCGTCGGCGGCGAGTCGCCCGACCTCGAGTCGGCGTGGTGGAGCTTCAAGGCGCTCCAGGACGCGGCGTCCACCGACTTTCCGCGTCATACGCCGCGCATCCGCGACGCGTGGAAGGATCTGGAGACGCGGGTGGCGAGCGAGCGCGTGGAGATCGAGCGCGGCGCTGCGGCCGATCCGGGCGAGGCCAGCGAGCAACTCACCGCATTCATGACGCGAATCTGGACCGAGGCGATCCGGAGCGCACGCGAACTCGCGTCCAGTCTGGAATCGTGATCTGATCCGCGGCTCAGGCGCTCTGGATGTGTGCGGAATCGTCGTGGCGAACGGCGCGCGCGACGATGGGGAAGTACTGGCTGCGAAGCTCCCAGGGCACGCCGAGTGCGTGCAGGATCTTCCGCTTGGTCGCCTGACGGCAGGTGCGGCCCTTCTCGACCGCGTGGATGGTGCGCGCAGAAATCTGCGCTCGCACGGCCAGCTCACTCTGGGTCCATCCAAGTGACTGGCGCGCAGCTCGAATCCGATTCATGACGGCCTCCGTCCCCCCTTCCCTGGATCCGGATACTAGCTGGCGAGTGGATCCGCGGCACACATCTCCCCTGGGGGGTTTTCTCAACGGACATGAAAAGCTAAAACCGATCAGATACTTGAGGGCTCTGCCCCCTCGGGGCCAGCGCCTAGCGCCAGCCGAGCGGCAGCATGAACGAGGCGTCGGGCGCAGACTCGGCAAGCTTGATGAGCGAGCCCGAATCCTGGCTGACCGGGATCCAGGCGGGAAGCGTTGCGGAGGCGATGTACGCGGCGATGGCCATTCCCATTCCCAGGGCGCCG
>JBFGIM010000066.1:0-15185 GCA_041577695.1 Myxococcota bacterium | reverse complement strand
CGAGGCTGGCGGCACAGCCCGCACTGGCCGTTGCGGCAACATCGATGTCGCCGACGGTTGCCGCCACCATCGCATCCTCACCGCTCGAATGATCGTCGAGCATGAAGGGAGGGCCGAACATCGCCGCGCTGGTGAAGGTGGAGCCGGACACGCAATCGAATTGCGGGGTCGCCGCCGCGGTGCACGGGAGGGCGAGGAGCAGGAAGAGGTAGGAAGGCAGGCGTCGGGCGAACGGATGCATCGGTCCTCCCTAGGCCTGTGCGCCGCCGCAGATCAGCGGATAGTTCGCCGTATCGGCGATCGTTGGGAGACGGAGGAAGTCCACCAGCACGGACTCCGCGGTGCAGAACGCCCCTTCGACCCACGCCTGGTCGTTCGAGAAGGCCGAGCCGACCACGAAGACGTTGGACGCTTCGTGTCCCGCCATGCGTCCGGGCGCGCGGATCCTCTGCATCACGTCGCAGATGTCGTAGTGGGCGGCCCAGGCGTGGTAGCCGGCACCGAAGGGATTGAGCGACCAGTCCATGTAGGTCGCCTCGATCGGATCCGGGATCAGGCCCGCGGCGTTGGGATCGCCGTAGTGCACCTTGGCGAGCTCCAGCCGCAGCATCCGGACCATGCTGGGGCTGGCGGCGCAGGGCCCCTCGAGTGGCTGGTAGTTCCGGCTCAGGGCCACCTCGCGCCGCTCGTCAACGCCCAGCTCCATGCCCTGCCAGAAGCGCGTGAAGCCCATGTCGTCGTAGGCCGCGAGCATCCCGTAGCGGGCGGGCGTCGTCCGACCGTTGTCCCCGAAGTAGTAGACCTGGCGCAGCGGGAGATCGGTGATCGTGGGGCCGAAGGCGTGGGCCTTGCCGTCCGTGCCGAGCCTCGGCGGGTAGGGCACGTCCTGCCACCACGGCTCGTCGAAGAACATCGCGACCTTGTACGAGGGTTGCTCGATCACGGCCTCGAGATCGCGCTGGACGGCATCGTGGTTGAGGAAGTCGGTGATCCCCGACCGCCCCTGGTAGCGGGTGGCGCGTGCCACCAGCTCGATCGAATGCGGCGGCATCGCCAGGAAGGCGTAGTCGGTGGTGCTCGGCGGGCCCGCGGGTGCGAAGGGTTCGCTGGCGTCGGCGCAGGTGTAGGCGATGGTGTCGCCGTCGAGCCAGATCGAGTGCAGGCGCCGGCCCTGGGAAAGCGAGAAACCGATGTCAGCCTGGCGGGCCGTCCGTTGCGCGGCCGCGAAGAGCTCGACGAAGAGCTGCGAGAAGCCGACCCGCAGCGTCTTGAAGCCGTGCCCCGGTGCGAACTCGTCGTTGTAGATCGCCGCGTTGGCCGCGTTGCCGTTGATGACGTTGGACGAGTAGCCCCCGGCGTCGGCGGCGTAGCGGTAGCCCTCGTTGCCCGCCTGGTCGTAGAAGAGGTTCCAGTAGCCGACGTTACCGACCGGATCCCCCGGCGCGTATACGAAGGAATTGAACGAAGGCGGCAGCCGCCCACTGGCATAGAACTCGCATTGCTCCCGCCGGCCGCGGGGCGGGTCGGGACCGGTGACGAGCTTCGAGATGTTCGCAAAGAGCTCGCCGACCGGCTTCTCGTTGTTGCCCGGCGTCCCGTAGGGCGCTTCCACCGAGTGGCCCAGCTGGCTCTGGTAGAAGTGCCGGCCGCGCAGGTAGAAGAGCGGATCCCGGGTCGTGTCGAAATCGATCACGTCCGGGTCGAGGCCCAGGCAACCGAGGGTCTTCGTGACGAGCTGATGGCCTTGCGCGCCATCCCATTCGATGAAGCGCATCCCGCCCAGCTCGACGTACGAGTTCGAGGTGGACCCAGCCAGGTGGTGGGTGCAGATGCGACCGGCGGGCCGCCGCGTGCCGGTGACGCCGCCGCCGAAGTCGTAGCTTCCCCACTCGACCAGATCGACCTGGTCCCCCGAGCCAAGCGCTCCGCTCGAAACGAGCCGCCACGCCGTATACAGGCCAGAGGGGCCGGCACCGAAGATCGTGTAGGTCCGGGCCACGCAGGCGATCATAGCAGTCGGCTCTGCTCCGGAGCCGCGGGCTAGGGCGTGGCGGGCGCACGCTGCTGGCGGCGCTCCACCTGCCCGATCTCGCCCATCACGCGCTCGATCGATGCGTCGAGTCGCTTCGACGCCGGCTGCGGACCGTGCCGCCGCAGGCCCTCGAGCGCCTCGAGCTGGCTGCGCAGCGCGCGCAGGCGCATCTCCTCGCTTGCCGCCGGACGCGCCGCCATGCGTTCGGCCAGTCCGGCCAGCTCCCGCCACACCGGCAGGTGATCGGGCCAACGCTCCAGCGCCCGACGGCCGAGCCGGAGCGCGTCGTCGTCGCGGCCCATGTAGTGCAGCACGCGGATCACCATCACGGGGAACTGGCGTTCGTGCTCGGGAGTCAGCCGAAGCGCCTCTTCGAAGGCCGCCACGGCCGCGTCGGCGTCCCCGTCGATCCGCGCCATGTCGGCGGCGCGCCGCCACAGGGTCACGTCCCCGGGAGCGCTCTGTAGCGCCAGTCCGACCAGCTCGCGGGCGACGTCCAACCCTCCCTCGTCCGCCAGCCGCAGGCTCAGGTGGAAGGCGAGGAGGGAGTTGCCAGCGATCAACTCGAGTTCGTCGCGCACCAACTCGCGCGCCTCGGCGCGCACTTCCGGATCGGTCATCTTGCGCATCTCGTCCCAGGTGAGCTTGATCAAGTAGTGGAAACGCGGATTGCGCTCGAGGGTTCGTCGCAAGCGCTCCAGCTTCACCCGATCGCCGACGTGAGGCTGCGCCACATCCCTGCGCCGGTAGATCCAGTTGTGGATTCCCTCCACCTTGGGCAGTACCGCCGCGACCTCGTATTCGGCCGCTCGGCGCGGGTCGCGATGGATGCGGGCGGAGATCTCGGGGTAGACCCGGCCGTTCTCGTTCGGCTCCGGCCCGCCGGACTGGATGAAGAAGATCAGATAATCCGGCTTGCGCTCGGCGAGGATGTATTCCGTATTGCGCGCCAGATGGGCCTCGAAGTCGGCGATCTCGGCGTAGGCGTGCGCCCGATCTTCCTCCTCGCGCGTCACACCGTCGGGAAACCGCTGCGCGGCGATGACCGCGTAGTGCTCCTCCAGGGTGGGCAGGTCGCCCCGCACCGAAGGGGCGTGCGCCAGGTGCCGGTCCGTCAACCCGTCCACGTCCAGGTGATTCAGGTGCGTGGCGAACCACATGGGCTGGCCGAAGTCGCTGGTGAAGATGGTTGCGCCGTCGGGCGTGTTCATCAGCAGCCAGTCGGAGATCACCGGCAGCGGCGCCTCGAAGCCCTGGCGCAGGCGGCTCCGCACGGACGCCGGGGTGTACCATTCCGGCGGCCGGATCTTCCAGACGGCCCGTCCGGGCCCCCAGACGAACGAGGAATCGACGCGCAGCTGGTCGAGCGAGGTTCCGACCAGCGCCGCGCCGAACACCAGGTAGGCCGCGTAGCGCCAGCGGCCCGCCACCGCATCCTGGATCAGGCCGAGCGCCACGGGCCCCGCGATGGCCAGGAACGGCAGCGCGAGCTGGAAGAAGCGGAAGCTCGGCATCCAGTCGCCGTCCACACGGTGGACGTAGTAGGTGCACAACAGCAGTGGCGTGACGATCAGGACCAGATTGCGTGGCCGGGGACGCGCGAGCAGCGTAGCCAGCGATGCGCCCCACCAGAGCATCCACATCGGTGCGTACGGGCCACTGCGAAGCCACCAATCGACGGAGGCCACCGCACGCGCGAGCGCGCCGGAATCCGGGGGAGGCGCCCCGGGGGTCGCTTCCTCGCTGTTCCTCTTCAGGTAGAACTCGGTGAGCTGGGCGCGCCCGCGGGTGTGGGCCGGTCTTTGCTCGAGAACCCGGGTGGCCTGGTCGTGCCGTACCAGCCGCGTCTTGGCGTAGTAGGTGTTCGGCAGCGGGTCCTCGAAGTACCACGCCTTCCAGCCGAAGTAGGCGCCGAAGCTGAGCGCCGCGATCGCCGCCCACGCCAGCAGCCGTTGCGGGGTCGAGCGCCTGGAGGCGACCAGCCCAGCTCCGTAGAGACCGAGCGGTGCCAGGAAGAAGAGCGAGTCGATCCGGGTCATCGCGGCCAGCGTGGCGAGCCACGGACTGATCAGCCGAGCGCGCGGGTCGTTCATCTCGCGGTGGAAGCGGTAGTAGGAGGACAGGATCAGGAAGACCGCCCCCTGGGTTTCGAGGCCAAGCAGCGCCCAGTTGGCGAACGACGAGTTGGTGGCGAGCAGAACCGCCGGCATCAGGTTGAACACGTCTCGCCGCCCGCGCAGGTCGCGCGCGAAGCCACACGCGACCGCCATGGTTCCCACCGCGCATGCCAGTCCGAGCAGCTTGGCCCAGAAGACCGCGTCCCAACCGAGCGCGATCGGCGCGGCCAGGATCACCGTCCACAGGAAGTTCGTGAATCCCTCGACGGGTGCGTCGGCTACGTTGAAGCGCAGGCCATGGCCCCGCGTCAGCATGTCGGAGAATCTCAGCGAGATGAACGCGTCGTCGATGACCGAGGACCAGTGGATCGATGCCTGCCAGAGGAACCCGAGGACCAGGAGTGCGAAGGCCGCGAAGGTGAGCCCGGTGCGCGCCTCGAGCAGCGGCCAGCCAGCCCGGCCGAACGCGGGGTGCTCGCAGTCCGGCTTCGCTCCGCCGCGGTCGCGCATGACGACCAGTGATACCCTACGCGGCGGGGAGGGTCACCCGTGATTTCGAGACTGCTGCTCGTCAGCTGCGTCTGCTGCTTCGGATGCGTCAGCTCCGCGAAGTACGAGGCGCTCCAGCTCCGCTACGACGATCTCGAGGTGCGCCACGAGGCCGCACTGGAGGACTTCGACCAGCTGGAGGCGGTGCGCGACGGCTACCGCGAGCAGTTCACGGCGCTCGAGCTCCAGTACGCGCGGCTCGCGTCCCGCACCCAGGTGCTGGAGGAGATGGTCGGTGCGCTCCGCGAGATGGGCGCCTGCATCCGCCGGCTCCAGATCGAGGTGGAGGGCGGCACGCGTCCCGTGCCCTGAGGAGCGCCGGCGCCCGCGGGCACGGCTACCTCAGAGCCGCGAGCCGTCGTCGCCGGCGGCGGGATCGAGGCACTGCGCACTGGCGGCGTCCTGCGCGCCGCGCACACGGTGCCAGATCGCCGTCCGGCCCAGCAGGCGGATCCCCAGGTAGCCGCGCACCCGCAGCCGCCCGAGCGCGTCCAGCCGGGCCACGACCCGGTAGGTGCGGCCGCTGGTCGGGTCGTAGATCTCGCCGCCGGACCATTCGTTGGCGGCCTTCTCCGACGCCCGCAGTCCCCGCAGCAGCTCGATGCCGATCAGCTCGCGCGACCGCAGCGTCGGATCCGGGTTCCGATCGTCGCGAAGCAGACAGCCGAACTCGTCCAGCGGCGAGCGCAGCCACACGACGTGGCCGCACAGCGCGTCGCCGCAGGGGCGGATCTCCACCTGGGCTGCGCCCCCCTCCGCCCACCAGCGGCCGGTCGGGTCCGAGGCCGAGGCGATCGATGCCGTGACGAGGAGGAAGAGCGCAGCCGCTGACGCCAGGGGCTTCATGAATCGACACCCACGGTCGCGGCGCGCGGGCGCAGTCGCGGTTCCGAGGCCGTCGGCGCCCGGTGCTTCATGCCGAGCAGGAAGCGCAGCACGTCCACGCGGCGCACCAGCAGGTGATAGACGGCCAGGGTGAGGGCCACCGAGGCCAGCAGCAGCAGCACGAACTTCCACCACAGGCTCATGGCCAGCGGCACCAGCACCACCGCCAGCACCACGATGGCGGGTTGGTGAAGCAGGTAGACCGGGTAGGCCGACTCGGCCAGCCTCCGGATCCGGCGCGTCCGATCGACGAGGTATTGGCGGGCGAATCCGAGCAGCGCCACCACGAAGCACCAGCCCGCGACGGCCGAGCCGGCCAGGATCAGCGGTTGCGACTGCACGATGCCCAGCAGCGAGCCGAGCAGGAAGAGCATGGTGGCCAGCGCGATGCCCAGCGCCCGGCGCCACTCGCGATGGGCCGCCCGTTCGTAGGCCGGGAAGCGAGCCATCAGGAAGCCGAGCATCAGGAAGGTGCTGTAGTAGGCGAAGTTCGCCCAGTCGTTCCACAGGGTCTGGAGCCCCGGATAGTGGGGGCGAAGCGTCATCTGGATCAGCGCCAGCGGCAGGATCGGGGCGTACACCCACGCCGTGCCCACACGCTCCAGCCGCGCCTCGCTGCGTTCGAGCCGCAGGAAGATCGGCAGGTAGAGCAGGCTGAACACGAACAGGTACGCCACGAACCAGAGGTGCGACCAGGTGAAGCGATCCAGCTGGGTGAAGTAGGTCGGCCAGAACTCGGCGAAGCTCGAGGCAAACGGCGTCATCAGCGGCAGCTCGGCGCCGATCAGCGTGCGGTAGCGTTCGGCGTTCTCGGCGGAGACGAAGAGTCCGAGATAGTTGGCGTCGAAGCCGCTGCTCAGCTCCACGTACTTGATCGCGGGTCCGAAGATCACGCAGATCGCCACCAGCGGAATCGCGAGCTTGCGCACCCGCTCGGCGGCGAAGCCGAGGCTGCCCCGGCGGCGCAGCGCTTCGCAGGCCGACCAGCCCGCCAGCAGGAAGAAGAGCGGCATGTGCCACAGGCTGATGAAGCCCACCAGCGCCGCGAAGAAGCCGGACGCCTCGGCGTTCTGGATGTGATAGAAGGGCGTCGGCGCGAACACGATCGCGACGTGGAAGAGGAACAGCAGGTAGCAGGCGAAGATCCGGAGCCAGTCGATGTCGTTGCGTCGCGGGGGTGACGAAGTGGTCATGGGATTCACTCCTGTGCGAGCCCGCCGAGCACGAAGTGCACGACGGTGTCCTCGGCGGTGTCGGGGTCGATGGGCTGGGGCGCAGGATCCCAATGGATGTGGACCGCCCAGGTCGTGATCGTCTCGATCAGGAAGCGAGCGGCGACGCTCGGCTGCGGAACGGCGCGCAGCTGCCTGGACGCGATGCGCCGGCTCAGGTAGCGCTCGAGCCAGGCCAGCTGCTCCAGCCTTCCCTTGCGATAGAAGGTCTCGGCGAGCCCGGGCCAATCGGAGGCGCAGCGGTCGATCAGCTTGATGACGGTCCGGTTGCTACCCGCGAGCTGGTAGAGCTCTCGGACGACGGTCTCCAGCTCCGCACGCGGGTCCGCAACCCGTTTCCGTTCGGCGGCGCGCCGCAGCGCGGGCGGCACGGCGCTGCGTTCCAGTGCGTCGCTCAGGGTCGCGACGAGGGCCTCGGGAGGGCGCGCCGTGAGCGGCAGCTCGAGCTCCGAGAGGTCGGCGATCTGCCCGCCCGCGTCGAGCAACACCGCCTCGAAGAGCGCCTCCTTGCTCTCGACGTAGAGATAGGGCGTCCCCTTGGCGACCCCCATCTCCGCGGCCACGTCGGCCATCTGCGCCCGGCGGTAGCCCTCGGCGATGAAGACCCGGGTGGCGGACTCGAGCAGTTGCTTCAGACGGTTCTCGGGAATACGGCGCGGCATGGAGGGCAGAATACATGACTGGACTGGTCAGTCAATGACCGACCCAGTCAGCTGTGCCCCCCCCTGGGGGCCTCCGTGCGCGGGGTCTACGAGGCGTCCGGGTCCGCCCGCGTCGCCGGCGACGTCGGAATCGACAGCAGCCAGACGATCAGCGCCAGCAGCACCAGTGCGACGCCCGTCTGGATCCACGGGTTGGTGACGAAGAAGACCACCGAGCTGCCGCCGACCACGACGATCAGCCCGATCGCGGTGATCTTCGCCTTGCGCGGAATGCTGTGGGTGGCCCGCCACTGGCGGATCAGTGCGCCAAAGAGCCGGTTCGCCAGCAGCCATCGATAGAAACGGGGTGACGAGCGGGCGAAGCACGCGGCCGCCAGCAGCAGGAAGGGCGTGGTCGGAATCAGGGGAAGCACGGCGCCCAGCGCCGCGAGTCCCACGAACAGGAAGCCCGCCCCGAGCAGCAGCCCGCGCATCGTCCGCGAGCTGGCCAGCTGCGGCGCGTCGGGATCGGGTACGTCGACTTCGCGAGCGCGTGTGGGGCGATCCACCACTTTGCTGTTGCTCAATGGGGCCCGGGCCCGAGCGCGGTTTCGTCAGCGACGTCGAGCTTCATGGGCTTCCCGGCGGACGAGCAGCTCCGCGTAGCGTCACTCGAGCCTCCCCGGGGCGCTGCTGCCGCGCCGATTTCAGAGGACGAGCACCGAGCGCGCGGGCTCGCGTTTGCGGTAGTCGCGGTCCCACCGCGCCAGATGCGTGAACTCCGCATCGATCTCGACCTTGCCGAAGCGGGCAAACTGGAACGCCGCCTGCAGCGTGCAGTCGGTGATCGTCGGTCGCACGCCGGCCACGAAGGGCCGCCCATCGCTCAGTCGCTCGTCGAGCACGCGCAGCCCGTTCGGCAGCACCCGGCGGAAGTTCTCCTCGAGGGCCGGATTCGGCGGCAGCCCGAGCGGCGACCGCGTCGAATGGACGATCTGCGCCACCGGCACCAGCACGCCCATTTCGGCGATGCGCTCCGCCTCGCGGACACGCGCGCGCTCCAGCGGATCGGTGCCGATCATCGGCGGCTCGGGAACGGTTTCTTCCAGGTACTGGATGATGGCCAGCGATTCGGTCAGGAAGGTTCCATCGTCGAGCTCGAGCACCGGGAGCTTGCCGAGCGGATTCCGCCGCAGGTGCTCCGGTCGCTTCTGCTCGCCCTCGGGCAGGTTGACGGGAACCTCCTCCAGCTCGAGGCTCGCTCCTGCCGCTCGTTTCTCGGCCAGGTAGAGTCGCACCCGCGTCGGGTTGGGAGCCACCGGGAAGAAGTACAGTCGCTTCGCGTGCGTCATTCCCGGCTTCACCCTGCGCTTCGGGCGCCCAGCGCGAACATCCAGATCTCGGAGGGATACAGCTCCGGCACGTCGTACTTCTCCTTCAGGTCGACCTTCAGTGCCTCCTCGAGCGGCGGGTCGTCTACCCGCCTCAACGCGACCCGGTAGCGTTTGTCGCCGACCCGCACCAGCGCGCGCCCGTCGGCGATCGCCTCGTGCGGCCACTGCTTGAAGAGGCGGAAGCTCGACATCGTGCAGGGGATGTACGCCTTGCCGTCGCGCACCACGATCCAGGTGGTGCGCGAGCGCGGCGGCTCGAGCAGCTGGAGCTTCACCTCGCCCACCTCTGCCGCGAAGCCCCAGTCCGAAACCGGCTCCTCGACGAGCGGTCCCGAGACCAGCGTCCCGCCCGGAAACGGACCGATGCCCCCCTCCGTGAAGCGCGCCACCACCGAGAAGCTCACCGCGGCGATGACGCCGAAGGCGAGCAGATAGAGCACACCCCTGACGATCTTCAAGACCCCTCCCTCGGACCGGGGTTCGGGCGGCCCGATCCCAGCCGATGCGAGGCTATCACGGTCAGCCGCCGCCAGATCCCGGGGGTCCCGGACGCTGCCGGTGCCGCTCAAGCCAGGCTGGCGTTGTACCGATCGGTACAGTAGCCTATGTACCAATTGGTACATAGCGCCCCAGGAGCCTCATCATGGTCCCCGTCACCTCCGCTTCCGGGATTCCGGTCCGCAAGCCCGAGCTCGACTTCGACGCCTCGATCCCGCACCACTGGTTCGCCGGCCGTGCCTTGCTGAGCCACATCTTCAACGGCCTGAATCTGGTCTTCCCCGACGGCGAGCGCTTCTTCATCCGCTCGGTGCGCGAGCACCTGGCCGGCGTCGAGGACCCCGAGCTCCGGCAGCAGGTGAAGGGATTCTTCGGGCAGGAGGCCCATCACGCCGCCGAGCACGAGCGCTACTTCGACATCCTGGAGGCCCAGGGTTATCCGATCCGCCCGCTGCTGCGGCGCTTCGCACGCTTCATGGCGTGGAGCAACCGTTGGATGCCCGCGCGGCTGCGCCTCGCCATGACGGCCGGCGCCGAGCACTACACCGCGACCATGGGTGCCCTCGCCTTCGAGGACCCGCTGCTGGAGGAGGCGCATCCGACGATGCGCAAGCTGATCATCTGGCACGCCACCGAGGAGATCGAGCACAAGGCGGTGGCCTTCGACGTGCTGCGGGCGACCCATCCCTCGTACCTGCTGCGCATGTTGGGATTCGCCCTGGCGACGCTGACGCTCCTCGGGTGGGCGACCGCCGGCACGCGGATGCTGGTGCGAACCGACCTGCGCGCCGGGCGCCTCGATCGCGCCACGCTGCGCGCCGAGCGCCGCGAGTTGCGCGCGCGCCAGCGCCAGTTCGGCCCGAAGTTCCTGGCCCATCTGCGCCGCTACCTGCATCGAGACTTCCACCCGAGCGAGACGGACGAGCTTCCGCTCGCCCACCGACGGCTCGCGGAGATCGGGCTGGCGCCCGACCCGACGCTCCGGGCGAGCGCGTGAGCGGATCCTCCGGTCGCGCCACCGGCGTCACCCGCGAGCGCCTGCTCCAGGCCGCGATCGACCTGATCTCCGAGCGGGGCTACGCCGCCACCGGGGTGGGGCCGGTCTGCCAGCGCGCCGGCGTGGCGAAGACGGCGCTCTACTGGCACTTCGACAGCAAGGAAGGGCTGGTGGCCGCGGTCGTCGAGCGGGTCGGAACCACCTGGATCGAGGAGCTCCAGAAGGCGACCTACCTGGAGGGCGACGCGGTGCAGCGCCTCGACCGGCTGATCGTCGAGTGGCGCCGGCTGCTGCTCCAGCAGCCGCAGCTGATCCGGCTTCCGATGGTGGTCCAGCTCGAGCAGGGCGAAGGCTCGGAACGCATCGCCGAGGCGCTGCGCACGATCTGGGCGCGCGCCGAGCGCGCACTGATCGACGGCATCGAGGACAGCCTGGGCCCCGGTCTCCCCGACCTGGACCTGGTGGCGCACACGACCATCACGCTGTTGCAGGGCGCCGCGCTGAGGCAGATCGTGCTGCCCGACGAGGCCCAGCTCGACCGCGTGCTCGGCGAGCTGCGCCGCACGCTGCTGCTGCTGCTCGGCGATCGTCTGGGCGGCCCGGTGCTCTGAGCCGGCCCGAAGCGATCAGGCCGCGCCCGCGCGCCGCACCCGCATTTCCTTGACGCCGTTGATGAAGTTGGAACGCAGCCGCCGCGGCGGCGCCGCCAGCTCCAGCTCCGGCAGCCGCGGCAGCAGCTCCTCGAAGATCGCCCGCAGCTGGAGCCGCGCCAGGTTCGCGCCCAGACAGAAGTGCTCGCCGGTTCCGAACGCCAGGTGGTCGCGGGCGTTGCCGCGGTGGATGTCGAAGCGGTGCGGGTGGGGGAATACCTCGTCGTCCCGATTTCCCGAGCCGTACCAGAGCAGCACCTTGTCTCCGGCCCGCAGCGTCTCGCCGCGCAGCTCGAAGTCCCGCTTCAGCGTGCGGCGGAAGTGGTGCACCGCGGGCTCGTAGCGCAGCATCTCTTCGATCGCGTTCGGGATCAGGCCCGGGTCGCGCACCAGCTCGGCGCACTGTTCGGGCGACTGGATCAGCCTCAGCATGCCGTTCGTGGTGACGGTTCGGGTGGTCTCGTTGCCCGCCACCATCAGCATCACGACGAAGGTGCCGAACACCATGTCGTCCACCGGCTTGCCGTCCACCTGGCCCTGCACCAGCACCGTGGCCAGATCCTCGGCGGGCTGCTCGCGCTTCAGCGCCGCCAGCTTGGTGGCGTACTGGAACAGCTCGGCGAGCACCTGCTCGCCGGTCTCCTCCCCGATCACGTCGGGATCGTCCGAGCCGATCAATCGGTTGGCGATCTCGTAGCAGTAGCGGCGGTCGGGCTCGGGGATGCCGAAGAGCTCGCAGATGGTGGTCATCGGCAGCAGCGCCGCCACCTCCTCGACGAAGTCGAACCCGTTGCGCTCCGCCACGTCGTCCACGATCCGCCGGGCGCGGTCCCGGATGAAGGGCTCGAGCTGGCGCATCCGCCGCGGGCTGAAGCCGCGGTTGATGAGCGAGCGGTACTCGGTGTGCCGCGGGGGATCCATGTTGATCATGATCCCCTGGATGATGGGCAGGATGTGGGGCGGCGAGTCGAAGACGTTGGTGCCGCTGGTCGAGGAGAAGATCTCCGGGTGCTTCGACGCGAACTTGATGTCGGCGTGCTTGGTGAGCGACCAGAATCCCGACTCGCCCTCCCGTTCGCGCTGCCAGAAGACCGGGGCCTCGTCGCGGAGCTGCTCGAAGATGTGGTGCGGAGCGCTCTCGCGGTAGTTGTCGAAGTCGAGCAGGTCGATGTCTTCGAGGCGCACGGCGGCTGCTCAGCCCCGCTGCTCGGCGGCGTCGAGCGTTCCCTGCAGCCGCTCCACCGCCTCGACGAAGTCCTGCATGAACTCGAGCACCACGTCGGCGGCCCGCTTCTCCTCGTTCATGCGGCTGACCACCTGGCCCACCGGCATGGTGAGGAGCTCGATCGCACGCGACTCGGGGTTGCGCGCGTAGTTCATGATGCGCGAGTTGGCGTCGGCGCACGCCATGTACTGGAGCGGCATCGGCAGGAAGCCGGGGCACTCCTCCGATTCCCAGGCCTCGGTCCAGGCGCTGCGGAGCATGCGGGCGGGCTTGCCCGACAGACTGCGCGAACGCACCGCATCGCGCGATTCGGCGGCGTAGAACTTCTGCTTGACCTCGGGGCTCATGTCGCTCTCTTCGACGCCGAGCCAGACCGATCCCGTCCACACACCCTGGGCGCCGAGCGCCATGGCGGCGGCGGCCTGGCGGCCGCTGGCGATGCCGCCGGCGCCCAGCACCGGCGTGTCGCCCATCGCATCCACCACGTCGGGGATCAGCACCATCGAGCCGATCTCGCCGGTGTGGCCGCCGGCCTCGGTTCCCTGGGCGATGATCACGTCCACGCCCTGGGCCTTCTGGCGCAGCGCGTGCTTCACCGTTCCGACCAACGCGGCCACCTGGATGCCGTGCGCGTGCGCCACGTCGATGACGTCCTTGGGCGGCGGACCCAGCGCGTTGACCAGCAGCTTGACCGGGTGCCGCAGCGCCACGTCCACCGCATTGCGGCCCCCGCCGTCGGTCCAGCCCAGCAGGGAGCCGAAGCCGCTCTGCAGGTGCTCGGGCAATTCGGGCACCTTGTACTCGGCGAGCACCTTCTCGATCCACGCCTTGAGCTCGGGCGAGATCATCTTCTCGAATACCGAGGCGTCCACCTGGCCCGACTCGTCGGCCTTGCCGAGCCCAGCGTCCTTGCCCTCGTACTTGGCGGGCATGACGATGTCGACGCCGTAGGGTTTGCCGTCCACGTTCTCGTCGATCCACTTGAGCTCGATCTCGAGCTGCTCGGGCGGGAACGCCACTGCTCCCAGCACGCCCATGCCGCCGGCCTTGCTGACGGCGGCCACCACGTCGCGGCAGTGGCTGAAGGCGAAGATCGGTACGTCGATGCCGAAGCGGTCGCAGAGTTCGGTTCGCACGGAGATTCCTCTCGATGGGCGCGTCCCTCAGGAGGCGCCGGGGGTTCCAGGTTGGAGGGCTTCGCCCATGAAGGTGGTCGCCTCACACATGCGGCGGCGCAGCGGATAGGCTTCGTCGTTCAGCCACTGCACGATCGAGCCGTGCACCACCGAGAGCACCAGCTCGGCGAGGAATCCGGGCTCCCGGTCGCGGCGCACGTCGCCGCGGGCCTGGCCCTCGCGCACCAGCTCGGTCAGCTCGTGCTGCACGCGCGCCAGGGCGGGTCGGGTGTCGCCCGGGCGCGCCGCACTGCGCATCACCTCGAGCAGCATGCGCCGCGTCAGCTCGGGCGTGCCCTCGACCACCCGGGCGCCGCGCTCGGCGAAGCCCATCAGCTGCTCCTGGGTCGAGACCCCGCGCCGGCGCTGTTCCGCCACCAGGCCGCGGAAGCGCTCGAAGACCTCGCCAGCCATCTCGCCGACCACCGCATCCTTGGTGGGGAAGTGGTTGAAGAAGGTGGCCTGGGCGATGTCCGCGGCGTCGGCGATCTGCTCGACGGTGGTGGTCTCGAAGCCCTGCTCCAGGAAGAGGCCCCGGGCGGTCTGGAAGATGCGCTCGTGGAGTTCGCGCCAGCGGCGGGCGCGACGCCCCCCGTTCCGGGGGCTGGTGGCGGGCTGGGCCACGCGGGTCTCCGATGCGGGCCTGCAAAATTGGAGTGACTCCAAGAGTGGAGCAGCTCCACCTTTCTGTCAAGACGCGGGCGTAGCCGGCAAGATGCCCGGATGCGCTAGGTTTTTGCGCTCCCCGCCCTTCCCTATATGCTCCCGCCACTCCATGGGACGCCACCGAGCACCGAAGTCGAATCCCCGCGGTCGACGCGGGCGGGATACCCGTTGAGAGCGGGCATCGAGCTGCGCAGTCTGCGCAAGTGCTTCGGCGCCGCCGTCGCGGTGGACGACGTGACGCTCTCGATCCCGGCCGGCTCGGTCTTCGGGCTGCTGGGACCCAACGGCGCCGGCAAGACCACCACGATCCGGATGATCATGGACATCGTCCCACCCGATGCCGGCGACGTCACGATCTTCGGCGAGCCGCCCAGCCCGGAGCGCATGGCGGGGGTCGGCTATCTACCCGAGGAGCGCGGCCTCTACAAGAAGATGCGCGTGCTCGACCACCTGGTGTTCCTGGGCGAGCTGCGCGGGCTGACGCCGGCCGATGCCCGGCGCGCGGGCCAACACTGGCTCGAACGGGTGGGGCTGGCCGACCGCGGCGCGGGTCGCGTCGAAGAGCTCTCGAAGGGAATGCAGCAGAAGGTGCAGCTCGCCGGCACGCTGATGCACGAGCCGGAGCTGCTGATTCTCGACGAGCCCTTCTCGGGGCTCGACCCGATCAACCAGGGCCTGTTCCGCGACGTGCTGGCCGAGGTCCGCGCGGCCGGGCGCACCATCCTGCTCTCCACCCACATCATGGAGCACGCCGAGAAGCTGTGCGACGCGATCGGCTTGATCTCGCACGGCCGCGTGGTGCTCACCGGGCCTCTCGAGGCCCTGAAGCAGCGCTTCGGCGGCCATCGCTTCCAGCTGCGCGCCCGCGGCGAACTCGACCGCATCGCGTCGATGTCCGCGGTGGTGCGCTCCACGGTACTGCCCGACGGCGCCGATCTGTCGCTGAAGGCCGATGCCGACCCGGCCGAGGTGCTGCGCGAGCTGGTCGGCTTCCTCGACGTGGCGGAGTTCCGCTCCCAGGCGCCCGACCTGGAGGAGATCTTCGTGCAGGCGGTCGGCGATGCGTAGTCACGTCCGCGTCATCGCCGAGCGCGAGTACCTGGCCCGGGTCCGCACCCGCGCCT
>JBFGIM010000065.1:0-15436 GCA_041577695.1 Myxococcota bacterium | reverse complement strand
GGCAGCGCGCCGCTGCACGCCGGCGTGTCGCGGCGCAGGGGCTCCAGTCTCGTGCGCATCTCGCCGAGCTGGCGCTCGGAGAAGCCGCTCCCCACCCGGCCGCAGTAGCGCAGGGTTCCGTCCTGGGGAGACGCAAGGTGCAGCGCGCCGAAGCCCGACCGCCCGGACCGCGGTGCCGTGAAGCCCACCACGACGAAGTCGTCGCTGCGGCGGCCGCGCACCTTCAGCCAGTCGCGCGAGCGCGCGCTGCGGTAGGGCGCATCGGCCCGTTTGCCCACCACCCCCTCGAAGCCCAGGCGCTGCGCCTGCTCGAACACCGCCGCGCCGCGCCGGACGAAGTGGGGCGCAAAGTGCAGCGGCCCCTCGCTCGGCAGCAGCCGCTCGAGCCAGCGCTTGCGCGTGCGCAGCGGCAGCGGCCGCAGGTCCCAGTCCTCGAAAGCCAGCAGGTCGAAGACGTAGAGCCGCGCCGGATCCTCCACCGAGGCGCGCAGCGCATCCCGTGGGCGCTCGGCCTGGGCACGGCGCTGGAGGCGCTGGAAGCTGGGCCGCCCCTCGTCGTCCAGCACCACCAGCTCGCCGTCGAGCACGATGCGCTGGTAGGGCAGGGCCTGCAACGCCCGCGCGATCTCGGGGAAGAGCGCGGTGGCCTCGCGGCCGCTGCGGTAGTAGAGGTGCGCCTCGTCGTCCTCGCGCGAGGCGATCAGCCGGTAGCCGTCGTACTTCACCTCGAAGAGCCAGCCGGCCCGGGAGAAGGGCGCATCGGCGGTCTCGGCGAGCATCGGTTTCAGGCCCCGGGCGGAGACGACCCGGCGCGGTGCTTTCGAGCGAGCCAGGGCGCGACGGGCAGCAGCGGCCCGGCGCGAGCCGCGACCGATCTCCTCGAGCGTGAGCCCCGAGAGCACCGACTCGTCCGAGAGGTCCGTGTCCGCGCTGGCGTAGCCGTCGGGCTTCTTGATCAGCAGCCATTCGCGGCCCTCGGGCTGATCGCGCTTATGGGTGCGCACCAGGGTCCAGCGGCCGCGCAGCTTGTGGCCGGCCAGGTCGAAGAGGAGCTTGCCCGCCGCGAGGCCCGCCTCCGGGTCCTCGACCGGCGTCCAACGGCCCAGGTCCCAGACGATGACCGATCCTGCGCCGTAGTTGTCCTCGGGGATCACGCCCTCGAAGTCGGCGTAGTCGATCGGGTGGTCCTCCACGTGGACCGCCAGACGCTTGACCGCCGGATCCATCGAGGGGCCCCGCGGCACCGCCCAGGACCACAGCACGCCATTCCATTCCAGCCGGAAATCCCAATGGAGACGAGTGGCTTGGTGCTGTTGAATGACAAAGAGTCGAGGTCTGGGGCCGGACGCGCCGAAGGGCTCGCCGGTGCGCTCGGCGGAGCGCTTGTTCCGGTAGGGATCGAGCTTCGAGGCGGCCATGGAGGCCCATCTTCGCCCAGCGGCTCCCGCTGGACCAAGCGGGCGGTCCCGGCTTGCCCGGGAACACCGTTTGGCCGATGATTCGCCCCCATGGGGGCTCGCGCTCTTTCCACCGCCACCATCTCCTTCGGGCTCGTCTCGATCCCGGTCAAGCTCTTCACCACCAGCGAGAGCGAAGGCCAGCTCCACTTCAACATGCTCCACGAGTGCGGCTCGCGGCTGAAGCAGCAGTACGTGTGTCCCAAGTGCGAGCGCGTGGTGCCGCGCGACGAGATCGTCAAGGGCTACGAGTTCGCCAAGGGCCAGTTCGTCACCTTCACGCCGGCAGAGCTGAAGGCGCTCGAGGAGGAGGGCTCGCGTCTGATCGAGATCGCCGAGTTCGTCCCGCTGGCCGCGATCGACCCGCTCTACTACGAGAAGGCCTACTACCTGGGTCCCGACAAGGGGGGCGCCAAGCCCTACCAGCTGCTGGCCGAGGCGATGCGCAAGACCGAGCGGGCGGCGCTGGCGCGCCATGCCGCCCGGGGCAAGCAGTACCTGGTGCTGCTGCGCCCCTTCGAGGACGGGCTCCTGATGCAGCAGCTGCGCTACGCCGACGAGATCAAGTCCTTCGAGGAGATCGAGCGCGGCGCCGGTCCGGTGAAGCCCGCCGAGCTCGAGCTGGCAGTGCAGCTGATCGACCAGATCAGCAGCGATGCCTTCGAGCCCGCGGGCTACGAGGACGCCGTGAAGCAGCGCATTGCCGAGGCGATCCAGGCCAAGGTCGACGGCGAGGCGGTGGTGCTGGCGCCCAGCGAACAGCCCGCCGCCCAGATCATCGACCTGATGGAGGCCCTCAAGGCCAGCCTGGGCGAGGCTGGCGAGGCGGACCGGAAGGGCCCCAAGCGCGCGGCGAAGGCCACGGGGGCAGCGAAGAAGCGCACTCGCGCAAAGTCCTCGAAGCCGTAATCGTCTTCGGGGATGCCGACGGCCGCCCCGCAAGACTCCCACTACAGCCTCGAACAGGTCGGGGCGCTGCTCGGGCTGAGCCCGGCGCAGCTGCGCGGCTACGTGCGGGCTGGCCTGCTCGAGCCCGAACACGATCCCGATGGAGCGCTGCGCTTCTCGTTCCGGGATCTGGTGTTCCTGCGCGTGGTGAAGGACCTCGCCCGCGCGCGGATTCCGGCGCGCCGGATGCGCCACGCGCTGCGCCGGCTGCGCGAGCGATTGCCCGCCGACCGGCCCTTGTCGGGCCTACGCCTGGGGGCCCAGGCGGGCCAGCTGGTGGTGCGCGAGAACGACCGGCTCTGGAGCCCCGAATCCGGTCAGTTCCTGTTCGACTTCGAGCGCGAGGCGCCCGGCGTCGAACCGATTGCACTGGCCGCTCGCCGCCGGGCCGAGGCCACCGCGATGGCCGCCACCACCGCCGAGGGCTGGTACGTGCTCGGCAGCGAGGTGGAGGATGCGGACCCCGACGAGGCGCGCCGCGCCTATCGGCGGGCCCTCGAGATCGACCCGTCCCATGCCGGCGCGCACGTGAACCTGGGCTGTCTCGAGCACGAGGCCGGTCACCTGACCGCGGCGGAGCGCCACTACCGCGCGGCGCTGGAAGCGCGCGCCGGTGACGACGTGGCCGCCTTCAACCTGGGTGTGGTGCTCGAGGATCTCGGCCGTCTCGACGAGGCGCGCGCCTGGTACGAGCGCGCCCTCACCGCGGATCCGAGCTGCGCCGACGCGCACTACAACCTGGCGCGTCTGCACGACCGGCTGGGCGATCCAGCGGCGGCGCTCCGGCACCTGAAGCACTACCGCAGGCTCACCGAGGGCTGAAGGCGGTTTCGATGCCGTCGATGGTGTCGGCCCGGCAGGCCGCATCGAAGGCCGCACGGAGCGTGGCGCGGGCGTCCTCGACCGCTTCGCGCAGGGTCCGGGGCGTAGCCCCGGACTCCACCAGCTCCGCGATCAACGGCGCGCTGGCATCGTTCGGGTCGAGCACCTCGAGGGGGCGGCCGGCGACCCAGCGCAGCCGCGCCTCCACCCGGCGCAGCAGGGCGTAGGCCTCGATCACGCGCTCGGTGGCGGGCCCGGGCGCCGCCGTGCGCAACAGTGCCGGAATGCCGGGGAACTCGGGAGCCGTGACGGCCGGCTCGCGTTCGAGGATGGCGGCCTGGGCCAGGAACTCGGCGTCCATCAGACCGCCGGGGCCGGTCTTGAGGGCGATCTTCCCGTCGATCTCGGCGCCGCGCTCCTGCTCGACACGGCGCCGCATCTCGGCGATCTCCGGCCACGGCGAATCGCCGGCGCCGTTGATGTCGCGGCGCAGCGCATCGAGATGCTGCTGCGTCGGGCCGACGCTGCCCGCCACGGCGCGCGCACGCACCAACGCCAGGTGCTCCCAGCGTTGCGCCTCGCGGCGCTGGTACTGCTCGAAGGCCGCGAGCGTCGTGACCAGAGTGCCCTGGCCGCCCGAGGGCCGCAGCCGCGCGTCCACTTCGTAGACCCGGCCCGTAGAGGTCGCCGTGGTCAGGTAGGCGATCAGCCGCTGGCACACGCGGGACGCGGCATCGATCTCGCCGACGCCGCCCTCGTAGAGGAACACCAGGTCCAGGTCCGACTCGTAGGTGAACTCGCGCCCGCCGAGCTTGCCCATGGCGAGCACCGCCACCGGCGGGACGTCGCGCACGCCGGCGACGGCGAGCTGCAGCGCGCGCTCGATCAAATGCTCGGCCAGGAGCGACAGGTAGGCCGAGGTGATCTCGAAGGGGACCGCTCCGCCCAGGTCGACGCAGGCGGCCAGCAGGGTCTCCTCGCGGCGCAGCAGCCGCAGGCGATCCAGGGCGTGCTCCAGGTCGTCTACGGGCGCTTCGGCGGCGGAGGCTGCCAGGCTCTCGGCGCGGCGTGCGAAGTACGACGGGTCCAGCTCGGACAGGCGCGCCCGCACCTCGGGTCGTCGGGCCAGCTCGCGGGCGGCGTCGGCCTTGCTGGCAGCCGCCCGCGCGACGCCGCGCAGGATCGACACCGGCAGCTCGGCGAGCTCGCCGGGAGCCTCGGGCGCCTCGCGGAGCAGGCGCTCGGTGGTCTCGGCGCACTCGCCCAGGGCGCCTACCCCGAGTACCTCCTTGAACAACGCCCCGAGCGCCGGACTCGCCTCGAGCACCAGCGCGTCGAACTGGGCGCGGACGCGGTCACGCACCCGGCTCCAGTCCTCGCGGAAGCGGCGCAACGCGTCCTCGCCGCACACGTCGGCGTAGCCCATGCGCCGCGCGACCCGGAGCTGAGCGGCCGGCTCGCGTGGCACCCGTTGGGTCTGACGCTCCTCGGCCACCTGGATCGCCTGCTCCGCCCGCCGCAGCCAGACGTAGGCCTGCGAAAGCGCCTCGCAGGTAGCCTCCCGGAGCACACCGGTCTCGGCCAGGGCGTCGAGGGTCTCGAGCACGTTGCCCGATCGCAGCGCCGGGTAGTGGCCGCCGTGGAAGAGCTGCATCGACTGCACCAGGAACTCGACGTCGCGGATCCCGCCGGGACCCTCCTTGAGGTCCATCTCGAGATCGCGCCCCGCCTGGCGCCGCTCGTTCTCGATACGCTGCTTCATGGCGCGCACGGCGCCCAGCACCTCGGGCCCCAGCGTGCGCCGGAAGACGAAGGGAGCGAGCTCGCTCAGGAAGCGCCGGGCCGGCGCCGGCGGCCCCGCCACCGCGCGCAGCCGGATCATGGCCTGGCGCTCCCACTCGGCACCGAAGCTCTCGTAGTAGCTGAGCGCCACGTTGACGCTGTGGACCAGCGCGCCGCTGTTGCCCTGGGGACGCAGCTCCAGGTCGACGCGGTAGCCGAATCCCTCGGCGGCGGGTCGTTCGAGCTCCCGTTGCAGGTGGCCGATCACCCGGGCCGCCGCCGCGGCGTCTGCGCCTTCCTCCTGGAGGAAGAGCAGGTCCACATCGGAGGACAGGTTCAGCTCGCGGCCGCCGAGCTTGCCGAGGGCGAGCAGCGCCGGTGCCGCTGCCGCCTCCTCTTCCGCCGCCCGGGCCAGCGCGGCCGTCAGGCAACGGTCGGCCACGTCGCTCAGCTCCCCGAGCGTGCGCCGAAAGGGCTCGCCGGCCAGCTCCTGCGCCGCGATGCGGGCCAGCCAGCGATACTTGTGCTGCCGGATCGCCGACCACCCCGGCGTACCGTCGTCCCAGTCGAGGGCGGGCGGCGCATCGAGGGTGTCGATCCATTCCGGGTTCCGCTGGAGCAGCCGCGCCAGGAAGTTGCTCGAGCCGAGGAGTGCGGTGACCCGACGCAGGGGGTCGCCGGCCAGCGTTGCACTCCGAGTCGCCGTCCGCGTGAGCGTCTCGACACCGACTGCGGGCCGGGCGGTCGCGAGGACCGTCGGCACCCACTCGTCCCAGCGCTCGGCGAGGCGGTCGGGCAGGTGGCCCGGAGCGAGCGCGGCCGCGGTGCGCTCGGGCGTCGGATCGCCGAGCTGTACCAGCAGCTCCTGGGGCGATTCGCCACGCTCGAGGTGACGGCGGAGTTGTGCGGCGAGTTCTCGCAAGGGTCAGCAGTGTAGTGCGGCCCCGGTCGGGGGCGAGCGGCTGCGCGCGGCGACGCACGCTATACGTCGCGCGCGGGGGAAGACGTGGCTGAGCAATCGCCCTGATCAGCTGCCTCGGCTTCATTGATCGTTGACGCAGTCGCCGTTCGCACGCCGGCCGGGTGAAGGAGTCGCTGGAGTGGAGAAGCTGGTCTACCTGCTGTGGCGCCCTCCGGGCCGCGAGCCCGATGACTTCTGCGACGCGCTGCTGGGCCCGGCAGCCGAGGCGTTGCTCTCGACGACGACCGGCCGCCTGTCCGCGCTGCTCGTGGACGCCGCTGCCGAAGCCGTGGCGCGCGCGCGCATCACCCATCTCGCGCAGCCGCCGTCGGGCGCCGTCACGCTGTGGCTCGATTGCGTGGAGGAGCGCGCGCCCGTCGAGGCCGCGCTCTCCAGCTGCTGCGACCGGATCGCCGGCTACCTGGTGACCGAGTCGGTGCCCCGGCCCAACACGACCCATCGCGCCCCAGTCGGGCAGCGTACGCCGGGCATCACCATGTTCAGCATGATCGAGAAGCCGGACCACATCGATACCGAGACGTGGCTCTCCCACTGGCAGGAGCACCACACGCCGGTGGCCAACGAGGTGCAGTGCACCTACCTCTACATCCGCAACGCCGTGGCGCGCGCGCTCAGCCCGGATGCGCCTCCCTGGCGCGGGCTCGTCGAGGAGGGGTTCCCGGCGGACGCGGTGACCAACCCGATGCGCTGGTACCGGGCCGAAGGCGACCCGGCCGCGCTGAGGCGGAACCTGGAGCGGATGCTCGAGAGTGTTCGCGGCTTTCTCGACATCGAACGGGTCGAGAGCCACCCGATGAGCGAATACGTGCTCCGCTCGGGCTGAGTCGGAAGGCCGGCTAGGGGGCGCCGCGCAGCAGCAGCTCGCCGATCTGCACCGCGTTGAGCGCGGCACCCTTGGCGAGCTGATCGCCCACCACCCAGAGGCTCAGCCCGCGGCCCGCGGGCAACGAGCAGTCCTCGCGGACGCGACCGACCGCGACCTCGTCGCGCTCGGCGAGTGCGAGCGGGGTGGGATAGACGTCGGAGGCCGGGTCGTCCTCGACCACCAGCCCGGCGGCCCTGCCGAGCACCTCGAGCGCAGCGGAGCGGGTCGCGGGCCGCTGGAACTCGAGGTTCAGCGACACCGCATGGGAGCGGAATACCGGCACCCGCACGCAGGTGGCGCTGGCCCGCAGCTCCGGGTGGTGCAGGATCTTGCGGCCCTCCCACACGAACTTCATCTCCTCCTTCGTGTAGAAGTTGTCCTGCACGGCATCGATGCGCGGGATCAGGTTGAAGGCGATCTGCACCGGCTGATGCTCGACCTCGATGGGCCGATCCTCGGCCCAGGCGCGCACCTGCTGCGCCAGCTCCTCCATGGCCTGGGCGCCGGCGCCGCTGATGGCCTGGTAGCTCGACATCACGGCGCGCTCGAGGCCGAAGGCGCGGTGGAGCGGGGCGATCGCCATCAGCGCCACGATCGTGGTGCAGTTGGGATTGGCGATGATGCCGTTGTGGCGGAAGGCGTCCTCGGGATTGATCTCGGGGATCACCAGCGGAACGTCGTCGTCGTATCGGAAGGCGCTGGAGTTGTCGATCACCACCGCGCCCGCCTCGGCCGCCGCAGGCGCGAAGCTCTTGCTGATGTCGCCACCCGCGCTGAAGAAGGCGTGATCGACGCCCCCGAAGGCGTCGGCGGTCAGCTCCTCCACCGGGAACTCGTCGCCCCGGAAGCGCAGGCGCTTGCCGACGCTCCGCTTGCTGGCGAGCAGCTTCAACCGACCGATCGGGTAGTCGCGTCGTTCCAGAAGGCGCAGGAACTCGGCGCCCACGGCGCCGGTTGCCCCTGCCAGGGCCACGGTCAGGTCTGCCATCGCACTCACCAGCTCTCACCGGCGCCTTCGCGCCGGGTCGTCGTCAACGAAGTCGCCAGGATAAGAAATGTGGCATTCCGACGCGACTCCGGGCGCGTCGCGCCCGCCGGAATCCGCGTCCGATTCCGGCCAGCGGGCCGGGCCCCGGCGCGACACCTTCCGTTCGTATGGAGGTGCCACATGGAGTCCCGAAGCCTGGCCTACACCATCGTCGATTCGGCGCTGGGACCTTTGCTGGTGACCACCAGCGAGCGGGGGGTCTGCCACGTCCGTTTCGGCGACCACGAGGACGAGCTGGCCGAGGCGCTCCGC
The DNA here is from genome assembly GCA_041577695.1 of Myxococcota bacterium. Lineage (GTDB taxonomy): Bacteria > Myxococcota_A > UBA9160 > UBA9160 > PR03 > JASJBO01. The sequence continues at coordinate 7,280 of JBFGIM010000065.1, read as the reverse complement.
GCCGAGCTCCCGTGCGCGCGGGTGGTGCGCCGCGATCCGGCCGTCAAGCCCTGGGCCGAGGCGATCGCGCGCTACGTGGACGGGCGCACGGCGCGGCTGGAGGTGCCGCTGGACGTGGCGGGCAGCCGCTTCCAGCGCCGGGTGTGGGACGCCCTCCGGCGCATCCCGCTCGGCGAGACCCGCGCCTACGGTGAGCTGGCCGCGAAGCTCGGGAGTCCGCAGGGGGCACGGGCCGTGGCCCGCGCGTGCGCCACCAATCCGGTGGCGGTGGTGGTGCCGTGCCACCGGGTGATCGGCCGCGACGGCTCGCTCGCGGGCTACGCCTACGGCATCGAGCGCAAGCGGGCATTGCTCCGGACCGAAGGCGCCCTCGAACCCGAGCCCCGCTAGCGGGCGCTCCCGGCCAGGAAGGCCTCGAGCGAGCGCTTCACCTGGGCCGCCTTGGGGCCCCGCCAGCCGCGGGTGGCGCTCGGCAGCAGGAAGGCCTGCTCGCCGATCGCCGCGGCGCCGCCGCTCTCGATGGCGGCGAGCCCCTGCTCGGCCACCTGGTGGACGGCGCCGCTCGGGCACTGGCGCAGCACCACGTGGAAGCATTCGACCACGCCGAGCACGCGTTCCTCGTCGTCGGGCATCGGTCTCTCAGTCCTCGTGCAGCGCGAAGCCCAGGATGCCGGCCAGCTCGGCCAGGGCGGCCTCCGGCTCGTCGACCTTGATGGTGGTCATGCCGAGCGCCCGGGCGGCCTTGAGGTTGCGCCCGATGTCGTCGAGGAAGACCGCCTGCGGGGGCTCGATCCGCAGCCGCTGGCAGACCAGCCGGTAGATGCGCGGGTCGGGCTTGCGCACGCCCTCCACCGCCGATTCCACGACCACGTCGAAGCGTTCGGCCAGGGCCTGGGCCGCGCCCGCGCTGCCCTCGTCGGACCAGTTGTTGGTGAGCGCCGCCGCGCGGAGGCCGCGCTCCCGGATTCGGTCGATGGCGGTGAGCATGGCCGGGCGCGGCAGGGAGACTTGCCGGATGCGCTCCATCATCTCGCGACCCGACAGCGTGTGACCCGCCCCGGCGCACTCGCGGTCGAAGAGCGGGTAGAACTCCTCGAGCGTGAGCTCGCCGCGCTCGAGCCTCGACCAGGAGCCTTCGCGGCCGATGGCCACCACCAGCCGGTTGACGAAGCCGGCCGGCACGCCGAGCTCGCGTTCGTAGTCTGCAATCGCATGGAGCGGAGACCCCATCACCACGCCGCCCAGGTCGAAGATGACCGCCGTGTGGTCGCTCACCGCCTGCCCGGAGCGCTCGCCGCCGTCTGACCGAAGAGGATCGCCTTGGCCTTCTCGTCCATCGTCCCGCTGCGCAGCTCCTCGGCGACCGCACGCCCCCGCTGCACCGCGGGTCGCGCCCCCACGGCCGCATGCCAGCGCGCCAGGTGGGTGAAGGCGTCGAGATTCTGGCCCTGGGCCTCGGGCAGGATCCAGGGCCAGCATGCCATGTCGGCGATCGAGTAGTCGTCCGCAATGAACTCGCGGCCCTCGAGCCGACGGTCGAGCACCCCGTAGAGCCGGTTGGTCTCGTTGGTGTAGCGGTCGATGGCGTACTGGAGCTTCTCGGGCGCGTAGTTCCGGAAGTGGTGTGCCTGGCCGAGCATCGGACCGAGGCCGCCCATCTGCCAGTTCAGCCACTCGAGCACCGTCTTGCGCCGTCGCGGCTCGCTCGGCAGGAAGCGGCCGGTCTTCTCGGCCAGGTAGATCAGGATGGCGCCCGATTCGAACACCGAGATCGGCTCGCCGCCGTCCTCCGGCTCCGTGTCGACGATGGCGGGCATGCGGTTGTTGGGGCTGATCGCCAGGAACGACGGCTCGAACTGCTCGCCGCGCCCGATGTTCACCGGCACGACCCGGTACGGCAGCTCCATTTCCTCGAGGGCGATCGAGATCTTCCAGCCGTTGGGCGTGGGCCAGTAGTAGAGGTCGATCATCGGCGTCAGTCCTCCGCCGTGCGCAGGTCGAGCACTGCGCCGTTCTCGAAGGGGCGCTCCAGCAGCGCCCAGAGCTCGCGCGCCACGTCGGCGGGCGCCCGCAGCTGGCCCGAGGTGTGAAGCTCGATGAACTGCTCACGGGTGGGGAAGTGCTCGAGCGGCGTCTCGCGGATCTCCCGCTGCATGGCGGTCTCGACCACCCCGGGCGCCACGCACAGCACCCGGCAGCGACCGCCGCGCTGCTCGAGCTCGGCGCCCGCGATGCGGGTCCAGTGGTCGGTGGCGGCCTTCCCGGCGCCGTAGCCGGTCCAGCCCTGGTAGACGCTGCTCGACGCACCGGAGCCGATGAAGAGCAGTACGCCGGACGCCTTGCAGCCGCCCATGGCGCGCAGGAAGGCATCGCCCAGGATCTGGGGCGCCGCCGAGTTCAGCAGCACGTTGCGCCGGGTGGCGTCGGGGTCGCCTTCGCCCGCGAAGCGGATCGGCGTGAGCGTGCCGGCCGCGTGCACGAAGACGACGCGGTCGCCCCGGAAGGCACCGATCTCCTTCTGGAAGCACTCGGCGGCGGCCGCCCAGCCCTCCGACGTGGCCAGGTCCACCGCCAGGTTCTCGACGCCGAGAACGCTGCGCCGGCTCAGGTTGACGGCGCGGGTGTCCGGGGACGGGAGCGTGTCGAGGAGCGCGCGGCCGATCCCGCTGGAACCCCCCGACACGAACACGAGCTGACTGGCCACGCGGTCCTCCCGACGCAGGAATCCCGAATCTAGCCCGGATCGGGCGACCCGACTCAAGTCGCAGACGCCGCAGCCCGAACCGCCCAAGGGGGCACCCGTTTGACGCGCTCGGATACGCCTGATAAACCGTCTTCCATGAGGCTTCGCTCGCAGATCGCGGTGTGGGTGCTGGCCGCTGCCTTCGCCGCGGCGCCGGCCCTGGCGGCCGTGGCGGCAGACTGCATGTCCTGCTGCTGCCCCCCGACACTCTGCCACGACGGCAGCAGCGAGTGCGATGTGGCGCTGTCCTCGGCGTCCTGCTGCGCCGAGGCCCCGACCGCGCTGCCCGCGGTCGCAAAGCGGACCCTGGAGGCCCCGAGCCTGCTCGCGGTGCCGCAGCTGCGCGCGCTCCCGCTCGACGAGGCTTCACGGGTACGGCCGCCCGAGCCGGCCACCGTGCTCGATGCGCTGGCTTCGCTCCTACGGCTCTCGGTCGTCCTGACGCTCTGATCCCAGGCTTCGCTGCCCGAACGCAGACGCCCGCCCCAGCGCGGGTGCGTTTCGACTTCCGCAGTGTGCGAGGGATCTCTTCATGCGTGCAGACATCGCGCGGCGACGTGCCGCGCGAGGGCGAGCGGCCGTCGTGCTGCTCGGCCTCGTGGCGGCGACAGGCTGTGCCACCGGAACTTCGGCTTCGTATCGCGCTCTCAGCGAAGAGTGGCAGCGGTCCGCGCCCGTCGAGGCTCGCGCGGCCGACCCCGGGGATCGCCTCTTCTCCGGCGCGCCCTTCCTCGAACGGCGAGCCCTGATCGATCAGGTGCTCGAGCGCAATCCCACCGTGCGGGCCGCGCGCTACGCCTGGCGTGCCGCGCTCGCCCGCTACCCCCAGGTGACGGCGCTCGACGATCCGATGCTCGGCGTGGGCGTGGCGCCCCGCTCGATCGGGTCCCGCACCGTGAACGATGCGGAGAAGCTCGACCTGAGCCAGAAGCTGCCGTTCCCGGGCAAGCTGCGCCTGCGCGGGGAGGCGGCGCTCGGAGAGGCCGAGGCGGCCTCGCGAGACCACGCGGCCGTGCGCCTGCGACTCGCCACCATGGCCTCGCTCCTGTTCGACGACTACTACCTCGCGGCGCGCTCGCTCGAGGTCAACGCCGAGCACATCGCACTGCTCGAGGAGTTCAAGCGGATCGCGACGGCCCGCTACGAGGTCGGCGAAGCCTCGCAGCAGGACCCGATCCAGGCGGAGGTGGAGCTCACCCACGCGATCCACCGCGAGATCGTGCTCGGGACCGCGCAGCGGGTCACCGCCGAGCAGATAAACGCGATGCTGCACCGCGCGCCGAACGCACCGTTGCCGCCGGCGCCTGGACGCATCGCCGTCCCGGCCGACCCGCTGGAAGCCCCGGAGCACCTGATCGCGCAGGCGCTCGCCGAACGTCCGGAGCTGGCCGCCGCCAGTGCCCGCGAGGACGCCGCCGAGACGCGGGTCGATCTCGCCTGGCGCGAGTACTTCCCCGACGTGACGTTGGTCGGCACCTACAACCGGATCATGCAGGAGCGCGATCTGCAGCCCTTCGTCGGGCTCCAGCTCAACGTTCCGCTCCAGCTCGGCCGCCGGAAGGCCGCCGTCGACGAAGCCGAGGCGCGCTTCGAGGGGGCGCGCAGCCAGCGGCTGGCGATCGAGGACGACGTGCGGCTCGCGGTGCAGAGCGGGGTGGATCGGTTCGCCGAGGCACGGCAGGTCGAGCTGCTCTTCCGCGACCGTCTGCTACCCACCGCCACCGATCAGGTAGCCGCGGCGCGCTCAGGCTTCGAGACCGGGCGCAACAGCTTCCTGGCCCTGATCGATGCCGAGCGCAACCTCCGCAACGTCGAGCTCGGACACCACGAGGCGCTCTCGAACCTGGGACGTCGGCGTGCCGAGCTCGACCAGGCGCTGGGGCGCATCCCCGGCCTGACCTGGTGAAGGGGAAAGTGATGCGTGTATTCCAGAACCTCGTCCTGTCGCTCGTCCTCTCGGTCACCTGGGCCTGTGGTGGATCCCGTTCCGAGCCGGTCGAGGTCCACTCCGAGGGCGTCGAGATCGCGGCTGCGGTCGAGCCCGCGGATCTCCGCGTCGGAAAGAACGTGCTCTGGCTCGAGCTGCGCGACGACGAGGGCGCGCCGCTCGAAGGCGCCGACGTCGACGTGAAGGTGCACATGCACGCCATGGGCGCGATGCCCGCCATGGGCGGCCCGGCCTCGGTTACCGAAGTCGGCGCAGGCCGCTACCGGGCCGACTTCGAGCTCGCGATGGGGAGCACCTGGAACGTCGAGATCGCAGCGCGGGGGCCCGAGGGTGTCGTGGCCCGCGCCGAGGGCTCGCTGACCGTGGGAGCGCCCGGGGTGCGCCTCGAAGGCGTCGGTTCGGGCGCGACGGCGCCCACCACCACGACGGAATCCGACCCGGAGCCGCATGCCGAAGGGCGGCATCCCGCGGAGTTCCAGATCCCGACCGGCCGCCTCCAGCGGGTCGGCGTCAGGATCGCTCCCGCCGAGATGAAGAACTTCCGGACCACCGTACGGGCCGTCGGACGGGTCATGGCGGAGGAGCCCGAGCTCCAGGACGTGGCGCTCAAGCTTCGCGGCTGGGTGGGAAAGCTGTACATCGATGCGATGGGCGATCCGGTCGAGAAGGGCGAGACGCTCTTCACGGTCTACAGCCCCGAGCTCTACGCGGCCCAGGAGGAGTACCTCCAGGCGCTCCGCAGTCAGGCGCGCGCCCGCGACACGACGGCCCCGGACCGCGCCGACTATCTGGTCCGTGCGGCGCGCAATCGGCTCCGGCTCTGGGACATCTCCGATGGCGAGCTCGACCGTATCGCGAAGCGCGGCGAGCCGGTCGAGCACCTGCCGATCCGCGCCCCGGTGAGCGGCTACGTGGTCGAGAAGAACGTCGTCGAGGGAAGCGCCTTCCAGCCGGGCCAGCGTCTCTACCGGATCGCGCCGCTCTCGCGGGTCTGGGTCGAAGCCGAGGTCTACGAGTACGAGCTACCGCTGGTGCAGGAAGGGCAGACCGCGAGCGTGACGCTTCCGTACCTGCCCGACCTCAGCTTCGAAGCGACCGTCGAGTACGTCTACCCCATGCTCGATCCCAAGACGCGGACGGCGCGTCTCCGCCTCGCGATTCCCAACCCGGACATGGCCCTGCGTCCAGACATGTATGCCAACGTGCGCGTCCACGCCGAGCGCGGCGAGCGCCTGGTGGTTCCGCAGTCGGCGGTCCTGTTCGCCGGCGAGCGGAGCTTCGTGTTTCGCTCGCTGGGCGACGGCCGCTTCCGGCCGCAAGCCGTCGAGATCGGGCTGCGCAGCGGGGAAGAGCTCGAGGTCCTCAGCGGGCTGGAGGCGGGCGACCCGATCGTCACCTCCGCGACCTTCCTGATCGCCTCGGAGAGCCGTCTGCGCGCGGCGCTGGAGCAGTGGTGATGGACGAACCCCGCGACGGCACCGGCGGGAGCGGCCCGATCGGCCGCCTGATGGCGGCCTGCGCGCGCAACCCCGGCCTCACCATCCTGGCGGTCCTGGCGGCCGGCGCGTGGGGCCTCTGGTCGCTCCAGAACTCCTCGCTCGACGCCATCCCGGACCTGTCGGACGTCCAGGTGATCGTCTTCACCGAGTGGCCGGGCCAGAGCCCCAACCTCGTCGAGGACCAGATCACCTATCCGATCTCAGCGCGGCTGCTGGCCGCTCCAGAGGTGCGCTTCGTCCGCGGCCAGTCCTTCTTCGGCCTCTCCTTCGTCTACGCCATCTTCGAGGACGGAACCGACATCTACTGGGCCCGCAGTCGCGTGCTCGAGTACCTGAGCGGCGTCGCGGGCCAGCTCCCGACCGGGGTCACTCCGGTGCTGGGCCCCGATGCGACCGGCGTGGGCTGGGTCTTCGAGTACGCACTCGTCGATCGCACGGGCGCACTCGACCTGGCCGACCTGCGCAGCCTCCAGGACTGGAACGTGCGCTACGCGCTGGAGAGCGTGCCGGGCGTGGCCGAGGTGGCCTCGGTGGGCGGCTTCGTGCGCCAGTACCAGGTGCAGGTCGATCCCAACAAGCTGCTCGCGCTGAAGGTCCCGCTCCAGGACGTGATCCGTGCCGTGCGCGAGTCGAACGAGGATGCGGGCGGCCGCACCGTCGAGTTCGCCGGCCACGAGTACGCCATCCGCGGCCGCGGCTACGTGAAGCAGGTCGAGGACCTGCGCCGCGTCCCGGTGCGGATGGGCGACGCCGGCGTGCCCGTCTACCTGGAGGACGTCGCCACCGTGCAGCTCGGGCCGGACATGCGCCGCGGTCTGGTGGAGCTCGACGGGGAGGGTGAGGTCGTCGGCGGCATCGTCGTGATGCGCTACGGGGAGAACGCACTGCGCGTGATCGACGCCGTGAAGGCGCGGCTCGCCGAGATCGATGCGGGTCTGCCCGAGGGCGTCGAGGTGGTGGTGACCTACGACCGCTCGGAGCTGATCCGCGGCGCGATCGGGACGCTGCGGCGGACACTCGTCGAGGAGATGGTCGTCGTCTCGCTCGTGATCTTCGTCTTCCTGCTGCACGCGCGCAGCGCGCTCATTCC
>JBFGIM010000064.1:0-15708 GCA_041577695.1 Myxococcota bacterium | reverse complement strand
GCGGGTCTCCGGCAAGCACAACGACCTCGAGAACGTGGGACGCACCCCGCGCCACCACACCTTCTTCGAGATGCTGGGCAACTTCTCCTTCGGCGACTACTTCAAGCAGGAGGCGATCACCTACGCCTGGGAGCTGGTGACCGGCGAGTTCCGGATCCCGCCCGAGCGACTGGTGGCCAGCGTTTTTCGCGAGGACGACGACGCCCACTCGATCTGGGAGCGCGAGATCGGTCTCGCCGGCGATCGCATCTACCGGCTGGACGAGGACGAGAACTTCTGGTCCATGGGCGAAACCGGTCCCTGCGGCCCGTGTTCCGAGATCCACTACGACTTCGGCCGCCAGCCGGGCTGCCAGAACCCGGCGTGCGACCCCTCCTGCGAGTGCGGCCGCTGGCTCGAGATCTGGAACCTGGTCTTCATGCAGTTCGACCGCGACGCCGAGGGCCAGCAGCGACCGCTGCCCAAGCCCTCGATCGACACCGGCGCGGGGCTCGAGCGGATGGCGGCCGTGCTCCAGGGCGTGCGCTCGAACTACGACACCGACCTCTTCGCCTCCATCCTGGCCCGGGCCCAGGACCTGGCCGGCGTGCCGCTGGGGCAGGACCCGGAGAAGGACGTCTCGCTGCGCGTGGTGGCCGACCACGCCCGCGCGGTCACCTTCCTGATCGGCGACGGCGTACTGCCGGGCAGCGAGGGGCGAGGCTACGTGCTGCGTCGGATCCTGCGCCGGGCCGCGCGCCACGGCGTGCTGCTCGGGCTCGAGGAGCCCTTCCTGTACCGGGTGACCGAGGCGGTGATCGACGAGATGGGCGAAGCCTATCCCGAGATCGTCGAGCGGCGCGCCTACATCGGTGAACGCGTGCGCCGCGAGGAGGAGCGCTTCCTCGAAACGCTCTCGAAGGGGCTGAACCTGCTCGAGGAGGAAGTTGCGCGGCTGCGCCAGTCGGGTGGCGACACGCTGCCCGGCGAGGTCGTGTTCCGCCTCTACGACACCTTCGGGTTCCCGGTGGACCTCACTGCCGACATCCTGCGCGACCGCGGGATCGGCCTCGACCAGAGCGGCTTCGACAGCGCCATGGGCGAGCAGCGCACCCGCGCGCGCGCAGCCTGGAAGGGAAGCGGCGACGCGGGCGAGGCCGGGTCGTACGGCACCCTCGCCGGCACGCGCGACACGCGCTTCGTCGGCTACGACCGCCTCCAGGCGAAGTCGCCCATCCTGGCGCTGCTGGCCGACGGCGCGTCGGTGCCCGAGGCGCGCGCGGGCGAGCGGGTCGAGGTGATCGTCGAGGAGACGCCCTTCTACGCCGAGAGCGGCGGCCAGGTCGGCGACCGCGGCGCCATCGAGACGTCGGGCGGGCGGGTCGAGGTGGAGGACACCCAGAAGCCGGTGGACGGGCTGATCGTGCACCGCGGCGTCGTGGCGCGGGGCGTGGTCCGGGTGGAGGAGAACGCGCAGCTGACGGTCGATCCGGCGCACCGGACCGGCGCCGTCCGGCACCACTCGGGCACCCACCTGCTGAACGCGGCGCTGCGCCAGGCGCTCGGCCAGTCCGTGGCGCAGCGGGGATCGCTGGTGACGCCCGGCCGGCTGCGCTTCGACTTCAGTCACGACGCCCCGATGACCCGCGAGGAGCTCGAGCTCGTCGAAGATCTCGCCAACGCATGGATCGCCGAGAATGCGCCGGCCGTGGTCGAGACCCTGCCCTACGCCGACGCGCTGGGGGCCGGCGCCCTGGCCATGTTCGGCGAGAAGTACGGCGACGAGGTGCGCGTGGTCACCTTCGGCGACTTCTCCAAGGAGCTGTGCGGGGGCACCCACGCCGCCGCCAGCGGCGACATCGGACTGCTCAAGATCGTCTCCGAGGGCGGTGTGGCGTCCGGGGTTCGCCGCATCGAGGCGCTGACCGGCGCCGAGGCGCTGGCCCGTTGGCGCTCCCAGGAGCGCGCGTTGGCCCAGGCGGCGGAGCTGCTGAAGGCGCCGGTGGGCGAGCTGACCAGCCGCGTCGAGAAGCTGCTCGAGGAGCGGCGCGCGCTCGAGCGCGAGCTCGAGGAGCTGCGCGCCTCGCAGCGCAAGGCCGCGTCGGGCGATCTGCTCTCCCGGGCCCAGGACGTGGGCGGGGTGAAGGTGCTGGCCGTGCGCGTCGAAGGCGTAGCCGGCAAGGACCTGCGCACGCTGGTGGACGAGCTGCGCACGCGCCTGGGCAGCGGCGTCGTGCTGGTGGCGGTGCCCGGCGACGGCAAGGTAGCGCTCGCCCTGGGCGTGACGCCGGACCTGGTCGGCCGGCTGCGCGCCGGCGACCTGATCCGTGAAACCGCCGCCCTGGTCGGCGGCAAGGGAGGCGGTCGACCCGACTTCGCCCAGGCCGGCGGCAGCGACCCCGGTCGGATCGACGCGGCCTTCGAGCGCCTGCGCGAGCTGGTTCGGAACGCGCCGTGACGCGCTTCCCGGGCAATCCGTTCGCGCCGCGTCGGCGCCGCACCCGCGTCGTGGCGGTGGGCGACGTGGCGCTGGGCGGCGACCAGCCGATCCGCGTGCAGTCGATGACCACCACCGACACCCGGGACGTGGCCGCGACGGTGGAGCAGATCGAGCGCCTGGTGGACGCGGGCTGCGAGATCGTCCGGGTGACGGCGCCGTCGAACCGGGACGCCGAAGCACTCGGGGACATCCGCGCCGAGCTCGAGCGCCGCCGGGTGCGCGTTCCGCTGGTGGCGGACATCCACTTTACCCCCAACGCGGCGATGATCGCCGCCGAGGCGGTGGAGAAGGTGCGCGTCAATCCGGGCAACTACGCCGACAAGAAGAAGTTCGAGATCCGCGAGTACAGCGACGTCCAGTACGCGGAGGAGCTCGAGCGCGTCGCCGATCGCTTCCGGCCCCTGGTGCGTCGCTGTCGCGAGCTGGGGCGCGCGATTCGCATCGGCACCAACCACGGCTCGCTCTCCGACCGCATCATGAACCGCTACGGCGACACGCCCCTGGGCATGGTCGAGAGCGCGCTCGAGTTCCTCGACGTCTGCGAAGCCGAGGGCTTCCTCGACGTCGTGTTCAGCATGAAGGCCAGCAATCCGCAGGTGGCGATCCAGGCCTACCGGTTGCTGGCGGTGCGGCTCGACGGGCGCGAGGACGGCGGCCCGTATCCGCTCCACGTGGGCGTCACCGAGGCCGGCGACGGCGAGGACGGACGCATCAAGAGCGCCATCGGCATCGGCTCGCTGCTCGAGGACGGGCTCGGCGACACGATCCGCGTCTCCCTCACCGAGGACCCGGTCCAGGAAATCCCGGTGGCCCGCGCGCTGGCGCGCAGCGCCGAGGCGCACTGGGCGTCGCCCCCACCCGCCGCCCCGGAGCCGGGCGCCGACTTCGTGGACGATCCCTTCTCCCACCGACGCCGTGTCAGCACGAGCCTGCGATGGGGCGACGTCGACCTCGGCGGCGACGCGCCGGTTCGCGTCGAACTCGACCTGGGCCCGCCGCCCGACGGCGCCGAGGACGCCGCGCGCGCCCTGGCCGCTTCGCTGGCGGAGCACCCCGACCTCGCCTGCGAGGGATTGCGGCTCGACGTCGGCGACCAGGTCGCGATCGCCCGCGCCGACTCCTTCTCCCAGGCCTGGAACCGGGTGGCGGGACGGGCGCCGATCGCCTGGCGCATGCCCGCAGCGCTGGCTCCGCAGGCCAAGGGCCGCGCCGCGTGCTGGGTGATCCCGGTGACTGCCGCCGCGCCCGACGACGCGCTGGCGGACGCCGCAGTCGCCGCGGCGGCGGGCGGCGCGGCACTCGAATGGTGCGTGACGGCCGAGCCTGCAGACCTGGCGACCCAGATCGACCGCGCCCGGCGGGCGTCCGGCGCTGCAAACCACGTGCGCGTGCTGCTCTCGCTGGACACCCGCTGGCCGGTGCCGATGACGCGGCTCGCCGCAGCGGTGCTGCGCGACCGCGGCGCGGCGCTTCCGCTGGTGCTGGTGCACCGGGCGCCGCTCGGCGCGCTCGAGGCCGCCGTGGAGCTGGGCGCGCCGCTGTGCGACGGCCTCGGCGACGCGGTCGTGGTGCCCGCCGGCGAAGATCCGGGAGACGCGCTGGCGCTGGCCTATCGCGTGCTCCAGGGTGCCCGCCAGCGCACCAGCTGGACCGAGTTCATCTCCTGTCCGTCGTGCGGTCGTACGCTCTTCGACCTCGAGGAGACCACCGCCCGCATCAAGGCCCAGACGAAGCACCTGAAGGGCGTCAAGATCGCCATCATGGGCTGCATCGTGAACGGTCCCGGCGAGATGGCCGACGCCGACTTCGGCTACGTCGGCTCCGGCCCGGGCCGCGTCAACCTCTACGTGGGCCAGGAGTGCGTGGAGCGGCACGTGCCGGCGGCCGACGCCGACCGCAAGCTGATCGAGCTGATTCGCCGCGAGGGCGCCTGGGTCGATCCGCGCTAGTCGCCAGCCGTTGACCGTGGCCGCTGCCACGCCACACGGGTCAGCCGCGGACCGGCCCAATCCTCCAGCGATTCGAAGAGCTCGACGCTGCGCGAATCGCGCAGCCACGGATTGCTCGGGCCGAGGGTGAAGAGCGCGGCCACCAGCAGCAGCGCCGCGATCACCGGTCCCTCGGCCGCGCCCAGCACACCGCCGCCGAGCCGGTCGAGCGGTCCCAGACCCGCTGCCTTCACACCCCAGTGGACCATGCGCGCGAGCCCCGAGATCACCACCAGGGTGACGATCCCGGCGACCAGCGCCGCGAGGGCCTGGGCGGCCCACGGCTCGAGGCCGCTGCGCGCGGCCAGCTCGGCGCCGCCCGGCTCGGCGAAGGCGCGCGCCGCCACACACGCCACCGCGAGACCCACCAAGGAGAGCGCCTCGCGAACCAGGCCGATCCACAGACCGCGCAGGCTGGCCAGGACCAGCACGACCATCACGCCGGCATCTACCGCATTCATCTTCATCCCCCCGTTTGGATTGCGAGGACCTGGCGTCTACAGGTCCGTTTCCAGCGGGGGGAGTTGATCGGATTCGTCGATCTCGAGTGCGCGGCTGTTCAGGTACAGCTGCACGTCTTCCCGCGTGGGGTCGCGGGCGAGTACGGATTGCCAGTGCCGTTCGGCCTGCGAGCGCTGGCCCATGGCGTGGTAGGTGAGTCCCAGCTGCACGGCCGCATCCAGGAACTCGGGATTCTCGCGCAGGATCTGCTGGAGCTCGCGGATGGCCTGGTGGGGCAGGCCTCGCTCGCGCAGCGTCACCGCCAGCCGGTAGCGCACGTCGTGAAACTCCGGGCAACGCGCCAGCGCGCGGCGGTAGGCGTCTACCGCGTCGGCCAGCTCGCCGGCCTCGCGGTAGGCGTCGCCCAGGGCGGCCTGCAGGTTGCCGAGCTTGAGGCGCGTGGTGCGGTCGACCGGGGCCCGATCGGTGGCGGCCTCGTCGATGTAGGCGAGCTCCCGCGAGCGATCGAAGTTGCCGCGCTGCTCCAGCACGCTGGCCAGCGCCAGGCGCGCCTCGGCGTAGTGGGGGTTGATGCCGAGCGCGCGCTCGAGGCTCTGCTCGGCCGCTTCGAGTCGGCCCCGCCGCTCCTCGATTACGCCGATCATGTAGTGGACGTCCGCGAAGCGGGGGCGGCCGGCCGCGAGCTGCTCGAGATGGGGCAGCGCGCCGGCATCGTCGCCGCGCTCGAAGCCCAGCCGGCCCAGCCGGTAGGCCACGCGCTCGCGAGTCGAGAGTCTGGGGGCCGGACTCATGCGGACCGCTCAGGGGTCACGCGTCGTGCCCTTCCCTTCAGTTGGCCGCCGGGACGAGGTCGGCGGCCGTCTTGGCCACCTCGCTTCCCTCGTAGTTCTCGAGGATCACCTGGAAGATCTCCTCGGCCTCCTCCGACCGATTCATGCGCGTGTAGCACATGCCGAGCCGGAGCAGCGCCTCGGCGTCGAGGCCGAGACCCGGGTACTTGGCCAGCAGCCCGCGGTAGCGCTCGGCGGCCGACGGGTACTCCTCGTGATCGAAGTAGTAGTCGCCCACTTGCATGTTGTGCTGGGCCAGGCGCGTTCGCAGCTCGCGCCAGACCTCCTCGGCCTCCGCGGCATAGGGAGAGTGCGGGTGGCGCTGCATCAGCCGCTCGAGCTGGGTGATGGCGTCGCTGGTGTCGGTCTGGTCGCGGCCCGCCTCGCGGCTGCGCTCGTAGTAGGAGCGGGCGGTGCGGAACATCGCGTAGGGAACCTGCTCGTGCTCCGGGTGCAGATCGACGAACTCGTTGTAATAGGAGATCGCCTCGGTGTACTTCTCGGCGTCGAAGTAGGCGTCCGCGATCGCCAGCTCGGCCAGGACGGCCTGGTCGCTGTACGGGTAGTTGTCGATGATCTCCTGGAAGGTCTCGATCGCCTCGGCGTGATCGTCGGGCATGATGAAGTCGAACATGCTCTCCTCGGCGAGCTGCGCGAGCCCCTCCTGGTAGAGCTCCTCGGCCGAGGCCAGCTCCTCGAACGGCTCGGGCGGAGGCGCGCTGGCGCAGGCCGCCAGGGCGCCGGCGACGGCGCACGCAGCCAGGGAGCGGAGCAGCCGCGCCTGGCGGCGCGAGGGTCCGGTGTTGTTCGGGGCCGAGGGTCGGAAACGCATTGGAGACACCTCCCACGTGGACGGTCTGGCCTGGCAGGGAGCGCGAGCCGGCGATTCGAGGGCTGCGAGGTCCTTCGGGGGTCCTCTCCGGACCCGGCCGATCAGCGTACGGGAGCCCCGGATCGCCGTCAATTTGCTAGCTTGCGCGCCCCCTGTATAGGGGATCGGAGGAACCACCCGTGGCCCATGAGTCCTTTCGGCACCTGCGCACCGACCGCCGTCTTCTCGACCGCCGGGGCTGGATCTCGCGGGAGGATCTCGAGCAGGAGCTCACGAACCTGCCCGATGTCGCCTCCAAGATCGCTCCCCCGGAGGAACGCGAGCCCTCGGCCGCCCCCGGGGCCGAAGAGCCCGCCGAGGAGGCCTAGGGCCGTCCTGGGCCGGCTCGAGCCAGGCCCGGGCGGAAGGTGGAGCGTGTTCGAGGCTCGATCGTGATCAAGGCTACGCTGGGCAAGCGGCTGGATGCGGCGCTGCGTTTCGCCTTCCCGTTCCTGTTCCGCCATCCGGTCAACCCGAACCTGCTGAGCGCCGTCGGCGCGCTCGTCTCGGTGAGTGCGGGGATCGCCTTCGCGTGTGGCGAGCTGGTCGCGGGAGCGCTGCTGATCGGATTCGGCGGGGTCTTCGACCTGACCGACGGCATCATCGCCCGTGAGCACGGGCTCGCCACGCCCTTCGGCGCCTTCCTGGACTCGGCGCTGGACCGCGTGGCCGACCTCGCGATCCTGTTGGGCATCATGTTGTACTTCGCGGGCCGCGGGGAGACAGCCACAGTGGCGCTGGCCGGGGTTGCGCTCGGTGCCAGCGTGATGACCTCCTACGTGAAGGCACGAGCGGAGAACTTCGTGTCTTCCCTGCGGGGCGGATTGTTCGAGCGGGCGGAGCGGTTGATCATCCTGGCCTTCGGTGCGTTGAGCGGCTTGCTGGTGCCCGCCCTCTGGCTGGTGGCGGTGCTGGGGACGCTGACCGTCGTACAGCGCTTCGTGATCGCGTACCGCGAGCTGTCCCCATTGGACAACGACCAACCGCCGCTTGCCGCCGTCCCCGGCGCAGCCGGCGCCGACCTGGGAGAACCCCGTCCATGAGCGAGCGCGACGAAGAGAAGGCCAAGGAACGCGGCTTCGTGGTCGTCGATCGACGCGGCGAAGAAGACGAGGACACCGCTGCCGCCGAGTCGCAACCCGAGGGCGCCATCGGACGCGAAGCCCCCTCCGGGCCCGGCGCCCTGCCCCGTATCGACCTGCCGATGCTGCTGCACTCCTTCGCCATCTCGGCCCTGTTCCACATGGGCGCCGCTCCCGACCCGGCCAGCGGTGAGGCGGCCGAGGTGAACCTCCCGCTGGCGCAGCAGAACATCCAGATCCTGGAGCTGATCGAGGAGAAGACCGAGGGCAACCTCACGCCCGAGGAGAAGCAGCTGCTCGAGGGTCTGCTCTACGAGGTTCGCATGCGCTACGTCGAGGCGCGCAAGTCCCAGGGATGAGCGCGACTGCCGGCGCCGTGCTGCGAGCGCCCGCCAAGATCAACCTGGGCCTCCGCATCACGGGCCGGCGCTCCGACGGCTACCACGAGATCGAGAGCCTGTTCCTGCCGCTCGACCTGGCCGACGAGATCGAGCTGTCGGTGGAGTCCGACGTGTCGGCGGCCGTGACGCTCCGGGTGGAGGGTCCCGCCGAGGCGCTGGGACCGGCGGATGCCAACCTGGCGGCGCGCGCCGCGCGTGGGTTCCTGGGCGCGGCCGGGCTCCGGGCGGCGATTCATCTGGTGCTGCGCAAGCGGATTCCCGTCGGTGCGGGCCTCGGAGGCGGCTCGAGCGATGCCGGCACGGTGCTGCGAGCGCTGGCAGCCCGGTGGCCCGGAGCCCTCGCGGCGCCGCGGCTGTCCGCGTTGGCGCTGGAGCTGGGCGCCGACGTGCCCTTCTTCCTGGATCCCCGGCCCGCTCGGGTCAGCGGCATCGGCGAACGGATCGAGCCGCTGGGGGCGTTTTCGCCGCTGTGGCTGCTCCTGGCGACGCCCCGACAGCGGCTCTCGACGGCTGCGGTGTTTGCCGATTACGCTCGGGGAGCCGGCGCGTTGACGCCCGAGAGGCCCGGCCGTACGATGCTCGCGCTCCCGGCGTTTCGGGCCCGCGAGGGTCCTCATCGCATCGACGCGCTGGCGCCGCCCCTCCTGGAGGAGCTGCTCCGAAACGATCTGGAGCCGGCGGCCACCCGTTTGTGCCCCGAGATCGGGGGGCTGCGCGAGAGGATGCGGAAGGCGGGCGCCCGGGCCGTCGGGATGTCCGGCAGCGGACCGACGGTCTTCGGGATCTTCGCGGACGCCGCCGGGGCCGAACGGGCCCGGAAGGCGCTCGCAGACGAAGACGGGGCCGCAGCGGCGGATCTGAACGTGTCGCGGGCTGCGGAGACCGAGTGACCCCGGCGTCGCCGTGCTGGGGCGTCGTCTAACGGTAGGACAGCGGCCTTTGGAGCCGTGTGTGGAGGTTCGAATCCTCCCGCCCCAGCCAGCGCCGAAGCGGCCGAGACGAGGCGAGTGCAATGCAGGGAATGAGGCTCTTCACGGGAAACGCGAACCGCCCGCTGGCGCAGGCGGTGGCGAGCTATCTCGGCATCACCCTCGGCAGCGCCACGGTGGAGACCTTCAGCGACGGCGAGCTCTCGGTGGAGATCGGCGAGAACGTGCGCGGCCTGGACTGCTTCGTGCTGCAGTCGACCTGCGCTCCGGCCAATCGCCACCTGATGGAGCTGCTGATCATGGTCGACGCGCTGCGTCGCTCGTCGGCCAAGCGCGTCACCGCGGTGATCCCCTACTACGGCTACGCCCGGCAGGACCGCAAGGTGGCACCGCGCGTTCCCATCACCGCCAAGCTGGTGGCGGACCTGATCACCACGCCCGGCACCGACCGGGTGCTGTGCATCGATCTCCATGCCGGCCAGATCCAGGGCTTCTTCAACATCCCGGTGGACAACGTCTACGCCACACCGGTCCTACTCCCCGCGATCCGCGAGCGCTTCGGCCGCGACCTCTGCATCATCTCGCCCGACGCCGGCGGCGTGGAGCGTGCGCGAGCCTACGCCAAACGACTCGACGCCCGGCTGGCCATCGTCGACAAGCGGCGCGAGCGCGCCAATGTCTCGAAGGTGATGCACATCATCGGCGACGTGCAGGACCAGAAGTGCGTGATCGTCGACGACATGGTCGACACCGCCGGCACGCTCACCGAGGCGGCCCGGGCCCTGCGCGAGGAAGGGGCCAGCGGCGTCTACGCCGCGATCACCCACCCGGTGCTCTCCGGCCCCGCCGTCAAGCGCATCTCCGAGTCGGAGCTCGAAGAGCTGGTGGTCACCGACACGATCCCGCTCAGCGACGAGGCCCGCGAGTGCTCCCGCATCCACGTCGCATCCATCGCCAACCTGCTCGGCGAATCGATCCGCCGCATCAACAACGAAGAGAGCGTCAGCTCCCTGTTCGTCTAGGAGAAGCCAGGTGTCCGAAACCGAACTCGTCGTGCAGGCCCGCGAGGGCTCCGGCAAGAGCCTCAGCCGCAAGCTGCGCGGTACCGGTCGCATGCCCGCCGTGCTCTACGGCCGCGGCAGGGATACGGTGTCGATCACCGTCGACCCGCGCCAGCTCGAGACGATCCTGCGCAAGAGCGGTCTCAACGTGCTGCTCGACCTCACGGTCGAGGGGCGCGACGACCTGTCCGGTACGGTGGCCCTGGTGAAGGAGCTGCAGCGGGACCCGGTGCGCGGTGCGCTGCTCCACGCCGACCTGTACAGCGTGGACCTGGCCCAGAAGGTCGAGGTCGAGGTCCCCGTCCACCTGACGGGCAAGCCCGCCGGCGTCGACCTGGGCGGCGTGCTCGACCACATGCTGCGCGAGATCACGCTCTCGTGCCTGCCGCGGAGTATCCCGGACGCGATCGATCTCGACGTCTCCGCCCTCGAGATCGGCGACGTCCTCCACGTCAGCGACCTGGTGCTGCCGCCGGACGTCGAGCTGATCACCGACGCCGAGCTGGCCGTCGCCCACGTGGTGACGCCGACGGTGGCCGAGGAGCCGGTGGCGGAGGAAGCGGCCGAGGGCGTCGAGGTCCCGGTGGTGGGCGAGGAAGATCGCGAGAAGGAAGCGTCCGAAGCGGGCGGCGATTCCGAGAGCGGCAGCTAGCGCCGTCGGCGGGTCCGGGCGGTGAAGCTGGTGGTCGGGCTGGGCAACCCAGGCCCGAGGTATGCCGCCACGCGCCACAACGCGGGCTTTCGCGTCGTCGAGCGTCTGGCTCGGCGGCACGGCATCGCGCTGGACCAGGCCCGCTTCCGCGGCCATCTCGGCCGCGGCCGCGCGCGCGGCGTCGAGATCGCGTTGATCGAGCCCCAGACCTTCATGAATCGCTCGGGCAGCTCCGTGCTGGAGGCGCTCGACGGGCTCGGGATCGACGATCCCGGCGCCGCGCTGCTGGTGGTCTACGACGATCTCGACCTGCCCTTCGGCCGGCTGCGGGTCCGCCCGGGAGGCGGCGCCGGCGGCCACCGCGGGCTGGCCGACATCCAGGAGCGACTCGGGCGCGACGACTTTCCGCGGCTCCGCTTCGGCATCGGCCGGCCGCCGCCGGGCGAAGACCCGGTGGCCTACGTGCTGGCTCCGTTCGCGCCCGACGAGGAGGAGGCGCTCGGGGCCCGTCTCGAGTGCGCCGCCGATGCGGTCGAGACGATCCTGGTCGAGGGCGTGACCCCGGCCATGGATCGCTTCAATCCGGCACCCGCCGAGTGACGGGTGCTCGCCGCCCGAGGGGCGAGCCGCTACAGTGCGCGACCGTGACGAGCCCGGACCCTCCCCAGGCCCGCCGCTCCGGTGAGAGGTCGGCGTCGTGACCCCGGCCGCGAACGAGCAGCCGCTCATCGCGCGGCTCACCCGTCCGTTCCAGGTCTTCTTCGAGCGCGAGGCATCCAGCGCCGTCCTGTTGCTGCTGATGACCGTGACCGCCCTGATCTGGGCCAACTCGCCGCTACGCGAAAGCTACGAACACCTGATTCACGCCCACATGTCGCTCGGGGTGGGCGCCTTCCACCTCGAGCTCACCTTCCACGAGTTCGTCAACGACGCGCTGATGGCGATCTTCTTCTTCGTCGTCGGCATGGAGATCAAACGCGAGCTGGTTCACGGCGAGCTGTCCTCGCGCAGTCGCGCGCTGCTGCCCGTGTTCGCCGCCCTGGGCGGGATGGTGTTCCCGGCGGGCATCTACGCGCTTCTCCACTGGGGGGGGGCCGGCGCTGCGGGGCTGGGGAATCCCGATGGCCACGGACATCGCCTTCGCCGTGGCGGCCTTGTCGGTGTTCGGGTCGCGGGCGCCCTCGGGCCTGAAGATCTTCCTGCTGGCGCTGGCCATCGCCGACGACATCGGCGCCGTCGCCGTGATCGCCGTGTTCTACACCGCCGACCTCTCGCTTCCCTGGCTGGGGATCGCTGCGTTGACGCTGGCCTTCACCGGCTTGCTCAACGGGATCGGCGTGCGCAACTACCTGATCTACCTGGCCGTCGGCGCCTTCGCCTGGTACGCCATGTTCGAATCGGGCGTGCACGCGACGATCGCCGGCGTGGCGCTGGGCTTCCTCACGCCGGCGCGCCCGCTGGAATCGGTGGAGGGGGAGACGCTGGTCGAGCGCGGCGCCCACGCGCTCCAGTCGCTGCGCGACCTGATGAGCAAGGAGGCCGACCACGGCGGGCACCGGCGCCACGAGCTCACCCAGAAGCTCCAGGAGGTCGGCCGCGCCACCCTCTCGCCGCTCGACCTGTTGACCAACCTGCTCCACCCCTGGGTGGCCTTCGTGATCATGCCGGTCTTCGCCCTCGCCAACGCCGGTGTCGCCTTCGATGCCGCGACCGTTGCGAACCCCGAGGCGATCCGGGTCGGCACCGCCGTCGCCCTGGGTCTGCTGGTCGGGAAGCCGGTCGGAATCACGTTCTTCTCGTGGCTCTCCGTCGTCACCGGCCTTGCCAGCCTCCCGCGCGGGGTCACCTGGGCGGCCGTGGTCGCCACCGGGATGCTCGCCGGCATCGGCTTCACGGTCGCGCTCTTCGTCACGGCCCTGGCCTTCGACGATCCGGCCTTCACGGCGGGCGCCAAGATCGGGATTCTCGGTGCCTCCTTCCTGGCCACCGTGATCGGAGTGTGGATCCTGTCCCGGGTGCTGCCCCGGGAAGCCTCCGACGATTAGAATAGACCCGGCATAAAAAGCCACAATAGATCCATAATTATCCATGATTGTCCGGATTGACCCATCCATTGTATGGGTTCTATCCTGCCATGTATGGAGATCGCGCTGGAGAGAGGCGCCGGCAACGGGGCGCTTCCGGTCTATCAGCAGATTGCGGCCCACATCCGGGCCGAGATCGCCGGCGGTCGGCTGGCGGCCGGCGATCGGCTGCCGCCGATCCGGGAGCTGGCGCGCACCCTCGGCGTCAACCGCGACACGGTGGCGCTGGCCTACGACGCGCTCTCGTCCGAGGGCGCCGTGGAGGCCACGGTCGGGCGCGGCACTTTCGTGCGCGAAGCCACCGCCGTGCCGGCGAGCCGGCCCGACCCCGCGCTGCCCGAGCTGTCCGGACTGGTGAATCGCCTGATGGCCTTCGAGCGGGCGCGCCCCCGCTACGGCACCGCCCGCGACTGCGTGCCGCTCCACGCGCTGGTGCCCGACCCCGCGCTCTACCCGGTGGAGGAGTTCCGCCGCGCGCTGGGCCGCGTGCTGGCTCGCGACGGCGCCGAGCTGCTGCTCTACGGCGGGCCCCAGGGCCACGTGGGATTGCGCGAGGTGGTGGCCGGCCGGCTGCGCGATCGCGGCGTCGCGGCCAGCGCCGAGGAGATCGTGCTGTGCCACGGCGCCAGCCAGGGCATCGAGCTGGCACTGCGGCTCTTCGCCGAGCCGGGCGACTGCATCGCCGTCGAGGAGCCCACCTACACCAACGTGCTGGCGTCGCTGATGGCGCTCGGCCTCCGGCCCGTGCCGGTGCCCATGGGCGGGGACGGACTCGACCTGGACGCGCTCGACGCGGTGTTGGCGCGGCCCGAGGTGAAGCTGCTCTATACCATCCCCACCTTCCACAACCCGATGGGGATCACGACCTCGGTGGCCCACCGCCGCGCGCTGCTCGCGGCGGCGCAGCGGCACGCCAAGCCGCTGATCGAGGACGCCTACGAGATGGACCTGCGCTTCACCGGGCGCCCGGTGCCGACGCTGGCGGCGCTCGACCGCAGCGGCCTGGTGGTGCAGCTCTTCTCGTTCTCGAAGGCGCTCTTTCCCGGCGCCCGGGTGGGCTCGCTCTTCGCCCGCGGCCGCGCCATCGAGGGCCTGCTGGCGTTGAAGACCGCCACCGACCTCGGCGGATCCCTGCTGCTCCAGGCCGCGCTGGCCGAGCTGGTGGAGGAGGGCTCCTTCGACCGCCACCTGGGACGCGTGCGCCGGGCGCTGCGCGCGCGCATGGCCGCCGCCGCCGAGGCGCTCGAACGCGAGCTGCCCGAGGGCACCCGCTGGACCCGGCCCGAGGGCGGCTACCAGATCTGGGTCGAGGTGCCCGCCCGGGTGGACACGCGAGACCTGTTCGCCGACGCCGTGCGCGAGGGCGTGCTCTTCGCTCCGGGCCACCAGTTCCTGCACGACGGCCGGGCTTCCAATGGCCTGCGGCTGACGCTGGCCCGCGCCGACGAGGGCGAGATCGCCCGCGGCATCGCCGCCCTGGGGCGCGCGCTGCGGGCCCGGCTGGCGGTGCGCTCGGCGCCCCGCGAGCGCGTGTTGCTCTGAA
Organism: Myxococcota bacterium; assembly: GCA_041577695.1. Classification (GTDB taxonomy): domain Bacteria; phylum Myxococcota_A; class UBA9160; order UBA9160; family PR03; genus JASJBO01. Next base: position 1,326 of record JBFGIM010000064.1, on the reverse strand, counting down.
GCGAGATTCGATGCGGCCGAGGCCGCGAGGAGGAACCCCATGTCCCAGAACCAGACCGGAAACGGCGACGGAGGCCGGGCGGGCGCCCAGACCTTCGAGATCAAGGTGGGCCTGGCCGAGATGCTGAAGGGCGGCGTCATCATGGACGTCACCACGCCCGAGCAGGCCAAGATCGCCGAGGACGCCGGCGCCACCGCGGTGATGGCGCTGGAGCGCGTGCCCGCCGACATCCGCCGCGACGGCGGTGTGGCCCGCATGGCTTCCATCGAGGTGATCGAGGCGATCCAGAAGACGGTCTCGATCCCGGTGATGGCCAAGGTGCGGATCGGCCACGTGCAGGAGGCGCGGGTGCTCGAGTCGCTGGGCGTCGACTTCATCGACGAGAGCGAGGTGCTGACCCCGGCCGACGAGGAGCACCACGTCTGGAAGCACGACTTCCGCTCGCCCTTCGTGTGCGGGGCGCGCAACCTGGGCGAGGCGCTGCGCCGCATCGCCGAGGGCGCCGCCATGATCCGCACCAAGGGAGAAGCCGGCAGCGGCAACATCGTCGAGGCGGTGCGTCACCTGCGCGCCGTCTGCGGCGAGATCCGAGCGCTGGCGGCGGCGGCCCCCGAGGAGCTGCCCACCCGCGCCAAGGAGCTGGGTGCGCCGATCGAGCTGGTGCGTCGCGTCGCCGCGACCGGACGGCTGCCGGTGCCGAACTTCGCGGCCGGGGGCATCGCCACGCCGCCCGATGCGGCCCTGTGCCGCTCGCTGGGCGCCGAGGCCGTGTTCGTGGGCTCGGGCATCTTCAAGAGCGACGACCCCGAAGCCCGCGCCCGCGCGGTGGTCCGGGCCTGCACCCACTGGGAGGATCCCGCCGAGGTCCTGGCCGCCTGTCGCGGCCTCGGCTCGGCCATGGAGGGCATCGAGATGTCGACGCTCCCGGAGAGCGAGCGGCTGGCCAACCGGGGCTGGTAGGGGGCCGGTAGGGGGATCGATGCGGGACCAGCCATGAAGACCGTCGGAATCCTCGCGATCCAGGGCGACGTGGAGGCCCATGACGCGGCGTTGGCGCGGCTCGGCGCCGCGTCGCGTCCGGTGCTGCGCGCCAAGGATCTGGACGGGCTCGATGCGCTGATCCTGCCCGGCGGCGAGAGCACCACGATCGCCAAGGGCCTGGCGCGGCTCGAGCTGTACGAGCCGCTCCGGGCCTTCGCCCAGGCGCACCCGGTGCTGGGCACCTGCGCCGGCGCCATCCTGCTGGCCGAGCGGGTCGAGAACCATCCGGTGGTCGGTCTCGGACTGATGGACGTCACCGCGGTCCGCAACGCCTACGGCACCCAG
>JBFGIM010000063.1:0-15843 GCA_041577695.1 Myxococcota bacterium | reverse complement strand
TCGGCTCGCGCAGCGGTCCGCGCGGCAGCACCCAGCCATTGCCGAGGCCCGCCGCGCCGTCGAAGGTGACCAGCTCGACGTCGCGCGCCAGCCGCGTGTGCTGCATGCCGTCGTCCAGCAGCAACACATCCGCCCCGAAGGCCGCCACCGCCCGGAGCCCGACCCGCGCGCGATCGGGTCCGACCAGGACGGGCACGCCCGGCGCGTGCCCGGCCAGCAGCAGCGGCTCGTCGCCGGCCTCGGCGACGCTCGCGCGCACGAAGCGGCCATCGGACACCACCCGTACGGCTTCGCGGCCGCTGCGCCCGTAGCCGCGGCTCGCGATGGCGACCTTGTGTCCTCGTGCTCGGAGCTGTGCGGCGAGCCAGGCCGCCGTGGGCGTCTTGCCGGATCCCCCCACCACCAGATTTCCCACGCTGATCACGCCGCACGACAGGCGCCGGGGCGACCGCGAGCGCAGCCGCCGCAATCCCCAGGCAGCCGCCCCGTAGATCCACGCCAGCGGGATCAGCGGCGCAAGCGCCAGCCATTGCCACCACGGAACCTGTCGCGTCTCGAACCAGCGCGGTCGCTTCACCGTTCGGCTCCGACGGGTTCGGCGAGTACGCGCTCCACCAGCGCAACGCTGCGGTCGGTGGCGCCGCCGTGCCGTTCGAGCGCGCGTCGGCCCGCCTCGCCCCGCTGGCGAGCTTCGGTCGGATCGCACGACCACGCCACCACGGCGGCGGCCAGCTCGCCCGCGTCGGCCACGCGGCGCGCGGCGCCGCATTCGAGCAGCAGCTCGGCCGCGTCGCGCACGTGATCGGTATGGGGCCCGAACAGGACCGGGCGCCCGGAGAGCGCGGGCTCGAGCACGTTGTGGCCACCCACCGGCACCAGCGATCCCCCCACGAAGACGATGCGCCCGCGCGGCAGGAGGGCGGGCAGCTCGCCCAGCGTGTCGAGCACCAATACCGCGTCGGCGGGCCAGGGCGCGCCCGCCGCGCGACTGCGGCGCAGCGCGGAGCGACCGCGCGCCTCGACCAGCGCCACCACCTCGTCCACACGTTCCAGATGACGCGGCGCCAGCAGGAGCCGGGTCGGGACCCCGGCCGCCTCGGCAGCGTCCAACGCGTCGAGCGCGGCTGACTCTTCGCCCGGGTGGGTGCTCGCGGCCACCAGCGGCTCGGCGTTCCCGATCAGAGCCGCCAGATCGGGCGCCAGTGCTGGACGCAGTGCGGACGGCTCGACCTTGAGGTCGCCGGTCACCTCGACGCGCTCGGCGGGCGTGCCGAGGGCCACGAAGCGCTCGGCGTCGGCGGGGGTGCGAGCGCCTACGGCGGCGAGGCGTGCGAAGGTGTGCGGCCGCAGGCGGCCGAGCCGCCGGTAGCGCTCGAAGCTGCGGTCGGAGATGCGCGCCGAGATCACCGCCACCGGGACGCCGCGGCGCTCGGCCGCCGCGATCCACGTCGGCCAGAGCTCCGACTCGATCAAGATCAGCGCTGCGGGTCGGGAGCGCGCCAGCGATGCCTCGGCCGCCCAGGGGTGGTCGAGCGGAGCGAAGCCCACCTCGACCGCAGGGCGTTGGCGCGACAGCACCTCGCGCCCGGCCTGGGTGGTCGTGGAGGCGCGAACCCGGTGGCCACGGGATTCGAGGGCATCCAGGAGCCGGGTGGCGGCCAGGATCTCGCCGACACTGGCGCCGTGCACCCACACCGCACCGCGCGCACGCGGGCCGCGCAGGCCCAGCCGTTCCGCGATGCCCTCGCGCCAGGTGGACCGCAACGCGCAGCCCACCGCCAGCACCGGGGCACCGGCCACGGCGGTCAGGGCGGCGGCCCCGTGACGCAGCCAGCCGCTACCCCGCCGCGGAGGCGTCACCGATCATCTCCGCAGCGATCCGCGCGGTGTTGCGGGCCGCGCCGCCCGCCCCCAGCCGGCGCGCCATCTGCTCCAGGCGCGCGCGCTGGAAATCGCGCGCCGGGCCTCGCAGCAGCTCGCCGAGGGCGAGCGCGATGCGGTCGGGGACGGCGTCCTCCTGGAGGAACTCCGGCACCACGGGACCCCCGGCGATCAGGTTCGGCATGGTGAAGGAGGGAACGCGCACCAGACGGCGCATGATCGCCGCGGTGAGCGGGTGCGCACGGCCCGCCACCACCAGCGGGCAGCCCAGCAGCGCCACCTCCACGGTCACCGTGCCCGGCTTGGCGAGTGCCACGTCGGCGGCCATCAGGAGCTCGTAGGTGCGACCCTCGACCACCCGCACCGGGAGCCCGCTGGCGGCGCAGGCCGGCGCCACCTGATCGGCGTCGACCGTGGATGCGAGGGCCAGCAGCACCTCGAGGGCGGGCTCGGCCTGGCGCAGCTTCGCCGCGCACTCGAGGAAAAGCGCCAGGCCGCTCTCGATCTCGTTGTGGCGGCTGCCGGGCAGCAGCACCAGGACCGGTCGCTCGGGCGCCAGCCCGAGCGCGGCTCTCGCCCGCTCGCGCGGGTGGGTGCTGCGAAACGACTGGAGTCGCTCGACCAGCGGATGTCCGACGAAGTCCACCCGCACGCCGGCCGCGGCGAACAGCTCCACCTCGAACGGGAAGATCACGGCCATGCGCTGCACCCGCGCCGCCAGCTTGCGGACCCGGCCGGTGCGCCAGGCCCAGACCTGCGGCGCGATGTAGTAGAGGATGGGGATCCCGGAGCGCCGCAGGCGGCGGGCCAGGGGAAGGTTGAAGTCCGGGGAGTCGACCAGGATGGCCAGGTCGGTGGTCTCGGCGCGCGCCGCCCGCTCGAGGGACCGCCACGACCGCAGCGCGCGCCCGACGCAGCCCAGAACCTCGACCTGACCGCCGACCGCGAGCTCGCGCTGATCGACCACCACGTCGAGGCCCGCGGCGGCGAGCGCGCGGCCGCCCATCCCGAAGAACCGCGCCTCGGGGAGGCGCTGCCGCAGCGCCTCCACCACCTCGGCGCAGTGCGCGTCGCCCGACGCGTCGCCGGCCGAAATCAACACGCGTGTCATCGAAGCTCGTCGAGGGCGGGCATCGACTCGACCACGCGCAGCGCGGTTCGCAGCGCGCGCAGTCCCGAGGCGGCACTGTCGGCATCGCGCTTGCGGCTGCGCACCGAGGCGAGGAAGTCCTCGAGCTGGGCCACCAGCGCGTCGTCGCGGTCGAACTGGATCGGCTGGACGTCGATGCGGGGTTGACCCGCCTCGTCCTGGAGACGCCGGAAGATCACGGCCGAGCGGGCCAGGAAATCGATCGAGAAGTAGCCCTCGGCCTGGAAGAAGCGGATCTTCCGCATCGGGCTCGGCGACACCCGGCTGGCGGTGAAGTTGGCGATGCACCCGCCCGGGAAGCGCAGCCGCGCGTTGGCGATGTCGACCTCGCCCGAGATCACCGGCACACCGATCGCCTCGATCGACTCGGGCTCTTCGCCCACCAGCCGCTGGATGATGTCGATGTCGTGGATCATCAGGTCGCGCACGATGTCCACGTCGGTGGCGCGGCCGGGGAAGGGTCCCATGCGGTGGGCCTCCACGAAGCGCGGCCGATGGATGGTCGGCGCGATGGCGCGCAGGGCCGTGTTGAACCACTCGAGGTGGCCGACCTGCAGCACCTGTCCCCCGGCGCGCGCGCGCTCGAGCAGGCTCTCGGCCTGTTCTAGGGTGGCGGCGATCGGCTTCTCCACCAGCACGTCGCGGCCGGCTTCCAGCAGCGCCTCCACGACGGCGAAGTGTTCGACGGTCGGAACGGCGACGACCGCCGCGTCACAGGCGCCCAGCAGCTCGCGGAAGTCCTTGGCGGCGGGGACCCCGTGCTCCTTGCCCATCGACTCGGCGCGCTCGACGTCGACGTCGGCGACACCCGCCAGCACCACCGGCTTGCCCTCCGCCTGGAGCTGGGCGGTCTTGGCGGCGTGGAGGCGCCCCATGTGGCCCGCCCCCACCACCAGCATCCGCAGGTCGCTCACGGCGTCTCCCTTCCCGCGTCCGCCGGGTCCGCTACACCGAGCACGCAGATGCCGAGGGCGTCGGCCTCGCGGACGAAACGCTCGCGCTCGACCACCAGCGTGCGCCCCGCCTCGACCGCCAGCAGCGAGGCGCGGGCCTCGCGCAGGCTCTCCAGCGTGGCGGGGCCGATCGCAGGCAGGTCGAAACGGGGATCCTGGGTCGGCTTGCAGACCTTCACCACCACGGCGCCCTCGCGGCCCAGCGCGCCACCGCGCCGGATCGCCGCGTCGGTGCCCTCGATCGCCTCGACCGCCAGCACGGTCTTCTCGCGGACCACCACGGTCTGCCCGAAGTCGAGCTGGCCGACCGCCTTGGCCAGCGGCCAGGCAAAGGCCACGTCGTCGAGCTGCGCCGGCGTGGCCGTGACGCAACCCAGGGGACCGCGCGGTGCCAGCAGCTCGGGCGCCAGCTCGCCCTGCCCCACCACCCGGATGCCCTCCGCCTCGAGCACTGCCGCGATGGCGCGCAGGATGGCGTCGTCGCCCCGGTCGGCGAGCCCCGCCAGCAGCGCGGCGGCGCGTGCGTCGAGGCGCAGCGCGTCGGCGTCGGCGAAGAGCACGTGCTTCGCCACCGTGCCCACCAGCACGGCCTCCCGCGCGCCTTCCTTGCTCAGGGTCCGCAGCAGCGCGTCGAGCTCGCCCACCGCAAGCCAGTGGCAGGAGTCCACGGCCGACTCGAGCGCCGCATCGGCGAAACCGCGCAGGGCGATGGCCACCACGCGGCGGCCGGCGCCCTGGGCGGCACGCGCCAGCTCGAAGGGGAGCTGACCCTGGCCGGCAATCAGGCCGAGGGTGTCGGGAGCGCCCATCGCTAGCGGCAGAACCCGCGCTTCGAGCTCTCGAGGAAGAGCAGCAGGCGCTCCACCTCCGGCACGCCGGCCAGCTCCTCGCGCACGCGCGCGGCGGCGTCGGGAAGTCTCAGCTTGGAGTTGAAGACCAGGTGGAAGGCGCGCTTGAGCGCCTTCCGCGTCTCGGCGGAGTACTCGCGGCGGCGCAGTCCGACCGAGTTGAGCCCCATCAGCCGCGCTCGGTCGCCGGCCACCATCGAGAAGGGCGCGGCGTCCTGGCTGAGCATCGAGTTGGCCGCGGTCATCACCGACTCGCCCACCCGGGCGAACTGGTGCACGCCGGTGTAGGCACCCAGCACGGCGTAGTCCTCGATCTCGACGTGGCCGGCCAGTCCGGTGAAGCTGGCCAGGATGCAGTGGGACCCGACCTGGCAGTCGTGGCCGATGTGGACGCCATTCATGATCAGGTTGTCGTCGCCGATGCGCGTGCATCCACCGCCGGCCTCGGTGCCGACGTGGATGGTGGCGTTCTCGCGGATCACGTTCTCGGCACCGATCTCGAGGCGCGTGTCGCCTCCGCGGAACTTCTTGTCCTGGGGCTCGCCGCCCACCGCGGCAAAGGGAAAGACGCGCGTGCGGGCGCCCAGCCGGGTATGACCGGTCACCGAGGCGTGGTGTGACACCTCGACCGCCGGTCCCAGCTCGACGCCGGGACCGACGAAGGCGAGCGCACCCACGGTGGCATCCTCCGCCAGCTTGGCGGAGGGATCGACCACGGCGCTCGGATGGATTCGACTCACGCGCGACTAGCCCTTCTTGTTGAACTCCTGGATGACCAGGTCGGTGATGTCGAGCGCCTCGCGGGCGTAGAGCATGCCGCGGGTGCCCCGCTCCAGGATCATCGAGAAGCCCTGCTTCTTGCCGATGTCCTCGACGATCCCGAGCAGCTTGGTGCGAAGCGGGCCGACCAGGCGCTCGTAGTCCACCTTGAACTGGCCCTCGAGCTCCTGCTGCTTGTTGCGAAGCTGCACCTGGATCTCGACCATGTCCAGCTCTTTCTGGCGCAGCGCGTCCGCGGAGAGCACGAAGCGCTTGCTCTTGAGCTCTTCCTGGAGCGCCTTGCCCTTGTCCACCAGCGGCTTGAGCTGGCCCTCGGCATCGCGCTGCTTGCGCGAGAGCTCCTCGCGCGCCGCCTTGCCCTGATCGGTCGAGTTGATCGCCTGGTCGAGATCCACCAGTCCGACCTTGAACTCCTCCGCGGCCGCGGTGGCCGCGGCCAGACAGCCGATGGTGAGGATCACCAGGAGAAGATGCTTGCGCGCGTTCATGCTTGATACCTCGTCGCGGCGCCGGGGGCCGGCCCGCTTGGCGATGGGTTCGAATCTATAGATTGGTTCCGCCCACGGAGAATTCGAAAACCGAGCTCTCTTCGACCTCCAGGCGGTTGATCGGGACGCCCCAGAACACCTGGAGCGGCCCGAAGGGCGAGAACCAGAGCGCGCCGACGCCGGTTCCGAAGCGCCACAGGGAAGCGTCGAAGAGGAACTCCTCCTCGGACATGGCATCGCCCGCGTCCAGGAAGATGATGCCCACCAGCCCGAGCTGCTCGGAGATCGGGAAGCGGTACTCGGCCGACATCGAGATGAACTGGGAGCCGCCGATCACGTCGGTTTCCTCAAGGTCTTCGAAGTCGTCGTCCTTCTTGTCGTCGAGCGAGTTGCACTTGCCGTTGGCGTTGCCCGGGATCAGGATGCTGCCGTCGTCCACACAGACGCCGCCGCTGACGCCCAGGGGGCTGTACTGGCCCGAACCGTCTCCCAGCGAGGTCGTCTCGTAGAGGACGGCGCGCCGCGGACCGACCGAACGCGACTCGTATCCGCGCAGCTGGAAGGTGCCGATCCCCCCGAGGAAGTAGCGCTCGGTCAGGGGCAGGTCGAGGTCGTCGTCGATCAGCGTGAGCGGACAGGTCTCCATGTTGACGCAGACCGGCGAGGCCGGCTTGGGCAGGTCGAAGTCGGAGATGCTGTTGAAGGGGAACGTGTAGCCGGCCCGCGCCGACAGCGAGAAGCTCGAGCGCTCGCCCAGCGGGATCCAGCTGGGCGGCCGGGTGTACCAGGCCGCGCGCCCCTCCAGGCGCAGGAAGTTGGCGAAGCCGCCCAGACCGGCGAACTCCAGATTCGTGGCCCACTCGTAGCCGTCGGTGGGCAGCACCCGATCGTCCCGGGTGTCGCTGCGGAAGGCGACGCCGACCGCGCTGGTGGTGCTCGAGTCCTGGAGGAACTCGCGGAAGATCAGGCCGGCGGCGGTGATGTTGGAATCCGCCTCGATCTCGCGATTGGCAAAGGTGTAGCGCACGAAGCCCCGGGTGCGGTTGGCCTCGTCGAGCGAACGCCCCACGTTCAGGTCCACGCCCAACGACGTCTCCGAGAAGTCCTCGAAGTTGACGTCGGTCTGGAAGCCGGTCAGCGACAGCGAGTACTCGCTGTCGAAGAGGCGCCGGTTGGCGAAGGAGAGGAAGAAGCGGTCGCGATTCCCGCCGAAGTCGGCCGAAGCGCGCACCGCATAGCCGCGTCCGAACAGGTTGTCCTGGGTCAGGGCACCGGACAGCACGAAGGAGTCCTGGCTCGAGAAACCGGCGCCGAAGCTCAGCGACCCGGTGGGCTTCTCCACCACGTTGACCGCCAGGTCGACCTCCTCGGCCGCGTCGGTGGGCTGGGGCGCCAGGTTCACCTCCTCGAAGAAGCCCAGCGAGTTCAGCCGGTTCTGGCTGAGGTCGGCGCGGCGCTTGGAGTAGAGCTCGCCCTCCACCAGTCGCATCTCGCGCCGCACCACACGGTCGAGGGTGCGCGTGTTGCCGGCCACGTCGATCTGGCGCACGAAGAAGAGACGGCCCTTCTCCACCTCGAAGTCGACGTCGACGACGTAGGTGCTCTCGTCGGTCAGCGTTGCGGGATTCACCCGCGCCTCGAGATAGCCGCGGTCGGCGTAGCGCTGGGTGAGCCGCTCCACATCGCCGCGCAGATGCGAGCGGTTGAACCACTCGTCGTCGGCCAGAAGCAGCTCGTCGCGCACCTCCCCCAGGTCGGCGGTGGCGTCGCCGGCCACGTCGAGACGCCCAACCTTGAAGCGCGGTCCCTCGACCAGGGGCACCGTGACGATCAGACCCTTCTCGTCGTGGCTCACCTGGGGCTCTGCGACCTCGACGCGCAGATAGCCGGCGTCGGCGTAGCGCTCTTCGACCTTCTGCAGATCCTGGGCGAAGACCGGTTCGGAATAGGTGCCGGATTTGTCGAGGTAGCGGGTGACGTACGACCAGAAACGCCAGCGCTTGGTGCGAAGACCCGCCTGCAGCTCCTTGTCGGTGAAGTGCTCGTTGCCCTCGAAGGCGATCTTGCGCAGGCGGAGCTTCTCGCCCTCGACCACCTCGAAGTGCACCGCCACCGCGTCGTTGGGGAGCGGATCGATGCTGTACTGCACCTGCGCCAGGTAGTAGCCCTCGGCGCGGTACAGGGCGCCGACACGCTCCCGGTTCTCGTAGAGCAGCGGGACGTCGAGCGTGGCCCCGGTGGTGAGCGTCAGCTGGTCTCGAATCCGCTCGGCGTCGATCTTGTCGTTGCCGGCGATGGTGATCTGCCGGACGATCGGATTCTCCTCGACCTCGAAGGTGACGATCGACCCCTCGGGCCCGGCCTCGCGGTAGATCTGGATGTTGCGGAAGAAACCGAGGGCATGGACCTGCCGCAGGTCTTCGGAGACCCGCACCGGGCTGTAGCGATCGCCGGGCCGGCTGCTGATGCGAGCGCGGATCGCGTCGGCCTCGATGCGCCGGTTGCCCACCACGCGGATCTCGGCGATCGAGTCCTCCGGCGCCACCGGTCCCTCTTCGGGCACCAGTTCGGCCAGCGAGGTCACGCGGAAGGTGACGACGACGCCGCCCTCGACGGGCTCGGTGTCCACCGTGGCGGTGCCCACGCCGGGCGCGGTGCGCAGCGATTCCAGGTCGGCGCGCACGGCCGCCGGGTCGAGCGGCAGGGGCGCGCGGGTGCGCAGGCGCGCGCGCAGCGGCTCCAGGTCGAGATCCTCACTGGCGTCGATCCGCACCTCGGCCACCATGCCGCGCGGCACCGAGGGCGTCGCCGTGGTCGCGGGCGCGGTCCGGGTGACGATCTCCAGCACCTGCTCCGAGAGCGTGTTGACGCGCAGCAAGAGCTGCTCTTCACCCCGCGCGCTGTGGGCCAGCGAACGCGCCGATGCGCCCTCTGCGGCCGGCGCCACGCGCACGTTCAGGCTGAAATCTCCCGCCAGCTCGGTGAGGCTGCCCTCGACGATCCAGTCGGCGTCGAGCCGTTGCGCGAGCTGGCGCAGCAGCGCCTCGCTGCGTTCCCCGGCCACGTACTCGACGAGGGCCTCGCGGACGATCACGGCGTCCACCACCTGCACCCGGCCGCTGGCCTCGAGTCGGGAGGTGAGCAGCGAGGCGAGCGTGGTCTCCAGGTAGTCGACGTCCCCCGTGCTCTGCACCTGGAAGGGAAGCACCGCCACCAGCACCCGGACCGGGGCCGCGGCGGGGTCGGACGCGGCGCCCTGGGCCATCGCCGAGGACGCCCAGGCCGCGAGGACGAGGAACGCCAAGGCGGCGAAGGCAGGGCGGGCGCGCAACAGCTTCCTCCGACGGAATCCAGACGAGCAGAGGGGGCGGCCGCATTCTAGTGGTCGCCGGTTCGCGAGGCAAGTCCCGAAAAAAGCGAAATCGCTTTTCGGATCGAGAAGTTAGGCGGATTCCGGCACGTCCGTGACGCCCTCTACCGTGCGTGCCCGACCGTCCTCGAACACCACCCGCCGACCCAGCCGTTGCGCCAGGCGCTCGTTGTGGGTCACCACGACCAGGGCGGTGCCGCGGCTGCGGTTCATCTCCAGCAGCAGGTCGCTGATGCGCTCGCCGGTTTCGGGATCCAGGTTGCCGGTGGGTTCGTCGGCCAGTACCAGCGGCGGATCCATCACCAGGGCGCGCGCCAGCGCCACCCGCTGGCGCTCGCCGCCCGAGAGCTTGCCGACCCGGTGCTGAAGTCGGTGCTGCAGCTCCACTTCGCCGAGGATCACCTGGGCGCGCTCGCGCATCTCCTCGGGATCGTTCCCCGCCAGCAGGCCCGGCATCATCACGTTCTCGAGTGCGCTGAATTCCGGCAGCAGGTGGTGGAACTGGAACACGAAGCCCAGCGAGCGGTTGCGGAACCGGGCCAACGCCTGGGGCGACAGCCCGAAGACGTCGATGCCGCGGAAGCGCACGGTGCCCTCGCTCGGGTGATCGAGCGTGCCGAGGATGTGCAGCAGCGTCGACTTGCCGACGCCCGACTGCCCCACCACGGCGATGCGGTCGCCCTCGTCCACCCGGAAGCTCACGCCGCGCAGCACCTCCAGCGTGCCCTCGCCGGTAGCGAAGCGCTTCCACACGCCGTCCACTTCGAGCAGGCGCTCACTCATAGCGGAGCGCCTCGGCCGGATCGACGCGCGCGCCCTGGCGACTCGGGATCAGCGTGCCGCCCAGGGCCAGCGACATGGCGATGCCAATGACCACGGCGATCTGCACCAGGTCGAGCTCCGCGGGCAGCTGCGAGATGCCCTGGTACACCTCGGCCGGCAGCGCATCGATCCCGGTGAAACGCTCCACCTGCTGCTGGATCCAGTCCAGGCGCGTGGTCACGGCGACGCCGGCCACCACCCCGATCGCCGTACCGAGCAGCCCGATCAGCGCGCCCTCGATCGCGAAGACCCGCTCGAGGGTGGCGTCCTCGGCGCCCATCGCCTTCAGGATCGCGATGTCGCTCGACTTCTCCATGATCATCATCACCAGGGTGACCACGATGGCGAAGGCGGCGACCACCATGATCATGGTGAGCAGCACGAACATCATCACCCGCTCGGTCTTGAGTGCCTGGAAGAAGGCCGGGAAGAATTCCTTCCAGTCGCGGGTGTAGTACGGGAAGCCGAGCTCTTCCTGCACACCGGCGCCGATGCCCGCCGACCGATAGTAGTCGTGGGTGCGCACCTCGATTCCGTCCACCACGTCCTCGGTGCGCCGGAAATCCTGGGCCGCCTCGAGATTCACGTAGGTGAAGATCTCGTCGTACTGGAAGAAGCTCGAGCGGAACACGCCAGCCACCTGGAAGCGGGACAGCCGCGGAGCGGGCCCGAGCGGTGTGGGCGGCCCGCCGAAGGGTGAGATGACGATCAGCGGATCGCCGACCTGGAGGCCGAGGGCACCAGCCAGCGCGCTGCCCACCACGATGCCCGGATCGCCCGCGGCGCCGCCGTCGTCCGGGTCGGCGCGCAGGCCCTCGAGCGAGCCTGCGATGATGTCCTCGCGCAGGTCGGTCACCTGGCCGATGCGGTCCGGATCGACGCCGTGGATGCGCACGCCCACGATCTCGCCGGCCGGCCCCCGCACCATCCCTTCGGCGTCGAGGTACGGGGAAGCCGCTTCGACGCCGGGCGCCGCCACCACCCGGTCGAGCACGTCGCGATAGTTCGAGAAGGCGCCGGTTCCGCTCATCACCGTGAAATGGGCCCGGTTGCCGATGATCTCGTCGCGCCAGGTCCGCTCGAAGCCGTTCATCACCGAGAGCACCGTGATGATCAGCCAGACACCGGCGGCGACGCCGGCCACGCAGATGCCCGTGATCACGGAGATGAAGGTCTGCCGGCGTTTGGCGAACAGGTAGCGCACCGCGATGAACCACTCGACGCTGTCGCGCGAGTCGAGGAAGCCGGCCGCCGCCAGCGGCACCAGACCCAGCAGGACCGCCGCCCCGGCGATGCCCAGGGCGCCCATCCCCACCGACGACAGCGCCTGGCGCTCGGCGAAGCCGAGCGTCCCCAACATCGGCGCCGGCAGCAGCACGAGCCCGGCGATGATCCAGGGCGCCGCCCCCGGGCGCCCGCGCCAGCGCCGCCACAGGCCCACCGCGAGCGCCGCCGCACCGGGAATCGCAGCGGGTGCGCCGAGGCCGGCGGCGCCCACTGCCAGCGCCGCACCTCCCGCCAGGAGGGCGAACGTGCTCCGATGCCAGACCCGCGGGCCCAGCCAGCGCAGCGCCGCGAAGACCAGCCCCACCGTGAGCGCCACGGCGGCGAGAGCGACGAGCACGGCACGGGGCAGACCCTCGCGGAAGGCGGCGCTGTCGCCCTGGAGCCCGGGTGTCCCGACCTCCAACGCGATGCTTCCGACCACCAGGCTCCACACCAGCGCGGCCCCGACCACACCGCCTGGCCGGCGTACCAGACGCGCGAAGCGTTCGAGCACCACCACCGCGGCGCCGGCGAAGAGGCACGTCATCGCCAGCAGCCCGGCGGCCAGCGCCATGATGAACGCCAGCGCCAGGGTGCCGCCGGCGGCGCCGACCACCTGCCACAGTCGCGCCAGTAGGTCGCCGGCCCAGAGCTCCTGCATCGCCCCCTCCCTAGCCCCGCTCCGGGCGCACGTGGGGGAAGAGCAGCGCCTCGCGCAGGGTCGGCGAATCGGTCAACAGCATCACCAGTCGATCGACGCCGACCCCGAGGCCGCCGGTGGGAGGCATGCCGTGCTCGAGCGCCAGCAGGTAGTCCTCGTCGAGCGGATGGGCTTCTTCGTCGCCCGATTCGCGGGCGGTGCGCTGGGCCTCGAAGCGCTGGCGCTGGTCGTCGGGATCATTGAGCTCGCTGAAGGCGTTGGCCAGCTCCATCCCGGCCACGAAGAGCTCGAAGCGCTCGACCAGAAGCGGATTCCCGGGCGAGCGCTTGGCCAGCGGCGACAGGTCCACCGGGTAGTCCACCAGGAAGGTCGGCTGGATCAGGTTCGGCTCCACGTACTGGCTGATCAGGTCGTCCACCATCAGCGCCCAGGTGGGCTCCTCCGAGGGATCGAGGCCCGCCACGCCCATGGCGGCGCGCAGGGAGTCGGCGTCGGCATGGGCCAGCACGTCGATCCCCACCGCCTCGTGGATCGACTCCTGGAGCGTGCGGCGCGGCCACGGCGGCGTGAAGTCGATTTCCTGCTCCTGGTAGGTCAGCCGCGACGTGCCGTTCACCGTTTCGACCACGTGGCCGACCATGGCCTCGGTGAGGTCCATCATGTCCCGGTAGTCGGCGTAGGCCTGGTAGCACTCCATCATGGTGAACTCGGGGTTGTGCTTGCGCGAAACCCCCTCGTTGCGGAAGGCGCGCCCGACCTCGTAGACGCGGTCGAGCCCGCCGATCACCAGCCGTTTGAGGTAGAGCTCATCGGACACGCGCAGGTAGAGCTGCTGGTCGTAGGCGTTGTGGTGGGTGGTGAACGGCCGCGCCAGCGCGCCGCCGTAGATCGGCTGGAGGATCGGCGTCTCCACCTCGAGGAAGCCGCGCCCATCGAGGAAGGCGCGCAGCGCCCGCACCGTCTCGCTGCGCCGCACCGCCATCTCACGGGTAGCGGCGGTGACCAGCAGGTCCAGGTAGCGCTGGCGGAAGCGGGTTTCGACGTCGGAGAGCCCGTGCCACTTCTCGGGCAGCGGGCGCAGGCCCTTGGCGAGCAGCTGCACCCGGGCGATACGCACGGTCAGCTCTCCGGTACGGGTGCGCCACAAGGCGCCCTCCACCCGGATGAAGTCGCCCACGTCGAGCGCGCGTACCGAAGCGAAGACCCCCGGGTCGACGTCGCCCTTGCGCGCGCTCACCTGCAGCTGAGCGCCGTCCTCGCGCAAGGTCAGGAACATCAGCTTGCCGAAGGACCGCTGGCTCATCAGGCGACCGGCGATCGCCACCTGGACCGGATCGGCCTCCAGCGAAGCCTCGTCCCGGTCGTCGCAGCGGGCGCGCACGTCGGCAATGCGCTCCACGGCCTCGACCCGCGCGGGGAACGGATCGACGCCCGCATCGCGCAGCGCCGCCAGTCGCTCGCGGCGCGCCTTGCGCTCGGCTTCGCTCACTTGGCCCCTCCGGAACCTTCGGCCTGCTTCAGCAGGGTGGCGCGGATGAACTCGTCGAGGTCGCCGTCGAGCACACCCTGGGCGTTGCCCGCCTCGACGCCGGTCCGGTGGTCCTTCACACGCTGGGCGGGATGCAGCGTGTAGGAGCGGATCTGCGAGCCGAAGCCGATCTCCTTGTGCTCGCCGCGCAGGGACGCCAGCTTCTCCTCCTGCTCGCGCCGCGCCTGCTCATAGAGCCGCGCGCGCAACACCTTCATGGCGGCGGCGCGGTTCTTGTGCTGCGAGCGCTCGTTCTGGCACTGCACGACGATGCCCGACGGTATGTGGGTCAGTCGCACGGCCGAGTCGGTCTTGTTGACGTGCTGTCCTCCGGCCCCGCTCGCCCGGTAGGTGTCGACGCGCAGGTCCTTGTCGTCGATCTCGACCTCGATCGAATCGTCCAGCTCGGGGTACACCGACACGCTGGCGAAAGCGGTGTGGCGCCGGCCCTGGGCGTCGAAGGGCGAGATGCGCACGAGCCGGTGGACCCCCTCTTCCGTCTTCAGGTGACCGTAGGCGAAATCGCCGCGGATGGTGACCGTGGCGCCCCGCAGGCCGGCCTCGTCTCCCTCCTGGACGTCGAGGATCTCCAACGGGCGCCCGTGCGCCTCCGCCCAGCGCGTGTACATCCGCAGCAGCATCTCGGCCCAGTCGCTGGCGTCGGTGCCGCCCGCGCCGGCGTTGATCGAGACGATGGCGGCGGCGCCGTCGTGTTCGCCGCCCAGCAGACGCCGCACCTCGGCCTCGCCGAGCAGCTTCTCGGACTGGACCAGCTGCTGCTCGGCCTCGGCAAGGGTGGACGGATCGTCCGCCTCGACGGCCAGCTCGAGCAGGGCCCCGGCGTCGTCGAGACCGTTCTCCAGCGCCTCGAAGAACCCCAGCTCGCGCTCGGCGGCGCTCTTGTCGCGCAGCAAGCGCTCGGCGCGCTCCCGGTCCTCCCAGAGATCGGGGGCGGCGCTCTCCTGCTCGAGCGCCTGCACGCGCTCCTTCAGGGCCGCGACGTCAAAGACGCCTCCGGAGCTCGTCGGCGCGCGTCCGCAGCTGGCGCAGTCGCTCGCTGAGCTCGCTGGGAAGGATCTGCGCTGCCTCACTCTCGCTCATCGTCTTTCCCCCGGCGCGCCGCGGCGAAGAAGCCGGCGGCGGCGATCCAGCAACCCGCCGCGAAGACGTCCCCGTGGCGCGCGTAGAAGGTGGCTTCCGTTCGTCGCAACGGCACGTCCTCGACGAGCAGCGCCCGCTCGAAGATCCGGGTCCGGGCGCGGACTCGACCCCGGTCGTCGATGAAGGCCGAGACTCCCGTGTTGGCGGCCCTTGCCGTCCACAGGCCGTTCTCGGCCGAACGCAGCGCCGTGATCGCCAGGAACTGGTGCGGGGCCCCCGTGCGCCCGTACCAGGCGTCGTTCGTCAGGGCGAGGAGCAGCTGCGCCCCGTCCTGCGCAAAGCGGCGAACCAGATCCGGAAAGAGCAGTTCATAGCAGATCACCAGCCCCGCGGGCACGGCCGCATCGCCCGCAGGCGCCAGGAGCGAGGCGCGCGGGCCGGCGCCAGCGCTGACGTCGGCGGGCGCAATGCCGCGGGCCACCGCTCCCAGGAAGCTTCCGAGCCAGTCGCGCAGGGGAACGTACTCTCCGAAGGGGACCAGGTGGGCCTTGTCGTAGCGATCGACCACGCCGACCTCGGGATCCACGACGAAGGCGCTGTCGAAGTATTCGATCGGGGGCCCCTCGAGTCCCACCGCGCCCACCACCAGCCACGCGTCGCTGGTGCGCGCCAGCGTCGTGAGGCGCTCCTGCAACTCGGGGCTCCGATCGGGCGCACCGGGTACCGCGGTCTCGGGCCACACCACGACCTGCGCGCCGTCGGCGGCGGCCTGCCGCGTCAGCGTCTCGTAGATCGCGAGCGTGCGTTCGGCCCAGTCCGGGCTCCACTTGACGCCCTGGTCGATGTTGCCCTGGAGCACCGCCAGCCGCAGGTGCGGCCCGTCGGCCGCATCGCGGGCGCCGAGCCACGCGCCCAGCCCGTGTAGCGCGACCACCGCCGCGCAGGCGGCAGCCGCGGCGCGGCGCCGCCCGCCGCGCCGCAGCCCCAGGGCGAGG
>JBFGIM010000062.1:0-16029 GCA_041577695.1 Myxococcota bacterium | reverse complement strand
GCCGAGGCGGTGCGCCGGACCGGCTCGGCACCGGTTCCGCTGCACCTGCGCAACGCGCCCACCGACCTGATGCGACGCCACGGCTATGGTGAAGGGTATCGCTACGCCCACGACGAACCCGACGGGTTCGTGCCGGACCGCAATCTGCCGGAGGGGGTGGGCGAGGCGCGCTTCTACGAACCGCGCGACAGCGGAGCCGAGAGCGCGATCCGCGAGCGCCTGGAGGCGTGGCGCCGGCGGCGGGGCGAGACGCCCGGCTAGTGCGGCCTAGTCGGCGGAGGCGTCGCCCTGCCGCTTGCTGGCGGCGATCTCCTGCCGCGCCCGGTAGCTGAAGTAGAGCAGGAGCGGCACCAGGATGGCGAAGCCGACCCGATTGAAGGTCAGGTGCTCCAGCATGTCCGGATCCTGGTTGATCCACGCGTCGTAGCCGAACCACAGCGTCAAGCCGAGCAGCAGGATGGGGAGGAAGAGCGGGTTGTCGAAGGGGTTGCGCGGGGCCTCCTCCTCCTCGAACTCCTCCTCGCTCTCCTCGAGTCGGGTCTCGCGCGCTTTCTCTTCCGCGTCCGACATGGCTCTCCCCCTGATGACACAACACCTTCTCGGCGTAGGATTGCCCTCCGGACCGCCCCTGGCCACCCCTGGCCCGCACGCGACCCGGCGGGATCGCTACGAGTCGGGGCTCCGGCCCTCGAGCAGCGCGCGCAGCGCCGCGAGGGCCGGTGGTGGGCCGAATCCGAGCACCCGGTCGTGGGGCTCGATGGTGGCGTCCGGCGGCGGGTTGGTCCGGGGCACGCCGGCGCGCTCGATCGCCAGCACGTTGGCTCCGGTGCGGGCCCGCACCGCGAGCTCGACCAGCGTCTGCGGCGCGCCGAAGGAATCCAGTACGTCGATCCACTCGGAGACGCCCTCCTCGAGCAGCTCCGCGAGCCATGGATCGAGCGCCAGGGCGGGCGGCGCGCGCAGCACCTCGTACCCCTCCTCGCGCAGCTCGCTGGCGAAGCGTTCGATGGCCGCCTGGGGCAGACCCAGCACCTGGAGCCCAGCCGCCGTCATCTCGATGGCCGACTCGATCTCCTCGACCACCACGCGACTGGCGCCCGCCTCGTAGAGCGCGTCGATCTGGGCGACGTAGCGCGCGCGCACCACCACCTGGGCGTCGGGCGCCAGTCGTCGCACCTCCCGCACCACCTGATAGGCGGCGATCGGATCGTTGATCGCCACGGCGACCAAGCGCGCACGCGCAACACCGACCTTGTCGAGAAGTGGCAGACGTGTCGCGTCGCCGTAGACGACCGGCTCGCGACCGCGCAGCTCGCGGACGGTATGGGCATTGGCGTCGAGAGCGATGTACGGCACGTCGCGCCCACGCAGCACCCGTGCCAACGTGCGACCGGCGAGACCGAAGCCGATCAGCACCACGTGCTGCGAGAGCTTCGCCTCGTCCCCGCCCGCCTGGAGCGCATCGACGGGATCGTGTCCGGCCAGCGTCCGGGCCAGGCGCGGTCCCAATCCCATCAGAGCCGGCGTGGCGAGCAGCGTCAGCACCGATCCCGCCACGAAGACGCGGTGCAGCTCCGAGTCGATCAAGCCCGCCGTCGCCGCGGCCGCTGCGAGGACGAACGAGAACTCCCCCGTCTGCGCCAGCGCGAGTCCGCTGAGCAGCGCAGTGCGGAGCCCCTGTCGCAACACCAGCGCCAAGGCGGCCACCACCACCGCGGTCTTCAATACCACCACACCCGCAACCCACGTGAGCACCGCCGGCCACTCGCGCAGCGCCGCCAACGGCTCGAAGAGCATGCCCACCGCGGTGAAGAAGACGCCGAGCAGCACGCCGCGCAGGGGCAGCACTTCGGCGAAGAGCTGGTGCGCGTACGGCGAAGCGCTGAGCACCAATCCGCCCAGGAAGGCGCCGGCGGCCAGGGTGAGGCCGATCTCCTCGGCGGCCACTGCCGAACCCACCACCACCAGCACGGCCATCAGACTGAACAGGTCGCGCGAGCGCAGCCGCGCCACCCGATCGAGCAGCGGCGGCAGCAGGAAGCGCGAGACGGCGTAGAAGATCGCCAGCGCCGCGACGGCCTGGAGCACCGCGAGGACAATCGGGATCAGCGAGGGCGCCGTCTCGGCGGCCAGCAGCGGTACCGCCAGCAGGAACGGCACGATACAGAGGTCCTGGAACAACAGGATGCCGATGGCGAGCTGGCCATGGGGCGCGTCCACCTCGCCCCGCTCGGAGAGCAGGCGCATCACCAGCGCGGTGCTCGACATGGAGACCAGGGCACCGATCACGATGGCCGTCGGGAGCGGCAGCCCCCACAGCGCGCTGGCGGTGCTGGCGGCCGCCAGTGTCACGCCGACCTGGAGCCCGCCGGCGGCCAACGCCCGGCGCCAGGTGCGCTGGAGGCGGTCGAGGGGCAGCTCGAGTCCGATCTCGAACAGGAGGAAGACGACGCCGAGCTCGGCCAGGCTCTGCACCCGCTCTGGATCGCTGACGATGCCCAGACCGCCGGGACCCACCAGGGCGCCCATCACCAGGAAGCCGGCGATGGCGGGCAGCCGCAGGCTCTCGAAGATCGCCACGCCGGCGGCGGCGATGGCGATCAGGATCAGGATCTCGGCGAGGAGTCCATGGTCGACCACGGCTCAGGCCCGACACCCGGGGCGGTCCAGCCGGGAGCGGCCGCGCTCGACGCGGGTCAGCGCTCGCGCGTGAGCCATGCGTGGGTCTGCCCGGTGAGCTCGTCGATGGGCAGGCCGAAGGGGCAGGCCGCGACGCAGTCCCGCGAGGCACAGCGCAGACAGGCTTCGGCGCCCGCTCCGAGGCCGCGGTACTCGTCCCGCGCCAGCGCGAGGTCGCCGTAGTCGCGGGCGTACATCCGGGTGCGCAGCACGTCGGAGATCGGCACCGACGCCGGGCAGCTGGCGGCGCAGGCGTTGCAGCCGTAGCGGCACTGGCTGGCCCCGTTGAGCGCTTCGTAGTTCGCCAGCAGGCGCAGGTCGCCCAGCGCCGAGCGCTGCCACCCCGAGGCGCCCAGGTACTCGTCCACCTGCTCGGGGCTCTTCATGGTGACGACCAGTGCGTCGACGTCGGGGCTCGAGAGCACCCAGCGGAAGGCGGCCTGGGCGAAGGTGGCGCCGCCGGCCTCGTAGGGCCGAAGGTCGTTGAGGCGCGCCCCGCGCAGCGTCTTCATCGCCACCACGCCGACATCCTTGCTGCGCGCCTTGGCGAGCACACGCGGCAGGTCGGGCTGGATGGCGACGAAGTCGAAGGAGCGGGTCAGTCGCTGGTGGAAGGCGGGGTCCTGGCCGAAGTTGAAGCCCACCAGGAGCACATCGGCGAGGTCGTGGTCGAGGGCGTAGTCGACGCACTCGACCAGGCGACCACCGTGGCCGGACATGCCGGTGAAGCGGAGCTTGCCCTGCTGCCGCGCCCGCGAGACGAACTCGGACCATTCGGGATTCTTCAGCCGGTCCACGTCGTTGACGGCGTGGTTGAAGTAGACGTCGACGTGGTCGGTGCGGAGGCGACGCAGGCTGCCTTCCAGCGCCTCCATCAGCTCGCTCCGCGACGTCCGGGTGCCGCATTTCACCTTGCTGGTCAGCAACACGCCGTCGCGCTTCCCCTCCAGCGCGCGCCCGAGCGTCTGCTCCGAGTCGCCCCCCTTGTAGCTCTCGGCCGAGTCGAAGTAGTTGATGCCGCGGGCCACGGCGTGCTTCACCAGATCGGTGTCACCGCTCAGGCGGCTCGATCCGAAGGAGATGTCCGAGATCTCGAGTCCGGTGCGCCCCAGGCGCACCCGCCGGCGCACCCGGACCTCGTCGGCGGCGGTTGCGGCGCGGCCCCCGGGCAGCAGCCCCAGGCCCACCCCGACCGCGGTGGAGCGCAGGAAATCGCGCCGGCCCACGCGCGTATCGAGGCCGGTTGCAGCCGCGAACTCGCGCGCAGTGTTGGCGTTCCGGCCCGAATCGGAGCTGCGCTCCATCGCATCCTCCCCGACCTGCGAGTATGCCGGCTCGGAGGGATGGCGTCGAAGGTTCGCTCAGTGCGGACCCCGCTCCGCGTCACGCCGCGTCGGGTCGAAGGTGTCGCGGCAGCGCTCCGAGAGCTCGTCCCAGTGCGCGAGCAGGCAGGTCAGGGAGTCGGGGCCCGGCTCCACCTCGGCGCAGTACTCGCCCAGGTCGGGGTCGCAGCCGCCACGGCGATGGCGACCCCGCTTCCAGCCGTGCGGGTGCTTCTCGTCGCGGATCCGCATCAGCTCGGTTCGCTGTTCCGGGGTGAGCAGCGCGCGGATCTGGAGGATGGCGCCGAGCCGGTTCTTGTGGATGGCGATCTCGACGGCACCGATGGCTTCCGCCTGGGACATCACGGTCGCCGCATCGGGTTGGTGGCTCTCTTTCATCAGCGCGCGCATCTGGAGCTTGGCCGCCTCGAGCTCTTCGCGAAGGGCCTCGTCGCGCTCGCCCGAGCGCTGGACGATCGCGTGCACGGCATCCCTGGCGCCCGGGTCGAGACCCAGCCGCTCGGCGTACTTCGCCACCAGGCCACCCGGCGGGTGGTGGCCGCGGCGCATCGGATCGGCCTCCGCCAGGGGGGCGGAGGTGACCGCGGCCCAAAGGACGGCGATCGCGACAGCGAACGGCGTGCGCCGCACGTCACTCATCGATGAAGACGCTCGCGATGGCGGCGTAGTCCGCCGGCAGGGCGAACTCGCCTTCGGCTTCCTCCAGCGCGGAATCGCCCAGGTCACCGTGGAAGAGTCGGCTCTCCCAGGGCGATCCCTGGGCACCCACGTCGCGCGCCGCGACCCGCAATCCGCTTTCCACGACGGACCCCTCCTCCACGGGCAAGACGATCCAGACCGCCAGGGCGGCCACGGATGCGGCGACGAGGCCCGGAGCCAGGCGGCCGCGCAGGCCGCGCCGCTCCACACGCTCGCGCACGCGCGCATCCAGCGCCGCGCGACGCGCCGGCGTCATCGGCGCCGGCTGGTAGTGGGCGTCGATCTGGCTGAGGAAGTGTCGTTCCTCGGGATCGAGCGGCGAGCTCGTCGTCGGGTGCTCATCGGACATCGGGGCTGACCTCCGTCGATTCGAACGCGTCCCGGAGCTGCGCGCGCAGCTTGCCGAGGGCGCGGTGCAAGTGACTCTTCACGGTGCCGGTGGCCTTGCCCATGATGCCGGCGGTCTCGGACACCGTGAAACCCTCCAGGTGCACCAGCACGAAGGCGTCGCGCTGATTGCGTGGCAGCGCTTCGAGGGCGCGCGCGATCTGCTCGCGCAGCGCCGGGTCGCCCTGCGCAGCGGGGCTGGGGTCGTGGGCTTCGTCGGCCTCGACCCGTCCGAAGCGCTCTCGAACCTTGCGCCAGCGCAGGTGGCTGTAGGCCTGGCGAACCACGATCCGATAGAACCAGGTATCGATCGATGAGTCGCCGCGAAAGCGCGCGAGCCCCCGGTAGGCGCTGACCAGCGCATCCTGGGTGACATCCTCGGCGGCGGCCTGGTCGCCGCCCAGCAGCCGCCACGCCAGTCGCACGGCGCGATCCCGATGAGCCGCGACGAAGGCGTCGAAGCGCGCCTCGAGATCCGGCTCGGCGACGGCGGGGCTCAAGGAGGTGGCACCTTCCATGGCAGTTCCCAGAGTCACTCCCAGCGTAGTTCCCAGTGCCATCTCCAGAGTAGTGCGTCGGGCGATTCCCGGGAGACGACCCACGGAGTGCGGGCCCCCGGGCCCCGCGTTCGACATGGGTTCGACGCCCTGGGGGTGACGCCGGGTTACGGGATCGGGTCGAAAAGGTCGGGCCGGTGCGCTCCGGCTCCGGGCGCTCAGAGCGCGAAGTGGGCGAAGCGGGTCGCCAGGTACTCCCGGAGCGGCGTCTCCATGCGGGTGTCCATCACCTCGAAGGCGACTCCGAAGCCGATCGGCATGTCGGAGCGGTCGGGAGGCTCGGCGAGCCTCACGTGAGCCACCCGGGCGAGCGGCTCGATCGAGGCCCCGGGCAGATCGATTTCCAGCTTCACCGGGTCGCCCAGCTCCGGCGGTGTCCGGGTGGCGACGAACGCTCCCCCGACGGACAGGTTGCGGATCCTCGCGATGGCTCGAACCGAGCCTCGGTGGAAGATCGTCCCCAGATCCACCGGAAGCCGCGGCTCGATGCGCAGCTCCTGGTCACATCCCACCGCAATGGCGTGGGTGACCGCGAAGCGGAGCTCGGCGGCGTCGAAGGGCTGGAGCAGGGCCCAGCGCGCGCCGAGCTTCCGGAGCGCATCCCGGCGCGTCGCGTCCGATGAAGGACCCACCGCCACCACGGAGGGCCTGGCAGATCCATCGCTTGCGCCCATCTGGGACAGCAGGCCATCCAGGGCGGGAAGATCGCCGTTGGCCGAGACGACCACGGCACCGATTCGCGTCCCGTTCTCCCGAGCGATCAGCATTCCTTCCTGGGAATCCGAGGCGTGGATCGCGTCCACCCCGAGGCGCACCAGCTGGAGCGCCAGCGGTCCCAGGACTCCTGCGTCGTCCACGACCAGCGCGCAACGCTCGTACCCAGCGCCCAGCTCGCCCATTGATCCACCCCTCCGGAGAAACCCTGGGGCTTCATCGGCAGGACGCCGCCGCGACGAAAGCAGAGATTCCTGGCGCTACTTCTTGATCCACTTGCCGTCCGGGCCCATCACGTAGAGCCCGGCGGGGGTGCGCTCCAGCAGCTTCTTGCCGGCCAGGGCGGCCACGGCGGTGACCGTGGTGCCTTCCTTCTCGGCAATCTTCTGGTAGTGAACGGTGCGCTTGGCGTTGATGTCTTCCACCAGCGCCTTCACGTCCTTGGAGGCGCCCGGGTCGACCACCCCCAGGAACCCGTCGGGGCGTTCCCCCACCAGGCCTGCGGTCTTGGCATCGTCGAGCGCATCCGCCCAGCCGGCCACCGGCGCCAGCAGCAGGCACAGGGCCGCAGCCAGGGCGGCGAGTCTCGGGTGGCTACGGAGTGAAGCGATCACGGCAGTCCTCCTCAGAAGAGACCTTCTTCTTCCGCGAAGAGATCATCGAGTTCCTTGTCCACCTTGACGCGGATCTCGTGCTCGATCTTCACGTTCAGGTTGATGGTGATCGGCTCCCGCGGCGCCTCCACCACCACCTTCGGCGTGCAGGCCGGCAAGCCGACCGCAAGCAGCACCGCCACGAGAGCGATCCGGATCGAGAACGCGTTCATGGGTTCCTCTCACCTCCTGCCGCGCGACCGGGCGTGCGCAGGCTACCGCCGGCGGGGCGACCAGTCCATCGAGAGACGGCGCGGGGCTCTGCCGCATTCATTTCGCTGGCTTCGCTCCGGAACCGGGGAAACGGCGGAGCTGCTGCTCGACCCGCTCCGGGATCTGGTAGACCCGTTCCGACGTTGCGAGCAGATCGCTGAGCCGCGCCTCGACGTTGAGGTTGAGGTCCACCTGCTGGCCTTCCCGGAACTCCGGATTGGCGCCCGACAGGGCGAGCACCAGGTTCACGTCGCCGGTCAGCTCGCCGTCGAGCGTCAATGCGAGCTTCTGGAAGTGGTAGTTGCGAAGCGCCGGCAATAGCAGCTCGAAGCCGGGCGCGCTTCCCGCCATCGAGGCGATCGACGCGCCCGGGTCGTAGCGGATCCAGCCGCCGGGCTCGGCGGCGAGCCGTCCCTCCCGCACCCGTACGCCGGCGGGGCCGAGGGTGACCGGTAGCATCCCGGCGACCCGCCCCTCCCCCGACAGCCCTTCCAGCGTGGCGATCGCGAGCAGCTCGGCCAGCGAGACGCCGGCCACCTCGAGCACCAGGGACTGCTCCTCGGCGCCCGGGTCGAACTCGCCGCGGGTGCGGACCGTTCCGTCCGCAAACTTCCAGGAAGCCTCGGCGAGGTCGACCACCCCGTCGGGGCGGAGTCGGAAGGACACCAGCCCCTCGGTCAGCTCCAGGCCGAGGTCCACCCGCGCCATCGCCAGGGTCTGGCCGGCCGGTGTCTGGAGCGGCCAGGGCGGCGAGAACTTCACCACCGCGTTGATGCGCTCGACCGTCACCGCCTCGGTCACCACGGTGACGTCGCGCAGCGCCACGTCGATCTCGCCGCCCAGCTCGGCGCCGCGCCAGGTGACGCTTCCGTGCGCCTCGACTCTACCGTCGAGCGAATCGACCAGGCCGCCCGCACCCGGCGCCAGGGAGTCGGGCTGGAGCCCCCCCTTGCGGAACTCCAGCGGCGATAGTCGCAGCCGCGCCCGGCCCACGCCGGTCTCGAGCTGGTGCTTGCCGGAGAGCGTGAGGTCGAGGGCCTGCGCGGCTCCCCGGACCCGCGCGCTGAACTCCACGTTCGCGCCGTCGAGGTCGGCGGCGCCGCTGGCCGCGATCGGCGTCACCCGGACGGGCTTCAGCGTGTCGCGAAGCGAGGCGACCCTGAACTCGGCGTGCGCCTTGGCCGCCAGCGGAGCGGCCGTGCCGGTCACCTCGAATCCTTCGACCACAAAGCCGGCGTCCGGGAGCTGTGCCTTGCCGAGCACGGCGCGGAACTCCAGCGGGGTGCCGGCAAAACGCTCGAAGGTCAGGCTCCAGGCCGCGAGCAACCGGTCGAAGTCGGCCGCTCGGACCTCGACCCCTGCGGTCTCCCGTTCCAGTTCGGAGCACGCGGCGACCGCGAGGAAAAGCGGGACGAGCGCCCACTTCCCCAGCCGGTGGAGCGCCCGTCGCGACGCGGCTTCTCTTTCCCCCACCTGGCGAGCATGGCACACGCGCGCCGCTTCTCGCAGAGGCGAGTACTAGAGCCGGTTCACCACGATCTCGCCGGCGCGTGCGATGAAGTCGAGGCGCTCGCCCTGGCCACCGAGCACGCCGAGGTCGTCGAGGGGATCGCCGTCCACCAGCAGCAGGTCGGCGCAGGCGCCCGGCGCCACGACACCCAGCTCGCCCTCGCGTTCCAGGAGAGCGGCATTCACCGCGGTGGCCGAGCGCAGGATCTCCGCCGGCTTCTGGGCCTGGGCGCGCAACGCGAACTCCTTGCTCTGGGCGTCGTGGGTCTCCCCGAGCAGGTCCGTGCCGAAGCCGATGTGGACTCCGGCAGCGACGGCGATCTCGATGGCGCGGACGCCGGCGTCCAGCACCGCGTCGAGCTTGGCCATGCTCTCGGCCGGGAAACGCAGGGTCCGCCCGAACTCGGCGATCTGGTCGTAGGTGACCAGGGTCGGCACCAGGTAGACGCCCCGATCGGCCATCCGCCGCGCAGCCGCTTCGTCGAGCAGGTTGCCGTGCTCGATGGAGCGCACTCCGGCGTCGACCGCACGCGTGATCGCCTCGGGGATGTAGGCGTGGGCGAAGGCATAGGTGCGGCGCGCAGCGGCCTCCTCGACGGCGGCGCGGATCTCGTCCTCGGTGTACTGCACCATGTCGATCGGATCGGTCGGCGTGGCGACTCCGCCCCCGGCCATCACCTTGAGCTGGTGGGCGCCGCCCTTGAGCTCCTCGCGCGCCGCCCGGCGCACGGCGTCCACCCCGTCGGCCACGTGGGAGAAACCGCTGCTCTTGATCTGGCAGGCGCAGATCGCCGGGAACTGGCCGGCCGGCGCGGTGTCGCCGTGGCCGCCGGTCTGGCTGAGCACCCGGCCCGAGCGGAACACGCGCGGCCCGCGGATCAACCCGAGCTGGAGGCTCTCGGCGATGCCGGCGTCGAGGCCGCCCGCATCGCGCACGGTGGTGAAGCCTCGCAGCAGCATCCGTTCCAGGATGTTCTTGGTCTCGATCCCGATCCGCGTATAGGGACGGCGCCCCATGGCGGCGAGATCCATCGTGGTGATCGAGGCGTGGACGTGCGCGTCGATCAGGCCCGGCATCAGCGTGCGCCCGCCGGCGTCGATCACGGGAACGTCCCCGCAGGCGAGCGACCTCCCCTCCTCGGCCACCTCGGCGATGCGATCGCCTTCCACGCGCACGGATGCGCCGAGACGACGCTCGCCAGCGTCGACGTCGAGCAGCACTGCGTTGCTGACGATGAATCCGCTCATGCTCTCCCTCCCCGTTGGCCTCAGCCTCCGCTCAGCGCCCGGAAGACATGGACCTCGTCCGCCGGGTCCACGCGCGCTCGAACTCGAGGTTGACGAGGCTTCCTCCTCGCGAGATCGCTCGATGCCCTCAGCCGTGCGACGTCCGGGACGCGGGGTAGGATACGGCAGTCGCCCGAGCGCGACGCACTTCGCCAGGCCGTCGGCGACCTCCCCGTGGCAGCACCAGACCTGTTCCGCCGTCGACCCGGTCTAGTTCGCCAGCACCGGGGGGGTCCGAAAAACCCTTGTGGATCGAGCGCTTGTCACGTAGCGGCGAGAAAAGTGCCGCGTTCGGGACGGCGGAGTCATAGGGTGGGGTCGGACGACATCTGGGTTGGACCGGGTGACCGCCGGCATGGCCCAAAGGAGAATCCATGCTGCTACACGACTCGCTCGACTACTTCGCCCGCGAGAAGCGGGACCGCCTCTGCATCGAGTGCGGCGATCGGCGCCTGAATTACGGCGAAGCTCGCTCCCACGTCGATCGCCTGGCGGGCGGACTCGTCTCCCAGGGGCTGGCTCCCGGGGATCGTTTCGCGGTGCTCGCCAAGAACTGCCTCGAGTTTCCCCTGTTCTACTTCGCCGGCTCCAAGTCGGGCGCGGTCCCGGTGCCGGTCAACTACCGGCTCGCGCCCCCGGAGCTGGCCTACATCGTGCGCGACGCCGGCGCCAAGCTGGTGATCGCGCGGGGTGCCCTGGTCGAGCAGATCGAGAGCGTGCGCGACGAGCTCGGCGACGTGAAGACCTGGGTTTCGCTCGACGGCCCCCGACCGGAGGGCTGGATCGACTACGGCGAGTGGCTCGCCGGACAACCGGACGTCGCTCCGGAGCACCGCGGCGAGGCCGACGACGACCTCTATCAGATGTACACCAGTGGAACGACCGGACGCCCCAAGGGCGCCGTGATCACCCACGCGGCCGTGGCGGCCAATCTGGTCCAGCAGATGGCCGCCATCACCACGCTGCCCGGCGACCACACGCTGGTCGTGGCACCGATCTACCACGCGGCGGCCGCCCTCGCGGCGCTCGGTTCGATGAGCGCCGGGGAATCGATGGTCATCCACGAGGACTTCTCGCCGCCGGACGTGGTGCGGGCGCTCTCCGAGGGTGGGGTCACGCGGACCATGCTGGTGCCCGCCATGATCCAGGCCTGCCTGCTGGGGGTCCCGGATGCGGCGCAGCGCGACTACGGCAAGCTCCACACCATCATCTACGGGGCCTCCCCGATCGCGGCGGACGTGCTGCGCAAGGCGATCGAGGTGTTCCGCTGCGACTTCACCCAGGGCTACGGCATGACCGAGACGGTCGCAGCGCTGACCTTCCTCTCCCCCGCCGATCACCGCAGGGCGCTGGAGAGCAGGCCGGAGCTGCTGCTCTCGGCCGGCCGCCCGCTTCCCGGTACCGAGATCCGCATCGTCGACGAGAACGACGAGCCCGTGCCCGCGGGCACCGTCGGCGAGATCGTCGCGCGCGGCGACCAGCTCATGCGCGGCTATTGGAACCTCGGCGAGGCCTCGGCCGAGGCACTCCGGGGCGGATGGATGCACACGGGGGACGCGGGGCTGCTGGACCCGGAGGGCTATCTCTTCCTCCAGGACCGCGTGAAGGACATGATCGTGTCGGGCGGCGAGAACGTCTATCCGCGCGAGGTCGAGAACGCGCTCTTCGAACATCCGGCGGTGGTCGACGTCGCGGTGATCGGCGTCCCCGACCCCAAGTGGGGCGAGTGCGTCAAGGCGATCGTGGTGCTCCGAGACGGGAAGCACGACAGCGCGGACGACCTCATCGAGTTCTGCAAGGGGCGCCTCGCGGGCTACAAGCGGCCCCGTTCGGTGGATTTCATCGCCGAGCTGCCGCGCAACGCGAGTGGCAAGGTGCTGAAGAAGGAGCTGAGAGAGAAGTACTGGCAGGGACACGACCGGAGGGTCTCGTGAGCCCGCGCCCCCTCGAGTCTGCCCTAGCGCAGGTAGGTCCGCCGTAGATCCAGGAAGGGCCGCTCGATCGCGTGATACGAGAGCGTCGCGATCACGAGCACCAGCGGCAGGATCAGGCCAAAGCCCGTGAGCAGGCCCGCGCTCTCCGGCGACCCGCCCGCGATTCCCAGGATCCAGCCGTTCGATACCGCCACGCGGATCACCATGTAGTGGATCAGGTAGGTCGAGTAGCTGATCACGCCCACCGCCGCGATCGCCCTCGACACGCGGGGCGGAATGTGACGCGCGGCACAGAGATAGCAGAGCAGGAAGACGGCCCAGCCGAAACCCTCGACCGTGGGCCAGAGCATCTTCCAGGCGGCCTTTGCGGGCCAGCCGCCGGCGGCGTTGAAGGCCGCGAGCAACCCCACCATGGCGACCGTCACGGGAATCAGGCCGAGCGCCATCGGAGTCTCGCGGCAGTAGCGGGAGCGGAAGAAGAGCGCTGCCAGCATGCCGAACAGGAACTGGTCGACGCGCCCCACGAGCGTCCAATAGGTCAGGCCGTGGACGTCTCCGCCGAGTGCGAAGCCGATGCTGCGAAAGACGATGGTGGCGAGAATGAGCAGCAGCAGCGGCCGGGCGCCGCCCCGATCCGCGAAGCCCAGGAGGAACGGGAACACGAGGTAGAACTGGAACTCGATTCCGACCGTCCAGAACATGCCCGAGACCGCGTCCAGCTGGACGGCGCCCTGCAGGTTCGCAAAGCCCAGCACGCTCTGGAGGAACGGGACCAGATGGAAGGCCTCGGGGAATGCGCCGATCCCGACGACGAGGAGGAACAGGAAGAGCGGGTAGATCCGCAGCAACCGGTTGCGCAGGAACGTCCCGTAGGCGAGGTCCTTCCCCAGGGCGCCGTGGGTGAAGAGGAACCCGGAGAGCACCAGGAATATCGCCACGGCGGTGTGTCCCTCGACGACGACGGCCTCGAGCCAGGATCCCGCCTCGATCCAGCGCTCGAGCGAGAAGGCGCCCCCGTAGCGCAACTTCTGGGAGATGAGCTGGTACGAGTGGTAGACCACGATCAATACCGAGGCGAAGGCGCGGATGTGGTCCACGGCGGGGATGTAGGCGATGTTGCGACTCTTCATGCCGGTTTCCGGGCCCTTCGCTGGGTGGCGGCAGCCGAACCGCGCCGGTAGCGCGCGGGATCTCGCCGACCAGGCGAATCGAGGAGGGAGCCAGATGAACCGGTGTCGATTCGGTTGCACGCGCTACGCGCTCGCGCCCGCGGTGTTCCTGCTCGCGCTATCGGCCTCGGCGCAGGAACTGTCCGCGAACACGCGCGCGCCCTACTCGCCCTACGCGCGAAACGAACACCCGACGCGGGTCTACTGGGGCGACACACATCTCCATACCTCGAACTCCGTCGACGCCTTCTCGTTCGGCACCCGCCTCGGCCCGGAGGAGGCGTTCCGCTTCGCCCGCGGCGAAGTGGTGGTCTCGACCACGGGACAAGCGGCCCGACTCTCGCGGCCGCTGGACTTCCTGGTCGTCGCCGACCACTCCGAGGGCCTCGGCGTGATGCGCGAGGTGTATGGCGGCCATCCGGAGCTGATGCGGAACGAGACGCTGAAGCGCTGGAACGAGCTGCTGCACGGGACCCGCGAGCAGGCCGTCCAGCTCGCCCTCGAGATCTCCAAGCCGGGCGTGATGGACCGCATGTCGGACGTCCTCTACGACCGCGCGGCCGGCGAAGCGATCGCCCGCAGCACCTGGCAGGCGTACACGGCCACCGCCGAGCGATACAACGAGCCGGGACGCTTCACCGCACTGCTGGGCTACGAGTGGACCTCCCACCCGAGCGGAGACAACCTGCACCGGGTGGTGGTCCTGCGGGACGGCAAGGAGAGGGCGGACCAGATCCTGCCGCTCTCCTCGGAGAAGAGCCCCGATCCCGAGGACCTCTGGCGCGCGCTGGCGGCCTATGAGGAGAAGACGGGCGGGCGCATCCTTGCGATTCCCCACAACGGCAATCTCTCCAACGGCTTGATGTTCGCCCTGTCCGATCTGGCCGGGAATCCGCTCACCCGCGCGTACGCGAACGAGCGCATCCGCTGGGAGCCGATCGTCGAGGTGACCCAGATCAAGGGCGACGGCGAGACCCATCCCTTCCTGTCGCCGAACGACGAGTTCGCCGACTACGAGAGCTGGGACGTCGCCAACCTGGGGCGTTCACAGCTGAAGGCGCCCGAGATGCTGCAATACGAGTACGCGCGGCGGGCGCTGTCCAACGGTCTCGCGTTGGAGCAGCGCCTGGGCGTGAACCCGTTCAAGTTCGGGATGATCGGCTCGACCGACTCGCACACCGCACTTGCCACCGGAGGAGAGGACAACTTCTTCGGCAAGCACACCGGCGTGGAGCCGAGCCCGCGCCGCACCACCGCCCCTTTCGCCCAGGCGCAGGACCGGATCGTCTTCGGCTGGAGCATGGTGGCCTCGGGCTACGCCGCGGTCTGGGCCGGCGAGAACACCCGCGAATCCCTCTTCGACGCCATGCAGCGCAAGGAGGTCTACGCCACCACCGGCTCGCGCATGACCGTGCGCTTCTTCGGCGGCTTCGAGCTCGAGCCGGGCGACGCCGACGCGCCCGATCCGGCCGTCCCCGGCTACGCCCGGGGTGTCCCCATGGGCGGCGATCTGCCCGGCGCGCCGGGCGGGCGCGCGCCGCGCTTCCTGGTCTCGGCCCAGAAGGATCCGCTCGGCGCCCACCTCGACCGCATCCAGATCGTGAAGGGCTCGGTCGATGCCGCGGGCGAGATCACCGAGCGGGTCTACGACGTGGCTTGGAGCGACGCGGAGCGACGCCAGCCCGACGCGGCTGGAAAGCTTCCCCCCGTCGGCGACACGGTCGATCCGGCGACCGCCACCTGGACCAACACGATCGGTGACCCGCAGCTCTCGACCGTCTGGGTCGACCCCGACTTCCAGCCCGGCCAGCGCGTGTTCTACTACGCGCGCGTGCTCGAGATCCCGACGCCGCGCTGGAGCAGCTACGACGCCGTCCGCTTCGGGATCGAGCTTCCGCCGGAGGTGCCACGCACCACCCAGGAGCGCGCCTATACCTCGCCGATCTGGTACACGCCCGGACCCGGATAGCCCGACACCTCAGCCGATTCGCTGCAGCAGCGCCTCGGCGTCCCGCAGGTCGCGCGTGTCGACACCGCGCAGGCCCATCGTCACCGGTGCCAGCACGGCGCGTGCAGCCTCCGGCTCGCCACGCGCCGAGAGACAGCGGCACAGGCTGGTGGCGGCGCGCAGATGCAGTGCGACCGCGCCGCGCGCGCTGGCGAGCTCGCAGGCGCGTCGCAGGCACGCCTCCGCCTCCGCCGCATCGCCGCTCCCGCGCAGCAGGATCTCCCCCTTGAGACGCAACAGCTCCTCGTCCCAGTAGGGTTGACCCTTCGCCTCCGAGATGGCGAGAGCCGCGTCGAGCTGGCTCAGCACGTGCTCTTGCCGGCCCGCCTCAGCGTAGAGCTCCGCCAACGCGCCCAGGATCTGGGGAGTTCCCGCCCCGGTGCCCGTCTGCGCCAGCGTCTCGAGGCCCGCCTCGGCTTCCGCAAGTCCCTCGCCGCAGGACTCCAGCGAGGCCCGCGCGGAGCCGTGGACGACGTGTCCCAGCCCGATCAACAGTGGAAATCGTTCCGGCTCGGCGATCGCGAGCGCCCGCCGGCTCTGTTCGAGAGCCGCCTCTCGACGGCGCAGCATGTGCTCCAGGATCGCCGCGAACGTCAGTGCGTAGGCGCGATCGAAGGGCCGTTGGCTCCGCATCGCGAAGCGCAGCGTCAGACGACTGGTGCGAAGCGCGGGCTCGCACTGGCCTCCATGCCACTGGGCCAACGACGCGAACGACCCGGCTACGATGCGGGGATCCTGGCCGAAGCGTGGGATGAACGATTCGTTCCGGGCGGAATCGAAGCACGCAATCGCCCGTTCGAGGTGGGCCAGCACCCGCGCCCAATCCCCCTGCCAGTAGATGGGCACCGCTGCGGCGACCAGTGCGACGACGAGCGCG
>JBFGIM010000061.1:0-16141 GCA_041577695.1 Myxococcota bacterium | reverse complement strand
TGGACCTTCCTCAAGCGGCGGCTCCGCGAGCTGGGCCTCGACCGCGGGATGGGCGGAGTCTACCGGAGCAAGGTCGAGTGTCTGCGGATCTGCCTCGGCGGTCCGATCGCGGTGGTCTATCCCGACGGCGTCTGGTACCGCGGATGCACGCCCCAGAACCTGGAGCGCATCATCCAGGAGCACCTGATCGGGGGGCGACCGGTCGAGTCGCTGGCCTTCGCCCGCAATCCGTTGTCCGCGCCGACCGGCGACGGCCCGGAGGGGGAGCCCGCTTGACCGCCGGATTGCTCCGCGGCCGCGACCACACGGCGCTGGGATCGATCGGTGAGCTGGCCGATGAGCGCGCCGCCGCGGCCATCTCGCGGGGCGGCGCACTCAAGAGCTATGCGTACACCGACGCCAACGAGGACGCGGCCCTGTTCTGCTGCGGCGCCCGCGGCGTGCTGGTGGCGGTCGCCGATGGCCACGGTGGCAGCGACGCCGCCGAACGCGTTCTCGTACACCTTCGCGACCGAAGAGCCCGCGAGTGGAGCGAGGGCGGCGGGTACGATCGCGACCGCTGGTACCACGAGATCATCGGCACGCTGGTAGAGCTCAACGACGCGGTGCTGACCGCCCAGACGCCCGAGCGGCGCTCGCGCACCACCCTCGCGCTCGGCCTCGCCCGACCCGAAGAGGGCCTGCTGGTGACGGCATCGATCGGCGACAGTCACGTGTTCCGCGTGGGCGACGCCGGTGCGGTCGACGTCGGCTGGCCGCGCGCGCGCCCGAGCATCTTCCTGGGCCAGGGAGCGCTGACCGCATCGACGCTGGCCCGCGAGGCGCGCGTCGAGATCGCCTCCCTGGCGGAAGTCACCGCCGTGGCCGTGGTCACCGACGGATTCTCGGAGCGGAACATCGGAGTGACCGATCCGGAGACCGCCGTAGCGGCAGCGGTCGAGGCCGCGGGTGCCGTGCCTTCGGCCGAACGCAGCGGCGCGTTGGCGCGTCTGCTGGTGGAGGCCGCGCTCGAGGCACAGCGCGAGAGCGGCGCCGGCGACAGCGCGACGGCCAGCGCCATGTGGCTGGCGCGCTGACGCACCTCACAGGGCTGCCAGCAGCTCGACCACGCGCGCGCCGATGGCGGGCGCCGCGGTCAGTCCCGGTGATTCGATGCCGATCAGGTCCACCAGGCCGGGCCGCCCCAGTGCCGACTCCTCGCGAACTACGAAGTCGCGGAACTCCGTGCCCGGACCGGCGAGCCTGGGCCGGATCCCCGCGCCGTCGGGCGTCAGCCACTCGGCACGAAGTCCGGGCAGATAGCGCCCGGCCACTGCGGCGAAGCGCACGGCCTTCTCGGGCGCGACGTCGTAGTCGATCCGGTCGACGTACTCGGCGTCGGGTCCGAAACGGATGCGACCGCCCAGGTCGAGCGTGGCGTGGATGCCGAGGCCGGCGCCCGCCGGAACCGGGTACACCAGCCGCCCGACCCGCAGCGGGGCGCCCGGCGCCAACGCGAAGTAGTCACCCTTGCAGAGGTGCAGCCGGTAGCCCTGCGCCTCGACGTCCACGCCCGCCAGCGCTGCCACACGGTCGGCGGCGAGGCCGGCGGCGTTCACCACGGCGGCGCAGGTGAGCGCCACCGGTCGGCGCTCGGGGTCGAGCGTCTCGACGCGCCAGCCGCGCGCCGTCGATGCGAGCCCGACGACTTCGTGGCGCAACGCGATCGACGCGCCGTACGCCTCGGCCTCGGCCGCAAAGGAGAGGCTCAGCGCGTTCGCATCGACGATGCCGCTCTCGGGCGACACCAGCGCCGCCCGCGCGCGAACATGGGGCTCCAGTCGCTGCAGCCACTCGCCGTCCCGGATGTGCAGGCCCGGCACGCCGTTGTCGCGGCCGCGGCGCAGCAGCGTCTCGAGCTGCGCCCGCTCGGCGTCGTCCACCGCGACGATCCACTTGCCGGTCTTGCGGTGCGGAATGCCGAGGCGCTGGCAGCGCTCGTAGAGCAGCTGGCGCCCAGCGACGCACCGCACCGCCTTCTCGGACCCGGCGGGGTAGTAGATGCCGGCGTGGATCACCTGGCTGTTGCGGCTGGTGGTCTCTCGGGCGAGTCCCGCGTGGCGCTCGAGTGCGATCACCGAACGTCCGGCGCGCGCCAGGGCCGCAGCGGCGGCCAGCCCGACCACGCCGGCCCCGATCACGGCGACGTCGCACTCGCCCGGCACGGTGCGGCGGCGACTAGAACGCCGCGCCGAACTCCCGCTCGAAGCGCGTCCGGAAGTCTTCGAGCGAGATCTCGACCGACTGGGTGCCGCGCTGCTCCACCGCCAACGAGCCCATCAGGCTGCCCAGGCGACCGGCGATCTCCAGGGAGACGCCGCGCGCCAGCCCGAAGAGCAGGCCCGAGCGGTAGGCGTCGCCACAGCCGGTGGGGTCCACCACCTCGGCGGGCTTCACCGCGGGAATCTCGAGCCGCTCGCCGCCACGGCGGATCCAGGACCCTTCCGCGCCCCGGGTGACGACCACGACCTCGGCGCGCGCCGCGAGCTCGTCCTCGCCGAGGCCGGTGCGCTGCTGGGTCACGGCCCACTCGTAGTCGTTGACGATGTAGACCGCTGCACCGTCCATCAGCTCGAGCAGATCGGCGGGCTCGAAGTTGATCAGCTGCTGGCCAGGATCGATCATCGTGCGCGCGCGGCGCGCCTTGAGTTCGGCGGCATGGGTTCGCATCGCGGCGAGGTCGCTCGGTCCCACCAGCGCCCACTCGAAGGGCTCCTTCACCGCCGACAGCCGCGCTTCGCTGGCGCGTTCCATGGCGCCGGGATGGAACGCGACGATCTGGTTGTCGTCGAGATCGGTGGTGATGAAGCACTGGGAGGTGTGGCAATCGTGCAGCGCCACCAGGCCGTCGCGCCGGATGCCGTGGAGATCCATCCACGCCGCGTAGGAGCCGAAGTCACGCCCCACGGTGGCCACGATCAGCGGATCCTCGCCCAACAGCTTGAGCCCGTAGGCGATGTTGCCGGCGCAGCCGCCGAAGAACTCGTCGAGGCTCTCCACGTGGAAGCTCACGCTGAGGATGTGCAGCTTGTCGGGCAGGATGTGGTTCTTGAAGCGATCCGGGAACACCATGATGCGGTCGATCGCCATCGAACCGGTCACGAGGATTGCCATCGGGTTTCCTCCGTCCGAGCCGAGGCATTCTGGCGGCGGGTGACCCCAGCGTCAACGCCCGGGCGGCGGTAGAATGCCCGCATGCGCATCGCCGATCTGTACGGACGCCCGGAGCCCGTGATCTCCTTCGAGTTCTTTCCACCCAAGACCGACGCGGGCTACCGCACGCTGTACCGTACCATCGGCGAGCTCAAGCGACTCGATCCCGGTTTCGTCTCCGTTACCTGGGGAGCCGGCGGCTCCACCCGGCGCAAGACCGTGGATCTGGTGGTGCAGATCCAACGCGAGCTGGGCATCACCGCCATGGCCCACATGACCTGCGTCGGTTCGCCGGCGAGCGATCTCGCCGAGACGCTCGACCACCTCGCTGCCGAGGGACTCGAGAACGTGCTGGCACTGCGCGGTGATCCACCGCGGGGCGAGACCGGCTTCACGCCGGTGGAGGGCGGCTTCCGGTATGCCGACGAGCTGGTCGCATTCATCCGCTCTCGGTGGAACTTCTGCGTCGGCGGGGCCTGCTACCCCGAGACCCATCCAGAGGCCCCGAGTCCCGAACAGGACCTGGCGAACCTGGTGCGCAAGGTGGAGCGCGGCGCCGAGTTCCTGATCAGCCAGTTCTTCTTCGAACCCGAGGATTTCTTCGCCTTCGAACGCCGCGCCCGGGCCGCGGGCATCGCGGTGCCGATCATCCCGGGCATCATGCCGGTCACCAGCACCGCCAACGTGAAGCGCATGGCGGCGCTGGGCGGATCGCGGCTCCCCGACGCGCTGGAGGCCCGCCTCGCCGAGGCCGGCGAAGATCCCGAGCGCACGCTGGAGGTCGGCGTGCGCTGGGCCATCGACCAGTGCCACGCGCTCCTGGCCGGCGGCGTCGAGGGGATCCACTTCTACACGCTCAACAAGTCGCCGGCCACGCGGCGCGTCTTCGAGAGCTTGTTCGGCTGATGACGGCCGCCACCCGCAAGCTGCGCGTGGCCGTGTTGCTCTCGGGCGAGGGCACCAGCCTCGAGAACCTCTGCGACCGCATCGATGCCGGCGCTGTGCCCGCCGAGGTGGTGCTGGTGATCGCCTCGCGCGAGGCGGCGGGCGGGCTGGCGCGGGCCGAACGCCGCGGCATTCCGGCGGTGGCAGTGGCGCGGAAGAGCTTCTCGAGCAGCGCCGCCTTCAACGACGCGATCCACGCCGAGCTGGACAAACGCGCCGTCGACCTGGTGGCACTGCTCGGCTTCCTCTCGATCTTCGAGCTGCGGGAGCGCTACGCGGGCCGCACCATCAACGTCCACCCGGCCTTGATCCCGGCGTTCTCGGGCAAGGGCTTCTACGGGCACCGCGTGCACGAGGCGGTGCTGGAGGCCGGCGTCAAGCTGACCGGCGCCACGGTCCACTTCGCCGACGACGCCTACGATCGCGGCCCGATCATCCTGCAGGAAGCCGTGGCAGTGGAGGACGACGACACGCCCGACACCCTGGCGGACCGGGTGCAGGCCGTCGAGCGCCGTCTGGTGCCCGAGGCGATCCGCCTCTTCGCCGAGGGACGGCTCGAGGTCGAGGGGCGCCGCGTGCGGATCCTCGGCGACGACCGGAAGCCCTAGCCTCGCGCCCGTTGTGAGCACCAGAAGCGGAAGGACGCTCATGACATCGCGCCTCCCCTTCAGCTTGATCGCCCTGATTGCCACGTCGCTGGGGCTCCCGGCCTCGTCGGCCGGCGCCGCGGCGCTCCCCTTCGAGGCCACGCTCTCGATCCACCTCTCCACGCTCGTGTTCGAGTCCCAGACGCTCACCGGTGTAGCCACGGTCAACGCCTCGGGTGGCGGCGTCGCACTCGACTCGATGGTCCTGCCTGCGGGCTTCGCGGCGACGCGAGCTTCCCTACCAGTGACGGATCCGGCGGCTGCTCCGATCGAGGGCGCGATCGTGGGCGTGACCAACACAGCAGGGACCTTTGCGCGAACCCCGGACGGCCGGTTGACGGGCGTCATGGGCTTCTCGGGCGCCTTCCAGGTGTGCCTCTTCGGCACGTGCGCCACGGCGCCCGCCAACATCTCCGTCCCGCTCTCGGTGATGGGCGCCGGCGGCACGGGCTACTTCACGGCGGCGGTGAACGTCACCGTGACCGGCGCGCCGTGGACCACCGGTACGGTCTCCACTCCCTTCGGAACGACGCTGGCCACGGGCTTCGCCCATGGCCCCCTCTCGGCCACCGGGAGCACCGCCCAGTCCGGCGGCACCCTGCGCCTGGTGACACCGCTCTTCCTGCACACCAGCATTCCCGCGCAGGCGCTCCCGGAGTTCTACGGCGTGATGGAGATCCGCTTCGTCCCGGAGCCGAGCGACCTGCTTCTGCTCGGCGCCGGCCTCGCCGCGCTGGTCGTGGGGGCGGTCCGGCGGTCGCCTCGCTAGGCGCGCCGGCGCCGCTGCGCGACGGCGCCCACGGCCAGCAGCGCGACGGCGCGAAGCCATGCGCTCGCGGGCTCCGGCACCACGAGCACGTCGGGCCGGCAGTCGAGGAGCTGGCTGTCCAGATCGAAGTCGACCACCGCATCGCACGCACTGCCCACCCCGGAGCCCGAGAACGCGACGACGATCGATCCGCTGCGCGTTACGGGCACGGCGTAGCCGCCCGCGGATGCGCTCACCGCGTAGTAGGGCTCGCCCTCGGGCTGGACCACGACGCCTCCGATGCCCTCGCCCGGGTCGTAGACGCCGTCCTCGTCGAGATCCTCCCAGACCGTGCCCACCAGGAAGCGGTTGAAGTGGTCCAGGTAGCTGGTGCTGGCCCACATGTAGTTCGCCGTGACCACCAGCGGCCCCACCGAGGTAGTGGGGTCGGAATCCGGCACCGCCGCGAGCCCGACGTTGGGATAGTTGCCCATGATCGCCTGGCGGTGGCCGCGCCCGGTCTGCATGCCGCTGCCGTCGTTGCCGCCCCAGTCGATGTTGAAGCCGGCGTGGCCGTGGATCGCCGAGCGCGTGTAGGAGAAGACGCTGCCGCGACCGCTCACGTAGTGGAAGCCGGCGTCCGAGACCCGGGAGAACTGGCCCTGATGGTCCTGGGCGTCGCGGTCGATCAGGTCGAGTGAGTGATCCAGCGCCGCGGCGTACAGCCGGGTGTCGAAGGCGGCCGGGGGCTGTGGGTCGAGCGCGGCGAACTCGTCCATCATCAGCTCGAGGTCGACAGCGAAGTACTGGATCGCGTTCTGTACGTCGAAGTCGTCGACTTCGGCCAGGAAG
The DNA here is from genome assembly GCA_041577695.1 of Myxococcota bacterium. GTDB lineage: Bacteria > Myxococcota_A > UBA9160 > UBA9160 > PR03 > JASJBO01. The sequence continues at coordinate 9,757 of JBFGIM010000061.1, read as the reverse complement.
ACGCCCTCGGCTTCGGGATCGCGACGCGCGCGATTCATCAGCCACAGGAAGCTCTGCTCGTCAGCGTCGGGATGGACGCCGTCCGCCGTCCTGTGGAACGTCCACTCGGTGGGAACCGAGGAGGCTGCACGGAACGGGTCGGAGGTTACGGGCGCGGGCTCGGGTCCGTCGAGATGGGGCGGATCGGGCGCGGCCCCGGGCTCGGCGGAGACGCCCGCCGCCAGGGTGACGGCGAGCATCGCGGCACTCCACACCATGCTGCGCAACATCGCTGCCATTGCCGTCCTCCGTCGGGACGGATCGACGAGTCGCCGCGCGAGCTGAAGGCATGGACACCGCGACCCGCAGGCGCGATGCAGCTTCTGAACCGACGTGCGTAGAACCCGCGTAGCGCGTGCGCAGCGCGCACGCACCTACGGGGTCGGCGTTCAGTCCGAGGACCGCTCGATCAGCTCGACGGCGTAGCCATCGGGGTCGCGCGCGAAGGCGATGACGGTGCTGCCGTGCTTCATGGGGCCGGGCTCGCGGGTGATCTCCACGCCGGCGGCGCGCAGCCGCTCGCAGGTGTCGTGGATGTCGTCCACGCCGATGGCGATGTGGCCGTAGCCGGTGCCGAGTTCGTAGTCGCGTCCGTCCCAGTTGTGGGTGAGCTCGATCACCGCGGTCTCGGCCTCGTCGCCGTAGCCGACGAAGGCGAGGGTGAACTCGCCGCCGGGATAATCGCGCCGACGCAGCAGCTTCATGTCGAGGCACTCGCAGTAGAAGCGGAGCGAGCGATCCAGGTCCCGGACGCGGAGCATGGTGTGGAGCAGTCGCACGGCGCGATTCTAGCCTTGACTGGAGGCGAAAATAAGACGAAAATCGAGCCGATGGTTTCCACCCCCCTGGTTCCGTCGGGCCCGATTGCGTCGGGCCTGGCTCCGTCGGGCCGCATACGCGAGCTCCTCGACGATCTGCCCGAGACGCTGGCCGGGTACATCCGTATCGGCGTGCCGGAGGCGACGCCGGTCAGTCGGCTCGGCACCGGCATCGAGGCGCTGGACGCGCTGCTGATGGGCGGCTTTCCGCGCGGCGGCCTGGCCGAGATCACCGGGCCCCTCGGTTCGGGCCGCACCTCGCTGGCGCTGACCCTGCTGGCGGAGACCACGCGCTCGAGTGGATTCGCGGCGGTGGTCGACGCCGGCGACGCGTTCGATCCGGGCGCCGCCGAGGACGCGGGCGTCGAGCTGGCGCGCGTGCTCTGGGCCCGCGCCCCTGCCCTGCCGACGGCGCTGCGCTGCACCGAGCGTCTGCTCGAGGCCCGGGGCTTCGCCCTCGTCGTCCTCGACCCGGGCGATCTCGCGCCCGCGCGCGGCCGGATCGCATTCGACCCGGCCACGCTCCAGCGCCTCCAGCGCAGCGCCGCGTCCAGCGGCACCGCGCTCGTCTGCGTCGGCAACGAACGACGCTGCGGAAACTACTCATCGCTGACGCTCCGGGTGCACGAGAGCCGACCTCACTTCGTCGCCGACCCGGACTGGCTCGAGGGCATGCAGGCGCGCATCGCCCTCGAGCGCAGTCGCACCGCCCCTCCCGGCGGCTCCGTTCTCCTGCAGTGGAAGGTCTCCCCCCTTGCGTGTGGCCTGTCTGTTCGTGCCGGACCTCCCGGTCGTCGCGGAGCAACGAGCTCGGCCTGAGCTCGTCGGCAGACCGCTGGTCGTGGTCTCGGAGCCCGGCTCCCGAGCCGAGGTGCTCTCCGCATCGCCCGAGGCGCGCCGCGCCGGCGTCCACCCGGGTTGCGCCCTGGCCCACGCCCGCTCGCTGTGCGCCGACCTGTGTGCGCGCGTGGCCTCTCCCTCCCAGGAGGAGAGCGCGCACCAGGCCCTGCTGGACGTGGCGCTCTCGACCTCGCCGCGGGCCGAACGGGCGCCGGCCTGCACCGGCGCACGCGCCGGCGAGGCCGCGGTCTATCTGGACGCGTCGGGCCTGGAGTCGCTGTTCCGCTCCGAGACGGGAATCGCCACGGCGCTGGTCACGCGCGCCGCCGCCCTCGATCTGGGCGCGACCGCCGGGGTCGCCAGCTCGCGAACCCTGGCGCACCTGGTGGCCCGCCGCGCGGCACTGCGGGACGGCCCGGGCGCCACCGGCGTGCTGCCTCGCGAGCGGGAGCGGGAATTCCTCTCCCCGCTGGCGGTGGACTGGCTCGACCCCGGCGACACGCTGGCGGAGACACTGACCCGCTTCGGCATCCATCGCCTGGGGGATCTCTTCGCCCTGCCCCGCCCGGCGCTGGCGAGCCGGCTCGGTCCAGCGCTCCTCGAGCGGATCGACCGGTTGCGCGGCACCCGGGGCGAGCTGCCGCTGCGCGCGCCCGCGTCGACGCGCTTCGAGGAATCCTGCGACCTCGAGTCGCCCATCGACAACCTGGAGCCCTTCCTCTTCGTGCTGCGCGGCATGCTGTCGCGTCTGCTGGCTCGGCTCGCGCTGAGACACCTGGCCTGCGACGAGCTCACGCTGCAGCTCGACTTGAGCGGCGGTGGACGACAACAGCGCCGTCTGGCACTCGCGGCGCCCAGCACCGATCTGCGCGTGCTGCTGCGGCGCCTGCAACAGGCGCTCGAGAGCGCGCCGCCCGAGGCGCCGCTGGAGTTCGTCGCGCTCTCCACGGCGGGCGCCCCCGCTCGACACGACCAGCTCGACCTGTTCCGGCCGGCCGGCCCGGCTCCCGCCGCCCTCGACGCCCTGCTCGCCGAGCTGGAATCCCTCTGCGGCAACGACCGCGTCGGTGCCCCGTCCCTTCCCGACGATCCGAGACCGGGGGCCTTCGCAGTCGCTCCGTTCGAGATCGGGGAACAGCGCGCCGGCGACTGGGCGGACTCCGCTCGGCTTCACCTCGCCGACCGCCCAGAGCGCGGCACCCCATGGCTCGGACTCCGGGCGTTGCGGCCGCCGGTGGTAGCTCGGGTTCGGCTGCGCCAGGGGCGGCCCGCGTGGGTGCAGAGCGCGGTCGCCCGGGGCGAGGTGCTGCGCTGCGCGGGTCCCTGGCGCGCCACCGGCGGCTGGTGGTCGCCCGATCAGCGCTTCGCCTACGACTCCTACGACGTGGCCACCGCCGACGGCCTGCTGATCCGCCTGCGCCACGACTGGCTGAAGCGGCACTGGGAGATCGACGGGGTCTACGACTAGCGCGCGCTCAGGGACGCCGCGGCCCATCGCGCGGCGGGTCGTCGTCCGCCTCCGGCACCGCCTCGCCCCGTTTGTGCTGGAGCGACAGTCCCGCCCGCTGGGCGCGCTCCTGTCCCGCGCGAACCACCGCGCGGGGGCCGAAGCGGTCGACGATCTCGTCCAGGGCCCGGTTCAATCGGTCGCTGCGGCGCACCTCGGGCGCATCGAAGAGCCCCAGCTGACTCCACTGGGCGCCCCGGAGATTGGTGACGCCGACCCCCACCAGCCGCACCGGCTCCTGGGGCATGCGACCGAGCAGCGCGCGCGCCTCGCGGGCCATGACGGCACCGTCGTCGGTGGGCTCACGCAGCGTGCAGCGGCGAGTGAGCACCGGGTAGCCGTAGCGCCCCGCGCGCCGGCGGCGGGCGAGCTTGACCTTCAGCACCACCGTGCGCGCCACCACCCGATCGCGGCGCAGCCGGCGCGCCACCGACTCGGCGTGATCGAGGATGGTGGCCTCGAGACGAGAGCGGTCGGAGACATCGTCCGAGAAGGTGTTCTCCTCGCTGTAGGAGACCGCCTCGCGCGCCGGCTCCACGTGCCGGGAATCGATGCCGCGGGCCAGACTCGACGCGCTCGACCCCAGCGACCCCAGCCGCCGCTCGAGCTGCTCGGGATCGACGCGGGCCAGGTCGCCGATGGTCAGGATGCCCTGCTCGCGCAGCTGCTGCGCCGCCACCGGCCCGATGCCCCAGACCCGGCCGACCGGCAACGGGTCGAGGAAGGCGCGCACGCCCTCCGGTGGCACCTCGAGCAGGCCGTCGGGCTTGGCTTCGTCGCTGGCGATCTTCGCGGTCATCTTGTTGGGGGCGATGCCGACCGAGACGGCCAGATCCACTTCCGCGCGCACCGCGGCGCGCAGGTCCTCGCCCACACGCACGGGGGCGCCCAGCAGCCGCTCGGTGCCGGTCAGGTCGAGGAAGGCCTCGTCCAGCGAGATGCCCTCCACCCGCGGCGAGAAGCGCCGGAAGATCCGGAACACCTGGCGCGACACGGCCGCGTACTTCTGCATGTCGCCGCGCAGGAATACGCCGTGGGGGCAGAGCTGGCGAGCCTGGGCCGTGGGCATGGCCGAGTGGACACCGAAGCGCCGCGCCTCGTAGCTGGCCGCGGAGATCACGCCGCGACTGCCGGTGCCCCCCACCAGCACCGGTCGTCCACACAGCTCGGGCTGGTCGCGTTGCTCGATCGACGCGTAGAACGCGTCCATGTCGGCGTGCAGGATCACGCGAGGGGCGGACACGACGCGATCCTATGCAGGCCGGCCGGGAACGACAAGCGCGGCGGCGGATCTCTCCGCGCGCCGCGCCGTCTGGTCTCCTGGCGGGGCTAGAAACCGGTATCGATCGGCGGCTGCTCGATCACGCCGAGCGGCTTGCTGGCGGTGCAGCCCGAGCCCGGGTCGTCGCAGGGGCTTGCCGGAGGCAGCAGCGGCGGACCCGGCAGCGGCGGCGCGAAGCCCGGCGGGGGCGGTGCGGCCACGTCGGTGGGCGTGAAGTGATCCCCGGGGCCTCCCATCACCACGTCGGTGGGGCAGCCGGCGCCGTCGATGGGCAGCCGCTCGTCGTGGGCCGGCGCGCCGTAGATCGGCTCGTTCGGTTTGGCGATGGCGCAGGTGCCGGGAGGCGCCAGCAGCGTCTCCTGGCCCCGCGAAACCGGCAGCGGCTCGTCCCACTCGCAGAACATCGGATAGGGACCGACCTTCTCGGCCAGCACATAGGCCTCGGCGTCGTTGCCGTGCACCCTCGCCTGGGAGCCGATGGCGCCCAGCCGGTGGTTCTCGCCCTCCAGCCGGTCGATCACGCGGATGCGGCCCTTGCGCAGCTCGAGGTCCGCCGCGCCCTGGTCGGTGAGCCCCGCCTCGACGGTCGCGTTCGAATCGAGCTGGGCGTAGGCATCCTGGGCGGCGATGCCGACGGTGCTGTCGACGCCCGTGGTGACGCTGTCGCCAGCGTAGACCGCGTCGCCGCAGGACAACGTCCGCGAGCCGCCCGGGCCCTCGGCCTGCACCTGGCCGCGGATCGCGGCCACATGCCCGACGACGGCGGGCTCCGCCACGGCCGCGCTGGACAGCGCGCTCGCCGCCAGCCCACACAGCAGGGCGCGAGCGCCCCTCAGGGCATGGGTTCGAATCGTCATCGTCGTTCCTCCGCGAGAGATCCCGCTTCCGCATCCACTAGTTGTCGAAATTGACGGTCCAGTACAGGCCGATGATCTCGCGCTTGTAGTCGAATACGTCCACATTCGACTGATTGTCGATCCAGGAGTAGCGGGCGGCCACGGACATGTTCTCGCCGATCGGTCGCTCGACCACCACGTTGGCCACCCAGACCCGGTCGTGGCGCCGGTCGTTGTTGTAGAGGCCCGAGCCCGGCGGATCCGGGAACGTCGACGAGTGGCGGAACGGCCGGTAGATGAAGCTGCCCGACAGGTCGATCTCGAACTCCCACGGCAGCAGCCGCTTGACGCCGGCGTTCAGGTCGTGGGCCTGCGCGGAGTACTCGCGACCGCGCGCGTCGTAGCGCTCGTAGGCATAGCCGACGCGGACCTCGGTCTTCTCGTCCACCGGGTAGCGCTGGGCGATCCCGCTGAGCCACGAGTTCCCATCGCGGTTCCGCACCAGGCCCGGGGCGGCCTGCTCGGCCGGCGAGAGGAAGGGCGGACCGGGCGGACTGTCGATGCGGCCGAACAGGTAGTTGTTGCGTGCGTAGCGCGTGAAGATCCGCGTGGTGCCGGCCGTCGCCCAGCTCTTCTCGTAGGTAGCCGTGGTGCCGTAGTCGAAGAGGAACGGGTCGGTGTCCACCCAGGCGTAGCCGGCGTCCACCGAGAGGCGCAGGAACGAGTCCTCGGTGAGGCGCCGGTCGACCCAGAACTGCAGTACGGGGTACTGGAGGTCGAAGTCGTCCAGGTCCTGGTGGAGCGTTCCGCTGTAGCCTAGCAGCACGCCGCCCGCCCAGGTGCCGTTGCGGAACAGCTCGCTGCCGACCTCGGCGTTCCACACGCCGCGCAGGTCGGCGTCGCTCGAGATGTCGCTGGGCAGCACCACGCCCGCACCGCGCAGCACCGCGTTGTCGTCGTACTCGCCGCCGACCGTGACGCGCGCCCAGCGGCGCAGCTTCTGCGAGGCGTCGAGCTGGGCCAGCGCGCGCTCGGCCTCGCTCGCCCACACCGTGCCGGGATGACCGTCGATCACCCGGCGCAGCGCCGCGCGCGACTTGTCGCGTTCGGCCGCGGCCGACCAGGCCAGGCCGGCGTAGTAGGAGGCCACCGGATCCGAACGCCGCAGCGCGGACGCCTCTTCGAGCCGGGCCGCCGCCTCTTGATGTTCCGCGCGCTCGAGCAGGATCAAGCCGCGGTAGAGCGGCACCTCGGCGCGATCGGGCAGGCTCGGCGCCACGGCCTCGAGCTCGCGGTCGGCGGCTTGCAGGTTGCCGGCGTGGAAGTGGGCCATCGCCAGGGTCAGCCCGACCTGGGGCTGGGCGGGATCCAGCCGGCGGGCGCTCTCGAGCGGCTCGATCGCCTCGGTGTAGCGCCGCAGCTGAAAGGCGCACTCGCCCTGCAGCCGGGCGGCGCGGGCGTCCTGCGGATCGCGGGCGCGAACCTCGGCGAAGAGCGCCATCGCCTCCGGGCAGCGGCCCTCGGAAACGAGTCGTTCACCCTGCAGGCGCAGTGCGATGCTGCGGTCGTCGGCGCTGGCCGCGCCGGCGACCAGGCCGAATGCCGCGATTGCCAATAGCGCGGCGCGTCGGTAGCGGCGCGCGCTCATCGGCGACCCGATCGCGCGAGACCGGCCAGACCCAGGAACATCATCAGCAGGGTCGACGGCTCGGGAACCACGTTCACGGCCGCTACACCGAGCGGCGGCATCACGAGGTTCATCTGCATGTCGTCCAGGGGGAGGTTGCCGGCGACAATGTAGCCCACCTGCACCGTGCGCTGATCACCCGTGGCGAGCGTGCCCAGGTCCACCGCACCGTAGAGCGTCGTCGAGCCGTTGTTGACCAGCGAGAGGATCGTGAAGAGTTCCGAGTTCATGCCGATCGGCACATCGGGATAGGTGCCCATCGGGTCGGACATGGTCCACGCCAGGATCACGTCCTCCAGCACGTCGCCCGAGGTATTGGTGACGGTCCAGTTCGAGACCGCGTAGAACGGCATCGAAACGTTCGGCGACTCGGGGGGATTTCGACCCTGCGGATTGTTGAAGACCTGGACCGAAGGCGGCAGCTCGATCAGCAGGTCGCCGGCGACACCGATGCTCAGCATCTCGACGATCGGATCGCTGAGATCGATCATCAGCGTCGGACTCAACCCGGCATTGCCGACCGCCACCGGGTCGAAGCCCCGGACGGCGTCGCCGCCGAAGTAGAGCGGCTCGATGACCTGGCCGCCGACGCTCAGCGCCTGCCCGGCGACGGGCAACAGCAGGACCACGGCCACGGCGCCCAACAGCGCCACCCGTCTCGCATGCGAGAGTCCCATGAAGCGCATCCGCATCTCCTTCCAGCCAAACCCGATCAGCAGCAGCACAGCTCCGAACACATCCCAACCCGATGGACGCAGGCGGGGCACGTATCCGACCCCCGTGTGTGCCCCGGCTCGCGGCATGGGTGTCATTCGTCAGCTGCAAAATGGGAGGTGCGAGCAGCGCGCGCGCAAGTCGTGTGCAGCGGGCGCCGGATTGGCGACCTGCACGGTGGGTCCGTCGTTTCGGGAGGAGCGGAGCCCGACGCGGGGGGCACCGCGACGGGTCAGCGAACGACGATCCGGGCGGGGCGGCGGAGCGGGCGTACCCGTTCGCCATTGCGGCGCGGCTGCTCCGGCTGGAACGCGCCTCGCGCCGCCATCCAATCGAGCAGCGCCAGCAGATCGGCATCGGTGGCGCGCACGCACCCCAGCGAGGCCGGCTTGCCTACCAGCCAGGGATGGGCGCCCCCGTGCAGCGCGATGCCGCCGGCGGCGAAGCTCAGCTTCGCCACGCCCAGCGGCCCGTCGGGAGACGGGGGTACGGGCTGGGCCCCCGCAGCGCGCGCGGTCGGGCCCGGCCTCCAGCTCGGGTCGAGGACGGCGGCGTGGAGCTCGAAGCGACCGGAAGGCGTGGGGTGCGCGGGGGAGCCGATCACCACGCGCAGGCGGGGCCCCTCGCTGCCGTCGCGCAGGTCGCGCACCTCGATCTGGAAGCGGGCGCGATCCAGCTCCAGCAGCAGGCCCGGATCACCCGCGCCGGCGGCGAGGCCGGGCGCGACCAGACCGAGCGCGAAGGTCATGGCGCAGAAGCAGCTACCGATCTTTGACAGCCGAGAGCCCACACGGGTAGGTGGCCCCCGGGCCGACCCGGGTGGCGGCCCGGGTGGCGGCCCGCGGGGACGGGACTCAACAGCCCCGCGAGTAGAACCAGAGATTCGGCTCGCCGTTGGCGGCGTGGCCGGGCACCCAGCCGGCGCCGACGACCCGCTCGATCTCGGGCTGACCGGTGCAGGGACCGGGCTCGAGCGCCAGCAGCAGGAACCAGATCTCGCCGTCCACCGAGGCGCTTCGCACGACCTCCACATCGATCTCCGGTCGCATCGATCGCACGCTGTGCGTCGGCGAACCAGGCTGCGCGCTGGCGTAGAAGCGACGGTCCCATTCCGTGGTGAGGTGGGAGGGGTTCTCCGTGACCAGCTGCTGCAGATCCCGATAAACCCCCGCCTCGGCGGGAGCCAGCCACACCAGCTGGTCCTCTCCGGCGTCGAGGAAGCGCACCCGGTACCAGCCCTCGCGCGCGCCGTACACCACCGCGGAGAGCAGCTCGTAGCCGTGCTCACGCGCCTCGAGCTGCGCGGGCCGCTCTGCGCTCCGGACGACCGGTGCGTCGAGCGACGCTTCGGCGCGCAGGCCGATGGCGCGGGGCTTGTGGACCACCTGGACGCTGGGCTCGCCCGGCTGCACCACGCCGAACAGGTGCGGGACCTCGACCAAACCCAGCGTGCGCGGGCGCGCCGCTGCTGCCGAAGGCACGGAGGGCTGCGCGAGCGCCTCGCGAGCAGTCGCGGTCGCCGACACCAGCAGGGCGACTCCAGCGAGCAGCGCGACCCCGCTCGAAGCTCTGCCTCGAGCTCTCATGGGAACGAGTCTATCGGATCCGTGCCGGGAACATGACAGGCGGTCACGCGCTTCGACGGCGAAGGGCGATTGCGAGGCCCGCGTCCCAGACGGTGGCAGGCAGCTCTCGCAGCGCGGCGCGCAGCCAGCGCGCATTGCCCAGGGAGAGGCGGGCCCCGGGCGCCGGGGCCGTTCTGCAACGGCGTCCGAGGATCCGGAAGACGAGGCGGCAGCGCGGGAGGTGGTATGCATCGCTGCACAGCGTGACCGTCTCGACGTCGGCCCGCGCCGCGAGCCAGGCGACGCAGTGGCGGGCCGACGAGAGCGTGTCGTTGCCCTGCTCTTCCAGCGCGATGTGCGCTTCGGGCACGCCCGAAGCGCGCAGCAGGTCGCGCATGGCCAGCGCCTCCGAGGGCGGATGCCGGCCGACCGCGCCGGTGACCAGGAAGCGCGCGTCGCCGCACACCGC
>JBFGIM010000060.1:0-16480 GCA_041577695.1 Myxococcota bacterium | reverse complement strand
TCGTCACCACCTTCGGCCGCGACAACCCGCTGCTGCGCTACGACCTGGAGGAGGCCTGCGCGCTGGTTCGCGAGCCCTGCCCGTGCGGCGAGACCACCGTGCGCGGGCTCTGGGGCGGCCGCTTCGCCGACCTGCTCACCAGCCAGGCTCGTCACTTCCAGCCCGCCGAGCTCGAGGCGGCGCTGCGCGAAGTCGAAGCGGTCACCGTGCCGAGTCTCGAATGGGTGGTGGTGCGACCCCGCGATCCCGCTGCCCCGCTGCGGGTGCGGGTCGAGCTGGCCGGGGGCGACGCGCGCGCGGTGGCCCGGCAGTGCGAAGCCGCGGTGCGCAACGAACTCGGGATCGAGGCGCAGATCGAGATCGTCGCGCGCGATGCGCTGCCGCGCTCGGGCTTCAAGGCGCAGCGCATCGTCGATCGCTAGCCTCGCCGGGGAGGTCGACATGGAGCCCAGGATCAGTCTCATCACCCTCGGCGTCGCAGATCTGGAGCGAGCCGTGCGTTTCTATCGCGACGGGTTGGGGCTCCCGCGCCGCGAGGGTCCGGAGGGCATCGCCTTCTTCGAGACCTCGGGCACCTGGCTGTCGCTGTATCCCCGCGAGTCGCTCGCCGAGGACGCGATGGCCGACGCCGCGGGCAGTGGCTTCCGCGGCTTCGCGCTGGCCCACAACGTGCGGACGCGGGAAGAGGTGGACCCGCTGCTCGAGCAGGCCGCAGCCGCCGGCGCGCGCATCGTGAAGCCCGCGCGCGAGGCGAGCTGGGGCGGCTACTCCGGCTACTTCGCCGACCCCGACGGCTTCCTGTGGGAGGTGGCGTGGAACCCGCACTTCTGGATCGAGTGAATCCGCTGCCCGTCCCGGTCGAGTAACATCGCCTCGTGGTTCGACGCCTCGCGATCGGCTTCCTGTTCCTGACCCTGGCCGCGGCAGCCGCCGTCGTCTTCCGCGCGGCAGCGCTGGACGGGGACTGGAGTCGCGGGCTGTACCGGCTGGCGGCACAGCGCGCCGTGGCGAACGGTGCCCCGATCGCGCTGGCCGGTCTTTTGGGCAGCGTCGTGGCGATCGCGTTCGCCGCGGTGCTGCGCCGTCTCGGATGGGAGGGACCGGTCGGCGCGCGGGGACCGCTCGGCCCCTTGGCGCGGGGGCTCGCGATCCTCAGCGCGGCGGCGGTGCTGGCGGCGGGCGCCGCGGCGGTGTGGGCGATGCGCGTGCCGGCGCTGTCGAACCGCCCGTCGGTGCTCCTGGTGGTGATGGACACGGTGCGCGCCGACCGCCTCTCGGCCTACGGCTACGGGCGACCGACCACCCCCGAGCTGGACGCCTTCGCCCGCGAGGCGATCCGCTACGCGCGCTTCTACTCGACCTCGTCGTGGACGCTCCCCGGTCACGCCTCGCTCTTCACCGGGCAGTACCCGGTGCAGCACGGGGCGACCCAGGAGCACCTGCGTCTCGATCGCGACGCCGCCACGCTGGCCGAGATCCTGCGCAACGCCGGCTACGAGACCTTCGGCGCGTCGGCCAACCCGGTGGTCGGATCGATCTCGGGGCTGGATCAGGGCTTCCGCGAGTTCCGCGACGTGTGGCGCCAGCCGGGCGACCCCTTCGCCGCCCAGGCCGCTCATCCGGTGAACGCGGCGTTCGAGGATCTCCTGGCGCGCACGCCCCGCGATCGCCCCTTCTTCGCCTTCCTGAACTACATGGAGGCGCACCTGCCCTACCAGCCGCCTCCCGCCCTGGTGCAGCGGGTGGCGGGACGCCGGGTCAACCCGCTGGTGGCGCGGCGCGTGGGCGGGCGCAAGTGGTTCGAGCACTACCTGACCGGTCCCTACCCGGAGCGGGATCTCGCCTTGCTCTCGGATCTCTACGACGCCGAGCTGGCCCGCCTTTCGCTGGCCCTGGGCGACCTGTTGCAGACCTTGCGCCGCGACGGCCGCTACGACGAGACGCTGATCGTCCTCACATCGGACCACGGCGAGAACCTGGGTGAGCACGGCCTGGTGGACCACGTGTTCTCTCTCTACGAGACCACGGTGCACGTGCCGCTGCTGTTGCGCCTGCCCGGCGGCCAGCGGGGCGGCAGCGTGGATGCGCGGCTGGGCCAGCTGGTGGATCTGTTTCCGACGCTGCTGCTCGCGACCCACTCGGCGCCGCTGCCGAACGCGGGCGTCGATCTGCTCGCTTCGGCGCCCGGGCGCGATCAGGTGTTCGCCGAGTACTACCGGCCGGATCAGGCGCTGGGCATGATCGACGCCGAGTCCCGCACTCGCCATGCCGATCGGCTGGCGCCGTTCCAGCGCCGCCTGCGCGCCATCCAGCGCGACGGGCGCAAGCTTATCTGGGGCTCCGACGGGCGCCACGAGCTCTACGAAGTGGTCACCGATCCCGGCGAGACCGAGAACCGCATCGCCGAAGTCGACCCGCGCCCGCTCCAGGACGCTCTCGATCGCACCCTCGAGACACTGGCTCCCGAAGCGGCCCGCCGCAGCGCACTGGCCGCCCAAGGCCTGGGCGACGAAGCGGACCGCGCCACCCGCGAGGCCCTGCGCGCGCTCGGATACGTCGAGTGACGCGGCCGCTCCGCGTACTGCCGCGCGTCACCGAGCAGAATCGGCACTTCTGGACCGGGGGAGCGCAGGGCGAGCTGCGCTTCCTGCGCTGTCGCGCCTGTCGCCATTGGATCCACCCGCCGGCACCGGTGTGCCCCGCCTGCCTCGCGCGCGATCCGGAGGTGGCCGCGGTGTCGGGCCGCGGGCGGGTGGCCACCTTCACCGTGAACCACCAGCCCTGGATCCCCGGCTTCGATCCGCCCTACGTGATCGCGATCGTCGAGCTGGAGGAACAGGCGGGGCTGCGCCTGACCACGCAGCTGGTGGGCTGCCGGCCCGAGGTGCCGCGGATCGATCAGCCGGTGCGCGTGGTCTTCGAGCAGTACGACGACGTCTTCCTGCCGCTCTTCGAGCTGGCGACGTGAGCGCTGGGAACGGCGAGCGCCGTTGCGTGATCAGCGGCATCGGACAGTCGGACGTCGGCCGTCGCACCGACCGCGATCCGCTGGCGCTGACCCTCGACGCCTGCCTGGAGGCGATCGGGGACGCCGGGCTCGCGAGGGAGCAGATCGACGGGCTTGCCACCTACCCGGGCGGCGGCTTCGGGCCGCGCGGGTTCTCGGGACCCGGCATCCCCGAGGTGCAGGACGCGCTCCGCCTCCAGCTCTCCTGGTTCGCCGGGGGCTTCGAGCTTCCCGGGCAGCTCGGCGCGGTCATCCAGGCCTGCGCGGCGGTGGCGACCGGGCTGGCCAACCATGTGCTCTGCTTCCGGACCGTGTGGGAGTCGAGCGCCCAGGACGGCGGCGGCCGCGCGGGCATCGGTGCCGACGCCGGCGGTGGCTTCCGCGCCGAGGGGCCGTTGCAATGGACGCTGCCCTTCGGTGCCGCCTCGGCCGCCAACTGGGTGGCGCTCTTCGCCCAGCGTCACTTCCACGAGTTCGGGACCACCCGCGAGCAGCTCGCCCAGATCGCGCTCACCGCCCGCGCCAACGCGGCGGCGAATCCCCGCGCGATCTACCGCGAGTCGCTGACCCTGGACGACTATCTGGCAGCCCGCTGGATCTCGACGCCGCTCTGCCTGTACGACTGCGACGTGCCGGTGGATGGGAGCACCGCGGTGATCGTCTCGCGCGTCGAGACCGCACGGGACCTGCGCGCGCCGATCCGCGTCGAGGCAGTCGGCTCGGCGCTGCGCGGGCGTCCGTCCTGGGACCAGTTCGACGACCTCACCACCATGGCCATGCGCGACGCCGGCGCCATGCTCTGGTCGCGGACGTCGCTGCGGCCCGACGACGTGGACGTGGCCGAGCTCTACGACGGCTTCTCGTTCCTGGCGTTGGCGTGGCTGGAGGCGCTGGGCTTCTGCGGCCACGGGGAGGGCGGTCCCTTCGTGGAGGGAGGCGCGCGCATCGCTCGCGACGGTGCGCTGCCGCTCAACACCCAGGGTGGACAGCTCTCGGGCGGGCGCCTGCACGGCTTCGGACTCCTGCACGAGGCCTGCGTCCAGCTCCGCGGTGACGGAGGCGCGCGCCAGGTGCGCGGCGAACCCCGCGTGGCGGTGGCCGCGGCGGGCGGAGGTCCGCTGGCCGGCTGCCTGCTGCTCGTCCGGGAGTGAGCCGCCCGTGAACACACCCACCCACGCCGTGGTGAACCTGGCACTGTTGGCGCGGGGTCGCGGCCGCCCCCACGCCCGCGCCATCCTGCTGGGTGCCATCGCGCCCGACCTGTTGATGGTGGTCTTCTGGCTCTGGTCGCGCTTCGGGGAGGGGCTCGGCGAGCGGGCGATCTGGAGCGAGGCCTACTTCCGGCCGGCGTGGCAGCAGACCTTCGATCTCGCCCACTCGCTCCCGCTGGCCGCTGCGGGCGCCGTCCTCGCGGCCGCCGCGCGGCGACCCGCCGTGGCGTCGGGCCTGGCCAGCGTGGCGCTCCACGACCTCGGCGACATGCCGCTGCACCGGGAGGACGGCCACCGCCACTTCTTCCCGCTGAGCGATTGGCGCTACATCAGCCCGGTTTCGTACTGGGACCCCGCGTACTACGGGGCGGCTGCCGCCGGCGCCGAGATGGCCCTGCTCCTCGGGGGCTCATGGATGCTGTGGCGTCGCTTCGATCAGCGGCGCGCCCGCGTGGCGCTGGTCGCGGTGAACAGCGTGGCGCTGGCGCTCTACCTCGGCTTCTACTGGCACTGAGGTCCCGGCTCCCAACACCGCGCCGTGCCGCGTCCGCACCGTGGGATCGCGATCGAGCCCGCTGGCGCGGAGCAGCCAGTAGGCGTGCAGGTAGTCGATGGCGCTGGTGAGATGGGGCGTCGGGTCACCCTCGATCTTCCAGCCCACGGTCGGCACCGCCTTCCAGTAGTAGGCGTCGGGCCGGGTGTCCTCGACCCAGAGCGGACCCTCCGCTTCGATGCGATGCCCTTCCCAGCGGAAGCGGTCGAGTGGGAAGCGGCGCAGCTGCTCGACGCCCACGTCGAGCAGGTGGGCCGCCCGCGTCCGCTCCCGGCCGAGGTCGTCGCCGTCGCCCGCGATGGTCGCCAACAGGTCGGGATCGGCCGCCAGCGCGGCCCACTGGAAGTTCGCCAGGCTGTTGCGTTGCGCTTCGAGCCGGCGCGCGCTCCAGAAAAGCGTCCGGCCGAGCTGGTGGAGCAGCGTCGGGTCGGCTGGGCGAACGCCGCGCCGGTCGGCCTCGAGCTCGAGACGCACGCCCAGGAAGGCGGCGTTGGTGACGTGGTTCAGGTCGTTGTGCTTGAGCAGGCTCACCCGCGCCACCCGCTGCGGCGGCAGGAAGGGCGGCTTCCAGGGCGATTCGTAGTAGACGTGCTCGCGGCGCAACCGCTCGAACTCGGCGGCGAAGAGCGCGCGCCGCGCATCGTCGGCCACCGGATAATGGTGGCCGGTGGCGACCCCCAGGTAGGACACCTGGGCGTTGAAGGGAATGCGCAACCCGAAGCGCCAGGGCCGCAGGTCGCCGTAGCGCGTCGGCCGCCCGTCGCGCCCGTACACGCGGTAGTCGTATTTCAGCAGATGACCGGTGAGCCGGGCGACGCTGTCGGCAGCCAGGGCGCGGCTCTCGGCGGGCAGGTCGTGCAGCGCGTGGATCCAGAGCGCAGCGTAGCCGATCCAGAGCTGGTTGTAGGTGCCCTTGGCGGGGTCGGCACGGAAGAAGTCCACGTCGCCGTCGCGGTCGATGTGACGCAGCACGGCCTTGCGGCGGGGCTCACCGCGCAGCGCGCAGCGCGCCGGCAGTCCGTAGCGCTCGGTGACGACCTGGAAGTGGTGCAGCCCTTCCACCAGCTCGGCGATGCGAGCCAGCAGCTCGGGATCGCGGCGCACCGAGTAGGCGTAGGACAGGGCCGCCAGCAAGGCGCCGTTCCAGGTGGACGTGTCGGCGCCGTACAGGTACGTGGGCGCCGCGCCGGGCTCCTCGGCGAGCTCGACCCGTGGCGCGACGTTCCGGTCGGGTGTCCAGTGGTAGCGGAACAGCAGCCACTCGAAGTGCTGCGCCTTCCGCTCCAGCGCGATGTCGCGATGAGCGCCACCCAGGTCGCGGAGCAGGGCCTCCTGGTACGCCACCAGGGTTGCGAAGCTCCGATCCTCGGGCGGCGGCGCTGCCGGCTCCGCCGCGGCGCTCGCGACGAAGGCCAGCACCAGTACGGCGCTGCGCAGCACCGGGCTCATGGGTGGCGCCGCGTTCCGGACATGGGGGCCGGCGCCGCCGGGAGCAGATCGCGGGCCTGGCCCTCTGGCGAGACGGCCCAACGCGCGGCCAGCTTCGGCGCGCCACGCGCGAAGAGCGGGAAGGTGCCCGTGGTGAAGAGCGATACGACCAGCTGATCCCGCGCGCCCCGGCCGATCAGGTCGACCCGCGCGAAGCCGAGCCGGGCCCGGCCGAAGCGGGTGTCCGGGTTCTCGGTGCGCAGCGCGCGCACCCGTGAGCCGCTGCCCGCCACCACCTGGAGCGCCACCTCGGGCTCGGACATCTCGATGACCTGTAGATTGTGTTCCTCTCCCGAGAGCACCAGGTGCACCGGCGCGCCAGCAGCGCGGATCGCCGACAGCACCGTCTCCCGGTGAAGGCGTCGCTGCTCCATGACGCCGGGCGGTCCGTAGCGGGCCAGACCGACCGGCTCGTGTACGGCCAGGATGCGCCACGGCCCCTGCGCCGTCGCCAGTGCGTTCACCAGCGGCGCGATGTCGGCGCCGGCGTCGAGGGCGATCGAGTCGAGCAGGACCAGGCTCACGCCCGATCCCAGCTCGAAGGTCTCCACCACGCCCGCGGGCATGTTCCAGTTCGACACGAACTCCGGGATGACCTCGCGTTCCAGCGTCGGGCTCTCGGGCGAGCTGTAGTCGTGGTCGCCCAGCAGGGCGTAGATCGGCACCGGCGGCCTGGCGTGGCGGCTCCGGTCGCAGGCGCTCCGCACCTCCGCCGAGCGGACGCCCTCGAGCGAGACGAATCGGCAGTAGGGCCGGACCAGGTTGCTTCGGATGCGCTCCGCCAGCTCGTGACGTTCGAGGCCCCTCCAGTAGAAGTTGTCGCCGAGTAGAAGCAGGGCGTCCACGGGGTGGCGGCGGTCTTCGCTCTCCATGCCGCGCGCCACCGAGATCTGCTTCTGGAGCTGCCGGGTCAGGAAGGGGCGCTTGCCGGTGTCCCCGGCCACGAGCAACGAGAGCCGGACCGGGTCGTGCGGCGAACCCGTCGCAGGATCGGGACCCGGACCGGCGGCGCAGCCCAGCACCAGCCCCAAGATGACACCGGCGGCGGCGATCGCTCTCATGTCTCTCGGATCGGCATGCGGCACCGCGGCATTGAGTCGGTGTTGCGCCGCAGGTGCGTGCGTGTTGCCGATTGCACCGATGCACCCTTCCCCGTGCAGGCCCGCAGCCTCACTGTGGAAAGAGGGCCTCGACACGCTGCGTCGACGCAGCGGGTCGTCAATTTCCCGTTCCTTTTGGTCGATTTCGAGGTACTCACGATTTGGACGAGAGCGAGATGGGTATGACGACGGCGCGGTGACGCGCAATCCCAGGCCGACGAGGCGACAACCCGAGGGGAGAGTGGGAGCATCCCATGATCATCAGCCCGATCCGAGTCGCACGCACCGTGAGTCGTAGCCTCCTGGCGGCGGGAGCGGCGCTGGCACTGGTCGCGCTTCCGGGCTGCGCCACCAACCTGGGCACCGGAGACACGGTGGTCGCCGAACTCCACACCAGCTTCCCGACGACCGTAGGCAAGCTGGTGGACGCCCACATGGACACCAGACACCGCCTGCGGGTCTACCTCCAGATCTGCGAGGATGCCGGACCCGACGACGGCCCGGTCTGCTCCGACGACGGCCTGCGCGTGCTCGCGTTGGTGGAGGCCCGGAAGAAGAGGGTGCTGGAGCGCCTCGCCCACCGCCATCTGGTCAACGGCGCCGAGCGCCCCGTCTACGTCTACGGTCCGATGTGCGAGGGCTTCGAGGAGATGATCCTGGTGCCGCGCTGCCAGCATGCCGTTGCGATCGGCGTCTGGGATCCCTATCTCCGCGACTACGTGGTCTACTCCACCCAGCATGGCAACGGATCCTTCGTCGAATCCGAGGGCTTCGAGACCTTCCTCGACCTGACCGGACGCGCCGCAGGACTCGCCCGCAAAGCGGTGCGCTGAGCGCGTGGCACACCCGTCCGAGCGGAGGGGCGTGCGATCGCAGTGCTCGCGCTGGTTGCTGTTGCTGGCCGTGTCCACGGCCACGGCCTGCACCACGACGCCCGCGCCGTCGGAGCTCCCGAGCGCATCTCGCCAGACGGCGCCGGCCGTGCCCGAGACGCTCCGACACGTTCCGCTCGACCCGGCCTCGGTGCGGGTGACCGCGGAGACGCTCCCGGTCGAGGACCACTGGCTGCTCCATTTCTACGACTCGCTGCGGCCGCCGCCGGAGGAGGCCTTCCGGATCGAGTTCCCCGGTTCGGAGCAGGGCTCGCGGGTGGCGCATCTGTTGCTGCCGGCTGCGCCCGGACCCCACCCGGCGCTGTTGATCCTGCCGATCCGCGGCGGCGACCACCTGGTCTCCGAGATGCTGGCCCATGCCTTCGCGCGGCGCGGGTACGCGGCGCTGCGGCTGGAGCGATCGGAGCTCTTCATCCAGGGCGACGCCGCCCTGGAGCTGCCCGCCGAGCGCATGGCGGCTGCGGTGCGCGATGCCCGCCGCCTGCTCGACTGGCTGAGCGTGCACCCGCGCATCGACCCGGATCGCATCGGCACGGCGGGCGTCAGCCTCGGCGGCATCCTCGCCGCCACGCTGATGGGCGTGGACGAGCGTGTTCGCGCCGGCTTCTTCGCCCTGGCGGGGGGCGGCCTCGGCGAGCTGCTCTACGAATCCAGCGAGCCGCCGGTGCGCGCCTTTCGCGAGCGGGTCTCGCGCGAGCACGGCGTGGATGACCGCGAGCGTTTCGTCGCGCTGATGGCGCCCCACACCGGTCCGCTCGATCCCGTCCGCTACGCGGGCGCGCTCGATCCCCGCACCGTGCTGCTGGTGTCGGGGCGCTTCGACCGGGTGGTGCCGCCGGCGCGCACGAGGGCGCTGTGGGAGGCGCTCGGTCGCCCCACCTGGCACCAGCTGCCGACCGGTCACTACCAGGCCGCACCCTTCCTGTGGTGGGCGGCCGCGCGCGGCGCCGACCACTTCGAGCGCTGGCTCGCCCCGGGCATCGAGCTCGCGGTCCAGCCCTGAACGGCGGCCCGCGGCAGGTGGCTCCGGTAGGCTCTGCGCTCGGGGGTGCCTCGACATGACCGAAAGGCTCGCGCTGGACGGGGGCACACCGATCCGGAGCCGGCCCTGGCCCACGTGGCCGGAGTACGGCGATGCCGAGGCCAAGGCACTGCAGCGGGTGCTCGCGTCGCGCAGCTGGGGAGGCTTCCCCTGCCCCAACACCGAGGCCCGCTGCTTCGCCGAACGCTTCGCCCGCTACATCGGCACGCAGCACGCCGTGCCGTGCGCCAACGGCACCGTGGCGATCGAGCTGGCGTTGCAGGCCGCACGGCTCGAGCCGGGCTCCGAGGTGATCACGACCGGCTACACCTTCGTCGGGACCGCCACCGGCATCGTCCGGGCGGGCGGGGTGCCGATCTTCGCCGACGTCCAGCCCGACACCTACTGCCTGGACCCCGAACGGGTCGAGCAGGCCGTCACGGCGCGCACGGCCGCGGTGGTGGTGGTCCACCTGGCCTGCACCCTGGCCGACCTCGACGCGCTCGGCGAGGTGTGCCGGCGCCACGGCCTGCTGCTGGTGGAGGACTGCGCCCACGCCCACGGCGCCGAGTGGGACGGTCGGGTGGCGGGCTCGGTCGGCGCATTGGGCACCTTCTCGATGCAGAGCACCAAGATGCTCACGGCCGGGGAGGGGGGCGCCGTCACGACCGACGACGACGGCTACTCCGAGCGCCTGCACTCGCTGGTCAACTGCGGGCGCAAGGAGCCCGGCTACGACGGCTTCGACGAGCGGCTGCTCGGCCACAACTTCCGCATGACCGAGTGGCAGGCGGCGGTTCTCCAGGAGCAGCTGCTCCGGCTGACCGGCCAGCACGAGCGGCGCGCGGCCCGCGCGGCCGAGTTCGAGAAGCGCATCGCGGCGCTGCCGGGCCTGCGTCCGCTGCGCGTCGATGCGCGCGTGACCCAACGGACGATCTACCAGTACGTGCTCCGCTACGACCCCGAAGCCTTCGCCGGGCTGGCCCGCGCTGGGTTCCTGCGCGCCCTCCAGGCCGAGGGCGTGCCGTGCGCGGGGCGTTTCTACCTGCCGCTGCCCGAAGATCCGCTCTTCGCGCTCGATGCCCACACGAACCCGCTGGCCCGCGGCGACTACGATCCCCGCGCCGATCTTCCGGTGACGCGTCGTGCCGCCTACGAGGAGGCGATCTGGCTGCCCCACGAGCTGTTCCTCGGCGAACCCTCCGACGTGGACGATCTGGTGGCGGCGTTCGAGAAGGTGCGCGCCCACGCGGTGGCGCTGGCCGCGGCGGGAGAGGGCGGTTGAGCCTGCGGCTCGGACTGGTCGGGTCCGGCTGGATCTCGCGCGTCTACCTGCGCGCGCTCGCCCGGGTGCCCGAGGGCCACGCGGTCGCCGTCTGGTCGCGCGATCGCCAGCACGCGGAGCGGCTCGTGCGCGAATTCGGTCTCGGTCACGCGACCGATCGCCTGGAGGACCTGTGGCCCCACGTGGACGTCGTCTGCGTCAACTCGCCGAACGCCTGTCACGCCCAGCACGCCGTGGCGGCGGCGCGCGCCGGCAAGCACGTGATCGTCGAGAAGCCGCTGGCGGTGAGTCTCGCCGAGGGCGAGGCGATCGTGGCTGCCTGCCGCGAGGCCGGCGTGGGGCTGGCCTACGCCGAGGAGCTGCCCTTCGCGCCGAAGTTCCGGCGCATGCGCGACTGGCTCGAGTCGGGATCGCTGGGCCGCCCGCTCTACGTGACCCAGCGCGAAGCCCACGACGGGCCCTACTCGCCGTGGTTCTTCTCGCGGCAGTGGGCCGGGGGCGGCGCACTGATGGACCTGGCGTGCCACGGCATCGAGTGCGTGCGCTGGCTGCTCGGGAAGCCGCGGGTCGTCGGAGTGACGGCGTGGCTCGGGTGCGGACGACACCCGCAAGCGCAGGAGGTGGACGACCACGCCGTCGTGCAGCTCGACTTCGAGGGCGGGGCCCAGGCGCTGGTCGAGGGGTCGTGGCTGCTGAAGGGCGGCATGCAGTCGCGCCTCGAGGTCTGGGGAAGCGAAGGCTACGCCGAGGCCGACCTGCTGCAGCGGACCGGGCTGCGGCGCTTCGCCGCGGGCGGGGCGGCCCCGAGCTGGAGCGAGGAGAACGCGGACTGGCTGTGGGAGAACGGCTACCCGCAGGAGCTGTCGCACTTCCTGCACTGCTTCCGCGACGGGAGCGAGCCCGAGGAATCCGGTGCCGACGGCCTCGTCGTGCTCGAGGTGCTGTCGGCGGCCTACGCCTCGGCGGCACGGGGCGCTCGCGTCGAGCTCCCGTTTCGCCCGGACGGTGACGGACCCGCCATCGATCCGTGGCGCTGAGCGTCGCGCACTCCGCTCCCCCAGACACCGCGGAGCTGTGGCACCCTGTCACAACGCGCGGGGAGGAGACCTTCGTCATGAAGAACCGCGATGAGACACTCGACATCAACGGCATCGCCCACGTCTTCGTCACCACCGGCGACTTCCCGCGCTCCCGGGCGTTCTACGCCGAGCTACTGCCCTTCCTGGGCATGAGGCCGGTTCTCGACGGCGACGGGTTCTACTACTGCGTCGGCGGTCGCACGGCCTTCGGGCTGCGGGCCGCGGGACCGGGGCACCAGGGCGAGCGCTTCGAGCAGGCGCGCACCGGGCTACACCACCTCTGCTTCCGCGCGCGGCGGCGCGAGGACGTGGACCGCCTGCACGCCAGGCTGCTGGAGCTCGGCGCCACCGTGGTGCACCCCCCCGAAGAGGGCGCCTGGGCTCCGGGCTACTACTCGGTTCTCTTCGAAGACCCGGACGGCATCCGCCTCGAGCTCAACCACGTGCCCGGCAAGGGCCTGCTGGCCGACGCATAGGATTCGTCGTCGTCGACCGGCGCGAGCCTACTGACCGAACACCTTCTTCAAGAGCTCGGTGGTGCGCTGAGCCGGGTTCGATCGGATCGCCGCCTCTTCCTGTGCCAGGTAGTGGAAGATCCCGTCCATTCCCTTCTGGACCACGTAGGAGGACAGGTCCGCCTTTGCGTCCGGCACGAAGGGAATCTGCTGGTACTGCCCCATCGCCTGGTCGTAGGCCTGCACCGCGCCCACTTCCGCAAGGCTCGACTGCACGATCGGCTCCATCGCCACGGCCAGCGGAGGCGACATCTTGTCCTGGAAGTAGCGGGTGGCGGCGTCGTCCGGTCCGTTCAGGATCTGACGTGCGTCGTCCAGGGTCATGTCCCGGATCGCCTGGAAGAAGATGTCCTTGGCCGGGGGTGTGGCCTGTTCGGCGGCTCGGTTGAGGCGCAGCTCGAGGTCGTCGAGCAGCGACGACATGCCCACCGCGTCGAGCGCCGACTGGACCCGGTCCAGGCTGTCCGGCAGCGGGATGTGCACGGCCGGGTCGGCGTTGAAGCCGTCCGGCTGCGAGAGCTGCGACACCACGCGCGCAGTACCGACCTCCAGGGCCTCCTTGAGACCCGAGCCGATCTCCGCGTCGCTGAGGGAGGCGTCGCCGGTTTCCCCGTTCGAGCCGAGGCCGCCGACCAGGTCCTTGCCGCGCTGCCACCAGTCGCCCTGGGCGCGGGCGGGCCCGGGCGTCGCCGCGGCGAGCAGCGCCGCTGCTGCGACCATGCCGAGGGCTCGGGTCAGGGGGCTCTTGCTCGTCATCGAAGCTCCTTCCGTTTCAGGTCTCAAGCGCCGGGCGGTGTGACCCCGTCGCCGCGCCCGATGCGCGTCGCCAGGGCGATCATCGAGGCGATGTCGCTGAGGTTTGCCGGGATCACCAGCGTGTTGGCCTCCTTGGCCAGCTGGCCGAACTGCTCGACGTAGTCCTCGGCGATGCGAAGCTGCATGGCGTCGCGGCCGCCTTCCTGGCGCACCGCCTCGGCCACCCGCCGCAGGCCCTCAGCGGTGGCCGTCGCCACCGCGAGGATGGCCTGGGCCTGGCCCTCCGCCTCGTTGATCTGGAGTTGCTTGGTGGCCTCGGACTCCTTGATCACCCGCTGCTTCTCGCCCTCGGCCTGGTTGATCTTGGCGTCGCGCTCGCCCTCGGAGGTGAGGATGACCGCGCGCTTCTCCCGCTCGGCGCGCATCTGCTTCTCCATGGCGTGGAGCACGTCGGTGGGCGGGTTGATGTTGCGGATCTCGTAGCGGAGCACTTTGACGCCCCAGGGATCGGACGCCTTGTCGAGCTCGCTCACCACGTTCGCGTTGATCACGGCCCGCTCGAGGAAGGTGCGGTCGAGGTCGATGGTGCCGATCTCGCTGCGCAGCGTGGTCTGGGCCAGCTGGGCGATGGCGAAGACGTAGTCGTTGATGCCGTAGGAGGCCAGCTTGGCGTCGAGCACCTGCAGGTAGAGCACGCCGTCCACGCCGACCTGCACGTTGTCCCGCGTGATGCAGACCTGCTCCGGGATGTCGATCGCCGTTTCCTTCAGCGTGTGCTTGTACGCGGACCGCTCGACGAACGGGATCAGGATGTGGAAGCCGGCCTGAAGCGTCCTGCTGTACTTGCCGAGACTCTCCACCACGTAGGCGCTCTGCTGCGGAACGACCACCGCGGTCTTGGCGACGATCACCACGGCCAGCGCAGCGATCGCCAGAACGGCTATGACCCCAATGTTCTCCATCGGATCCTCCCGGCGCGGCGAGCGCGCTCAATCACTCCGGACGACGAGGGTGACACCCTCGGTGCGCAACACGCGCACGGGGCCGCCGGCCTCGATCGGCTGCTCACCCTCGTTGCGCGCGCTCCAGACGCTGCCGTGGAGCGCCACGGATCCCTGCTGGCTCGGATCGATGCGCTCGCGGGCCCGGCCGGTCTGGCCGACCAGCTCCGCCGCGAGGCCCGGCGCGCCGCCCCGCAGCTTTCCGTAGACGCGCTGGCGGAAGCCCACCAGCGTCACCAGCGACAACGCCGCAAAGAGCAGCCACTGGAGCCACACCGGATCGTCGAGGCCGGACAATGCCGCGGCGCCCACCAGCAGCGCCGAGATCCCCAGGAACACCAGGTAGAACTCGAGGTCGACCAGGAGCATCTCGGAGACCAGCAACATCGTCCCGAGTGCGATCCATCCCCACCAGGGCACCGCTCCACCTCCGCTGCGATCCCGAGCAAGCCTATCACCTCTGACTGCGCGGGACTCGCTATGATTCGGTTTCACCGTCGGGAGCGCCACACTTGGAATACAGAAGACTGGGACGCACCGGGCTGCGGGTGCCCGCGATCGGGCTCGGAACCATGACCTTCGGTCACATGGCCGACGAGGCGGCGAGTCTCGAGATCCTCGACAAGGCGCTCGACGCGGGCGTGATCTTCCTCGACACGGCGGAGGCCTACCCGGTTCCGCCCGAGGCGAAGTGGGCGGGTCGAACCGAGGAGATCCTGGGCAAGTGGCTGGCGGGCCGCACGCGCGACGCGGTGATCCTGGCCACCAAGGCCTGCGGACCCAGCGGCGGCTGGTTCCAGGCCCCCGTGCGCGGCGGTCACACCGCGCTCGATCGCCACTCGATGGAGCGCGCGCTGGAGAACAGCCTGCGCCGCCTCGGCACCGACTACGTCGATCTCTACCAGACCCACTGGCCCGACCCCGGGCTTCCGTACCCGGAGACGCTCGAAGGGCTCACCCGGATCGTCGAGTCGGGCAAGGCCCGCTACGTCGGGTGCAGCAACGAGAGCGCCTACGGCCTCACCAAGAGCCTTTGGGCATCGGACGTGGACGGCCTGGTCCGCTACGAGACCATCCAGAACAACTTCTCGTTGCTGAATCGCCGTTTCGAGGACGAGCTGGCTGGTGTCTGCCGGGCCGAGCAGGTCAGCCTGCTCGCCTACAGCCCGCTGGCCGGCGGCGTGCTGACCGGCAAGTACGCCGACGGAGCGTGGCCCGACGGCGCGCGCTTCACGCGCTACAAGGACTACAACCCGCGCACCCAGCAGATGACGCGCCGCTTCCTGAGCGACGGCAGCCGCGAGGCCACCGCGCGGCTGACGGCGCTGGCTGCCGAGTGCGGACTGGCGCTGCCCACGCTGGCCCTCGCCTGGACGCTGACCCGCGACTTCGTGGGTTCGTCCCTGATCGGCGTCACCGCTGCCGATCAGCTCGATCCGCTGATCGCGGCCGCCGACGTCACCCTCTCGGACGATGCGCTCCGCGAGTGCGACCGCATCTCCAGGGAGATCCGCTATCCGCTGGGCTGACACCGCGAGCCGGGGCTATCGGGCGGCGCTGCTGATCTGCGCATTGGCGGCTTGCGGCTCCGACGGAGCGCGCGTCTATCCGGCGCGGGGCGTGGTGCAGGAGGTCCAGCCCGAGTACGCCCAGGTGGTGATCGCCCACGAGGACATCGAAGGCCTGATGCCGGCGATGACGATGAACTTCGACGTCCCCGACCCGGCGCTGCTGGCGAAGCTGGCTCCGGGCCAGCTCATCGACTTCGAGCTGGAGTTCACCGGCAAGGCCTACCGCGTGATCGGCGCCACGGTGCGAGGCACCGGCGAAGCGCCGCCCCCCGGTCGTGCGCGCGACCCGGCACCCGGCCCCGGCGACCCCGCGCCCGACTTCGAGCTGACCGACCAGGACGGCGAGCCCTTCGCGCTGTCGCAGCTTCGCGGCCGTGTGCTGTTGCTCGATTTCGTCTACACCGAGTGCCCCGGGCCGTGTCCGCTGCTGACCGGCCGCCACGTCGATGTGCAGCGCGCGCTGACGCCGGAGCAGCGCGGCGCGATCCACTTCGTCTCGGTCTCTCTCGACCCGGAGCGCGACACGCCCGAGGCGCTGCGCCGCTACGCCCGCGCGCGGGGCGCAGACCTCGCGGACTGGAGCTTCGTCACAGGCAGCCCGGAGACGGTGGACCCGGTGCTTCGCAGCTACGGCCTCGGCGTCGCCCGCCAACCCGACGGGAACATCGACCACCGGGTGCTGGTCTTCCTGATCGACCGCGAGGGTCGGGTCGCAAGGCGCTTCCTGGGTCTCGACCACGAGCCCGAGGCGCTGGCGGCCGCGCTCGTCGGCTTGTCCAACGCCGAGGGATCCGGCGGGGCCGGCCGTTGAGCCACCGCGACGTCGCCGTGGTGGGTGGCGGCGTGATCGGCTGCGCGGTGGCATGGAGCCTGGCGCGCGACGGCCGCTCGGTGGTGCTCTTCGAGCGCGATCGCATCGCCGCCCACGCGTCGCGGGTGGCGGCCGGCATGCTGGTGCCGCGCATGGAGGCAGCGCGGCCCGTGGGTCCGCTCGCCGAGC
>JBFGIM010000059.1:0-16515 GCA_041577695.1 Myxococcota bacterium | reverse complement strand
ACGTGGTGAAGGTGGTGTCGGTGGACGGCAGGATGCTGGAGCCCGCCTACGCCTACGTGCGGCTGCGCGCCTTCCAGGAGCGCACGGACCGGGACCTGGTCGAAACCCTCGAGGAGCTGCACAAGCAGGCGCCCGACGGCTTCGACGGCGTGGTGATCGATCTGCGCGACAAC
Organism: Myxococcota bacterium; assembly: GCA_041577695.1. Lineage (GTDB taxonomy): Bacteria > Myxococcota_A > UBA9160 > UBA9160 > PR03 > JASJBO01. The sequence continues at coordinate 16,342 of JBFGIM010000059.1, read as the reverse complement.
CCGGGTGGGCTGCTCGACCAGGCGGTGCGGGTGGCGGACCGCTGGCTCGACGACGGTCTGATCGTCTACACGAAAGGGCGCGTCGAGAGCCAACAGCAGGAGTTCCGAGCGCACCGTGGACAGACCGAGCGGGGCTATCCGATGGTGGTGCTGGTCAACGCGGGCAGCGCCAGCGCCTCCGAGATCGTGGCCGGCGCGCTCCAGGACCAGCACCGCGCGCTCGTGCTCGGCGCCGACACCTTCGGCAAGGGCTCGGTCCAGACCGTGTACCCGCTCGACGACGAGTCGGGACTGCGGCTGACCACGGCGCTCTACTACACCCCCGCCGGTCGCTCGATCCAGGAGGTCGGGATCAAGCCCGACATCGCGGTCGAGGCGCGCCGGAACGAGGACGAAGGCGACGCGGCGGCCGCACGACCGATCCGGGAGCGGGATCTCGAGCGGCACTTCGAACACCAGGAGGCCGAGCCGCCCGATTCCGAGCCCGCCGATGAATCCGATGCCGAGAGCGACGAGCTCGAGGCGGATTCCGACGCCGAGGACATCCAGCTGGCCCGCGGTCTCGAGGTGCTCAAGAGCTGGGCCTACTTCGAGCGCCTGCAGCAGGCGGGTCGCGCGACCGAGCCCTCGCTCGCCAGCGCTCCCGAGTCCACGAGCCCCGTCCCCCCCGCGCAGTAGGTCCGTCGTGACCGACCGCGTCGTCCCCGCGCCCGGCGCGCCGCGCATCTATCGCGTGGGCGAGCTGGTGGCGGGCCTCGGCGAGTTGATCCAGGAGGCGGTCGGTCGCATCTGGGTGGTCGGCGAGGTGAGCAACCTGCGCCGTGCCGCGTCCGGGCACTGTTACTTCACCCTGAAGGACGAGGATGCGCAGCTGCGCGGCGTCCTGTTCCGCGGCAACGCCAGCCGTCTGCCCTTCGAGCCCGAGGACGGCCTGGAGGTGCTCGCCTACGGCGAAGTCGGCGTCTACGCGGCGCGCGGCGATCTACAGCTGATCGTCCGACAGCTCGAGCCGCGCGGGCAGGGCGCGTTGCAGCTGGCCTTCGAGCAGCTCCGGGCGCGGCTCGAGCGCGAGGGTCTGTTCGACACCGCGCGCAAGCGGCCGCTGCCCGAGTTCCCGCGGCGCCTCGGCGTGGTGACGTCGCTCCACGGCGCAGCCCTGCGCGACGTGATCGAGGTGAGCCGGGCGCGATGTGCGCTGGTGCCGCTTCGCCTGGCGCCCGCGCGTGTGCAGGGTGCCGGTGCCGACGCCGAGCTCGCCGCGGCGCTGGCCTGGATCAACACCCATGGCGACGTGGATGTGGTGTTGCTGGTGAGAGGCGGCGGCTCGCTCGAGGACCTGTTTCCGTTCAACAGCGAGTTGCTGGCACGAGCGATCGTCGCTTCGCCGAAGCCCGTGGTGAGCGGGGTGGGCCACGAGACCGACGTCACCATCGCGGACCTGGTGGCCGACCTGCGCGCACCGACGCCCTCGGCCGCCGCGGCGCTGGCGCTGCCCGACGCCGCGGCGCTGTTCGGCGATGTCGAGCGCTGCCAGCGGCGGCTCGACGCAGCCGTGCGAGCGCGCCTCTCCCACGCCGGGCGGCAGGTGGTCGGCCTTCGCGAACAGCTCCGCCACCTTTCTCCGCGCGCGCGCCTCGCCGAGCGCCGGACGCGCTTGGGCGCGGTCGGCGGGCGACTCCAACAGGCCGGGGAGCGCGCGATCGAACGCTGTCGCGGTCGCCTGGAGCGCGCCGCGCTTCGGCTCGACTCGCTCTCACCGCTGGCGGTGCTCGGCCGCGGCTACGCCATCGTGCGCCGCGAACCCGACGGGAGCATCGTCCGCGAGCCGGACCAGGTGGCGCCGGGAGACGCGCTGTCGATCCGCGTCGCCGGTGGCGACGTGGCGGCGCGGGTCCTGGAACCGAGCCGAGGGAAGCGCTGAAAACCCTCGTATTTGCTGGGGTTTGGTCCCTTCGCCGCGTTGACGCTCCAGACCGCGACGGCTAGCCTCGGCGAGTGATGACTCCGCGCTCCGGGTCCTCGTCGGCGTCCGGTCCGCCGGCCGACCTGGCCCCGGCCTTCGAAGACACACTCGCCGAGCTGGAATCGATCGTCGATCGACTCGAGGGCGGGGAGCTGGCGCTCGAGGAAGCCCTCCAGGCCTTCGAGCAGGGGGTCGGCCTCGCCCGGGCCCTGGCGGGGCGTCTCTCGGAGGCCGAGCAGCGCGTCGACGTGCTGCTGCGCGACGGCGACGAGGCGCTGCTGCGTCCGCTCGCGGTCCAGGATTTCGACGACCCGGGAGACGACGCGTAGTGGACGCCGTCGCCTACCTGGCCGAGCGGACACGCGAACTCGACGCGTGGCTCGACGGCTGGCTGCCTGATGCGGACGAGCCTCCCGCCGAACTCCATGGCGCCATGCGTCACCTGCTGTGGCCTGCCGGCAAGCGGCTGCGCCCCGGGTTGGCGTTCGCGGCGGCCGAGGCCGTGGGCGCGCCGCCGCAGCGCGCCCTGCCCGCCGCCGCGGCGGTGGAGCTGATCCACACCTACTCGCTGGTCCACGACGACCTGCCCTGCATGGACGACGACGACGAGCGCAGGGGAAGGCCGACCGTGCACGTGGCCTACGACGAGGCCACCGCGGTGCTCGCGGGAGACGCACTGCTGGCGGCGGCCTTTGCCGCCCTGGCCGAGGCGCCGGGCCCCGCCGATCCGCGGCTGCGGGTGGCAGCGCTGGGCGAGATCGCGCGCGCGGCGGGCTCCCGCCACCTGGTGGGCGGACAGGTCGACGACCTGGCCGTGCAGCGCGGCCGCGCCGCGGGCGCCGCCGAAATCGAGTCGATCCACCGCCGCAAGACCGGAGCCTTGATCACCGCCGCGGTGGTGAGCGGTGCCGCCCTGGCCGGCGCCGACGGGCAGGCCCTGGACCGGCTGCGCCGCTTCGGCGAGTGTGTGGGCGTGGCGTTCCAGATCGCAGACGATCGGCTCGACGATCCCGGCGGGGCGACCGAGGCCAGCTCGCTGGTGGGAGCCCTGGGTGGCGACGGCGCGCGCGAGCGGGCCGAAGCGCTGCTCGAGACGGCACTCGAGGCCGTGGAGCCGTTCGGGGCCCAGGCCGCCGCCGTGCGCGAGCTGGCGCGATTCGCGGTGTGGAGGGATCGATGAGCTCGGAGCTGCTGGAGCGGATCGGAAGCCCGGCCGACCTGCGCGCGCTGTCGCGCGACCGGGTCGGCGAGGTGTCCGAGGCGCTGCGCCGCGAGATCGTTGAGCGTGTCTCGCGCACCGGCGGCCACCTGGCTTCGAGCCTGGGCGCCGTCGAGCTGCTGACCGCCATCCACTACGTGTTCGACACGCCGCAGGATCGCCTGGTGCTCGACGTGGGCCATCAGGGCTACGCGCACAAGCTGCTCACCGGTCGCCGCGAGGGCTTCGACCGCATCGGCCGCGATGGCGGCATCGGCAAGTTCCTGCGGCGCAGTGAATCGGAGTACGATCATTTCGGCGCCGGTCATGCCGGCACCTCGATCTCGGCGGCGCTGGGCATCGCGCGGGCGAAGCAGCACCGGGGTGAAGCGGGCTGCGCCATCGCGTTGATCGGCGACGGCGGCATGACCGCGGGTATGGCTTTCGAGGCGCTCAACCACGCGGGCGAGCTCAAGCAGAAGAACCTGGTGGTGGTCCTCAACGACAACAACATGTCGATCGCCCCGAACGTGGGGGCGATGTCGTCGTTCCTGTCGCGCAAGATGTCGGCGCCGCTGGTGCGCCGTCTCAAGAGCTACGCCAAGGAGTTCCTGAGCTCGCTGCCCGGCGACCTGCTGCACTGGGCCCACAAGGCCGAGGAGTCGTTCAAGGTCTTCATCTCGCCGAGCCTGCTGTTCGAGGCGCTCGGCTTCCGCTACGTCGGCCCGATTCCCGGCAACAGCATCGAGGAGGTGCTCGAGACCTTCTCGAACGTGCGGCGCATGATCGAGGGCGGCGAGGGGCCCATCCTGGTCCACGCGCTCACCGCCAAGGGCTACGGCTACGGCCCCGCCCAGGCCGATCCCTTCAAGTATCACGGCGTGAAGCCCTTCGACGTCTCGTCGGGCGAGATGGCCAAGAGCAAGCCCGGTCCGCCGTCCTACACCCGCGTGTTCTCGGACGCGTTGATCGAGCTGGCCAACCAGGACCCGCGCGTGGTGGGCATCACGGCGGCGATGCCCGACGGCACCGGCCTGGATCGCTTCCAGGCCGTCCACCCCGACCGCTTCTACGACGTGGGCATCGCCGAGCAGCACGCGGTGACCTTCGCGGCCGGCCTGGCCACCGAGGGCATGAAGCCGGTGGCGGCGATCTACTCCACGTTCCTGCAGCGCGCCTTCGACCAGGTGGTGCACGACGTCTGCGTGCAGAACCTGGACGTGACCCTGGCCCTCGACCGCGCCGGGCTGGTCGGCGCCGACGGCGCCACCCACCAGGGCTTCTACGATCTGACCTATCTGCGCGCGCTTCCCAACATGATCGTGATGGCACCCAAGGACGAGAACGAGCTGCGGCACATGCTGCGCACCGCCGTCGATCACCCGGGCCCGGCCGCGCTGCGCTACCCGCGCGGCAGCGGCTTCGGAGTGCCGCTCGACCCCGAGATCAAGCCGCTGTCGATCGGGCGCGCCGAGCTGCTCCGCGATGGCGACCAGATCCTGCTGGCGGCCGTCGGGCCCCAGGTTCACGCGGCGTTGGAGGCCGCCGGCGAGCTGGCCGCCCAGGGTATCTCGGCGGCGGTGCTCAACGCCCGCTTCGTGAAGCCGCTCGACGCCGAGCGCATCACCGCACTGGCCGACCGTTGCGGGGCGGTGTTGACGGTGGAGGAGGGCACGGCCCAGGGTGGCTTCGGGGCGGCCGTGCTGGAGGCGCTCGCGGCCGCGGGCCTGACGGTGCGAACGCGCTGCCTGGGGATCCCCGATCGCATCGTCGAACACGGAGATCCCGACGCGATCCGCGCCGAGTTCGGTCTCGACGCCGCTGGCATCGCCCGCGCGGCCGGCGAGCTCTTGCGGCGCGTCTGAAGCGCCGGCTCGACGAGCGCGTGGTCGAGGCCGGGCTGGCCGAGTCGCGCACCCAGGCCCAGGCGCTGATCCGTACCGGCTGCATCCTCGTCGACGACGTGCCCGTCGAGAAGCCCGGGACGCGCGTGGCCGAGGACGCGCCCCTGCGGCTTCGCGGTGGGCCGCGTCGCTACGTGTCCCGGGGCGGCGAGAAGCTGGCCGGCGCCCTCGACGACCTGGGCGTGGATCCCGCCGGCCGTTCCTGTCTCGATGTGGGCGCCTCCACCGGAGGCTTCACCGACTGCCTGCTCCAGCGCGGCGCGCGCCACGTGGTGGCGGTCGACGTCGGTTACGGCCAGCTCCATCCCCGCCTGCGCGACGATGCACGGGTGACGGTCCTCGAGCGCACCCACGCCCGCGAGCTCGATCCCGCCCGGTGGCCCGGACCGGTCGACCTGGTGACCGTGGACGTCTCGTTCATCTCGGTGAGGATGCTGCTGCCCCGGCTGCGTCAGGTGGCTCCGGGCGCGGAGGGCCTGATCCTGGTGAAGCCCCAGTTCGAAGTCGGCCGCGAGCAGGTCGGAAAGGGCGGGGTGGTGCGCGACGACGCGTTGCGGGCAGAAGCACTCCAGGCGGTGTCCGACGCGGCCGAGAAGACGGATTGGCCGGTGGTGGGGCACGCGGACAGCCGACTGGCCGGCCCCAAGGGGAATCGGGAGATCTTCCTGCACCTGCGGGGAGGCGATGCTTGACGGGCCCGGGCGCCTGCCTATGCTTGCGACTCTATCTGCGCGGAGGCAAAGAAGAATGTCGATCGTCGCCCTCACGGCGGCTGCCGAGGACCGGATCCGCTCCCTGCTCGATCGGGAGGGCAAGCTCGAGAGCCACGGGCTGCGCCTCAAGGTCGTCGGTGGCGGCTGCTCCGGACTCCAATACCAGCTCGGTTTCGACGACCAGCTGGGCGATAGCGACAACGAGTTCCGCAGCGGTGACGTGCGCGTGATCGTGGACGACAAGAGCGCCGTCTACATCGCGGGTGCCACCCTCGACTATCTGGACTCGCTCCAGGAATCGGGGTTCAAGATCGAGAACCCGAACGCGAACAGCAGCTGCGGCTGCGGCCAGTCCTTCGGCGCCTGACGCAACGCCTGGATCCCGGGCTGACGCCGAGCGGCTCGCCCGCGGCAAACGAGCCAGGCCCACCGTGTCCGACAAGCCCCTCTATCTCGACCATCACTCCACCACGCCGGTCGATCCTCGCGTGTTGGAGGTGATGCTGCCCTACTTCGGCGAAGACTTCGGCAACGCCGCGAGCCGTACCCACGCCTATGGCTGGCGGGCCGAGGCCGCCGTCGAGCTGGCCCGCGAGACGATCGCGCGCGCGATCGGCGCTGCTTCGGAGCGGGAGATCGTCTTCACCAGCGGTGCGACAGAGAGCGACAATCTGGCGCTGCTGGGCGCGGCGCGGAGCGGTCGCGGGCGCGGCGACCACGTGATCACCGTGGCCACCGAACACCCCGCCGTCCTCGACCCCTGCCGCGCGCTCCGCGACGAAGGGTTCCGCGTGACCGAGCTGCCGGTGGACGCGGGCGGCCTGCTCCCGCTCGACGCACTGCGCGAGGCGATCGACGACGGCACGCTGCTGGTCTCGGTGATGGCCGCCAACAACGAGATCGGCGTGCTCCAGCCGCTGACGGAGATCGGCGCGCTGTGCCGCGAGCGCGGCGTGCTCTTCCACAGCGACGCGGCCCAGGCGGTGGGCAAGGTTCCCGTCGATCTCGGCGCCAGCTCGCTCGACCTGCTCTCGTTCACCGCCCACAAGCTATATGGACCCAAGGGCGTGGGCGCGCTCTGGGTGCGATCCGGTCGACCGCGCATACGGCTGGCGCCGCTGATGTACGGCGGCGGCCACGAGCGCGGCCTGCGCTCCGGCACGCTGCCGGTGCCGCTCATCGTCGGTTTCGCCCGCGCCCTCGAGCTGGCGCTCGAGGAGCGCGAAACCGAGGCCCGGCGCCTGTCGGGCCTGCGCGACGACATGCTCGCCCGCCTCCGCGCCGACCTGTCCGGTGTGTTCGCGAACGGCGACCTCGAGCGGCGCCTGCCGGGGAACCTCAACGTGGGCTTCAACGGCATCGATGCCGACATGCTGGTGGCGCAGCTCGGCGACCTGGCGCTCTCGACCGGGTCGGCCTGCACCTCGGCCCGGCCCGAGCCGAGCCACGTGCTCCGGGCGCTGGGTCTCGACGAAGCGGACGTGCGCGCCTCGATCCGGATCGGCATGGGTCGCGGCACCCGCGCCGACGACGTCGAGCGCGCCGCACGCCGCATCGTCGAGGAGGTCCGTGCCCTGCGCGCGGGCGCAGCGGCGGCCGCTCCCGCCTAGGCCCGACGGGCCCTCGTCCCGCTCGGGGATGCGCCATCGGGCCTCGACACTCCCCCTGGTCCCGCTAACCTCGCCCGCACCCGCCCAAGGGAGCGGCGCGCTCCCCGCGGCGGCGGTCCCCTACCCCCAAAGCCGGCTCTTCGAGAGTGGCGACCGCAGGTGCAGCCTTGACGGAACAGCGCGCGACGAACATCACCTGGCACGATACCCACGTCACCCGCGCCGACCGCGAGGCCCTGTTGGGTCAGAAGGGCGTGACGATCTGGCTGACCGGCCTTTCCGGCTCCGGAAAGTCCACGGTGGCGGTGGCCGTCGAGAGGGCGCTGGTTGCCCGCGGCCGCGCCGCCTTCGTGCTGGACGGCGACAACATCCGACACGGTCTCAACAAGAACCTGGGGTTCTCGCCCGAGGACCGTACCGAGAACATCCGGCGCATCGGAGAGGTGGCCAAGCTGTTCACCGACGCCGGGATCATCGTCTTCGCATCGTTCATCTCTCCGTACCGCGCCGATCGCGACCAGGTGCGCGCGATCCACGACGCGGGCCGCTTCCTCGAGGTCTACGTGGCGGCCAGCCTGGAGACCTGCGAAGGGCGCGACGTGAAGGGTCTCTATCAGAAGGCCCGCGCGGGAGAGATCCCCGAGTTCACCGGGATCTCGGCGCCCTACGAGGCGCCCGAGAAGCCCGAGCTCGAGCTCGACACCGACGGTCTGTCGGTCGACGAGAGCGTGGAACGGCTGGTCTCCTTCCTCGAAGCGGGGGGCTACCTCTCGTCGTGAACGCCACCACCGGCCCGGTCTGGATCTGCGCGTTCGCGCTCGCATTCACCGGGCTCGGTTGCGCAGGCCCGCTCGGACCCGCGGAGCCCCGCCCGGCGGCCCAGTCCGATCCCGCACGGGAAGACCTCCCGCCCGAATACGATTATCTGGTGGGCCAGGACCGCGAGCTCGAGGGCAACCTCGAAGCGGCGCTGATCGCCTACCGGCGCGCACTCGCCAAGGACCCGGATTCCGCCGAGCTGCACCGTAAGATGGCCGAGCTGCTCGCGCGCCAGGGCGACACCGAAGGCGCCTTGCACCAAGCCGAGCGCGCCTATGCGCTGGAGCCCGACTCGAACCGGCTGCTGCTGGGCACGCTCTATCGCTTCACCAAGCGGGTACCCGACGCCGAGCGAGTCCTGACCGACGACGAAGGCCTGCCCCTCGAGCCCGATGCCGCGGCGCTGCTCTACGGGGTCTACATGGACGAGGCCCGCCTCGGCGACGCCCTGGAAGCGGCGCGCTGGCTGGTGCGGGCCGAGCCCGAGAATCTGCGCGCGCACTTCGCGCTGGCCCGCGTGTTCGAACGCCTCGAGCAACACGACGAGGCCGAACGCTCGCTGCGCGCGGCGCTGAACTATCAGGCCGACAGCCTCGCGGTGTACGCGGCGCTCGCTCGCGGGCGCCGGCAGCGCGGCGACCGCGAGGGCGAGATCGCGATCTACCGCGAGGTGCTCCAGGCGTATCCGGGCCACCACCCGACGCTGGTCGCCCTGGCCGACGCACAGCTCGCGCTCGAGCGCGTGGACGATGCGCGGATCACCCTGGCCGAGATCAGCCGGCTGCACCCGGACGACCTGCGAGCGGTGGTGCGGCTCGGCTATCTCGAGCTGCAGGAGCGCAACTACGACGCGGCGGCGGCCTACTTCGAGCGCGCTCTCGCCGCCAACCCCCACCAGGAGGAGGTGCTCTACTTCCTGGGCCTGGTGAAGCGTCGCGCCGGCGAGCTGGAGGCCGCCATCGAGGTGCTCGAGCAGGTCGGGCCCGGCCACGAGCGCTACGCCGATTCGCGGGTGCAGCTGGCGGCGATCCACGAGGAACGCCGCGAGTACGATCGCGCGCTCGAAGAGGCCGAGCGGGCCCGCGCCATGGCGCCCAGCCGCGAACTCGATCTCTACGTGGCCAGCTTGCGCGCCAAGGCGGGCGACTTCGACGGCGCGGTCCAATTCCTGGAGGAGCTGCTGGCGGCGTCGCCCGAGGATCCGGAGGTGCTCTACAACCTGGGCGTGCTCTACGGCCAGGCGCATCGCCCGGACCCGGCCCTCGAGTACATGCGGCGCGTGCTGCTGCTCGACCCGAACCACGCCGGCGCGCTGAACTACGTCGGATACTCCTGGGCCGAGAAGGGGCTCCGGCTCGACGAAGCCGAGGCCATGATCAGCCGTGCCCTGGAGCAGCGGCCGGACGATGGCTACATCACCGACAGCCTGGGCTGGGTCTACTACATGCGGGCGCGACCGCTGCTCGAGTCCGGTCGGACCGGTGCCGGGCGGGCCCTGCTCGAGCGCGCCATCGTCGAGCTGGAACGCGCCGCCGAGCTGACCGGCGGCGACCCGGTGATCTCGGAACACCTCGGCGACGCCTACCTGCTGCTCGACGATCGGCAGCGCGCCCTCGAGCTCTACGAGGAGGCGCTGGCCCAGGAGCCCGACGTCGAGGCGCAACCCGAGCTGCTCCACAAGCTCGAGCGACTGCGGCGGGAGCTCGCGCCGCGGTGAAGCCCGCAGGGGTCGGTCTCCTCTTCTTCTGCTCCTTCGCCATCGCCTGCGCTCGGCCGCCGGCGCCGCAGCCGTTGCCGGTCGGCGACGGCCGCCCGGCCGCCCTGCTGCGCGCCTATCGGGCCGGCGCCGCGGCGCGCCACGGCCTGCGCGGAATCGCCAAGCTGTCGCTGGAGGGGCCGGGCGGCTCGGGCTCCGCCAAGCAGATCGTGGCGCTCGAGCGACCGGCGCGCTTGCGGGTCGAGGTGCTCGGATTCCTCGATCAGACGCTGGCGGTGCTCGCCACCGACGGTCGCGAGTACGGCTTCTTCCGCAGTGAAGATCGTTCGCTGCAACGGGGGCTGGTGCACCCGGAGCTGCTGGTCGAGGTGGTCGGGCTGGCGCTCACGCCCGAGGAGGCGGTGCGGATCCTGCTGGGCACGCCGGCGTTGCCCGAAGACGCTCGCCCCAGCTCCCCCGCGCTGATGCCCGACGGCGGCGTCCGCTTCGAGCTGCAACCGGCGGGGGGCGGGCGGGTCGAGCTCGAATTCGGTCCCCGGGCGCAGCTGCGGCGCTGGCTCGCCAGCAGCGCCAGCGGCGGCCCGTTGCGCGAGGTGCGCTTCGACGACTACCGCCCGCTGGGCGACCAGTCCTTCGCCTACCGAGTGGACCTGCGCGACTTCGCCAGCGAGGTCGAGGTGCGCGTGCGCTACCGCGACGTGGAGCTGAACCCCGCCCTGGCCCCCGAGCTGTTCCGGCTCGCTGCGGGGGGCGGCGGATGAAGGTCTGGATCGCCGCGGCCCTGCTCGCGTTCGGGACGGGCCTGGCCTGTACCAACAGTCCCTACCCGTCGGCCGACGACACCAGCAGCATCTACTACACCAGCTTCAACGAGGCGCCGCGGACCCTCGATCCGGCCGTGGCGTACACGACGTCTGCCCACGCCGTCACCGGCTACGTGTACGACACGCTGCTCGAATACCACTACTTGAAGCGCCCCTACACGCTGATCCCGGGACTGGCGCAGGCGGTACCCGAGGCCGAGCCGCGCGCGGGCGGGCGCGTCGCCTACCGCTTCGAAGTGCGGCCGGACCTGCTGTTCCAGGACGATCCATGCTTCAGCCTGGCCGGGGCGGGCCTCACCACGCGCCAGGTGCTGGCCGCCGACGTGGCGTTCCAGCTGATGCGCATCGCCGATCCCGCGGTGAACAGCCCGGTGATCGAGCCCTTCTCGCACCTGGTCGGCTTCGGTGACTTTCGGGATCGCCTGGGCCAGATGCGCCAGGACGACGCGGAGTTCGCCGCGCTGCCGCCGCGCGAACAGTACGCCGCCGCCGGCGGTATCGAGGGCGTGCGCGTGGATGGCGACCTCGGTCTCGAGCTGGTGCTGCGCGAGGCCTATCCCCAGATCCTCTACTGGTTCGCCATGCCGTTCTCGACGCCGGTGCCGTGGGAGGCGGTGGCGTACTACGACGGCGAAGACGGGAGGGCCGGGTTCGGGGACCACCCGGTGGGTTCGGGGCCGTTCCGGCTGGTCGAGTACAGCAAGCAGTTCCGCATGGTGCTCGAGGCCAACCCCAACTGGTACGGCGCGCGTCACCCGGAATGGCGCGCCCCGGGTGGGGTGTATCCCTCGGAGGGAGCGCCGGGTGACGCCGAGGCGGGGCTGCTCGAGGCCGCCGGACGCCCGCTCCCCTTCATCGAGCGCATCGAGTTCCGGCGCGAGAAGGAATCGATCCCGGTCTTCAACAAGTTCCTCCAGGGCTACTACGACGGCGCGGGCATCATCAAGGAGAGCTTCGACAAGGTCGTGCAGAACGACCGGCTCTCGCCGGAGATGGAGAAGCTCGGCATCTCGCTCAGCAAGACCGTGAGCCCGGCGGTCTACTACCTGGGCTTCAACATGGAGGATCCGGTGGTGGGGGCCCCGGCGGGCGCGCGCGGTCGCAAGCTGCGCCAGGCCATGAGTCTCGCGGTGGACTCGGCGCGCTGGACCGAGCTCTTCCTCAACGGACGCGGCGTACCGGCCCAGAGCCCGCTGCCGACGGGGATCTTCGGCTTCGACCCGGACTACCGCAATCCGTACCGCAGCGTCGATCTGGACCGGGCGCGGGCGCTGCTGGCCGAGGCCGGCTATCGCGGCGGGATCGATCCGACCACCGGCGCGCCGCTCGCGCTCAACTTCGACCTGTACCAGACCAGCTCGCAGCAGCTGCTCCAGAACCAGTTCTACGTGGACGCCTGGCGCCAGATCGGCATCGACGTGGAGATGCAGCCCACCAACTACAACCAGTTCCAGGAGAAGGTGAGGAACGGCGCCTACCAGATCTTCATCTGGGGCTGGGTGGCCGACTACCCCGACCCCGAGAACTTCCTGTTCCTGCTGACCTGCGACATGGCGCGCTCGAAGAGCGGCGGGCCGAATACGGCAAACTTCTGCAACCCGCGCTTCGACGCGCTCTTCCAGCGCATGAAGGTGCAGGAGAACGGCGATGAGCGCGTCGCGCTGATCCGGGAGATGCGCACCATCCTGGAGCAGGAGCGGCCGTGGATCGAGCTGCTCCATCCCGAGGACTACGTGCTGAGCCACAGCTGGGTGCGCTACGGCAAGCCCTTCGGAATGTCGTTCCCCACCCTCAAGTACCGCGAGCTCGACGTGGAGTTGCGTGCCCGACTCCGTCGGGAATGGAACCGGCCGGTGCGCTGGCCGGCCTATGCGCTGATCATCTCGATGGTGGCGGTCATGCTGCCGGGGATCCGGACCTTCTATCGGGAGCGACAGTAGTGGGCGCCTATCTGTTGAGGCGCGTCGGGTACTCGGCCGTGGTGGTGCTCGGTGTGCTCTTCTTCCTGTTCCTGCTCTTCTTCACCGTCGCCACGCCCGACGACGTGGCGCGGCAGGCGCTGGGCGACAAGGCGATGCCCGAGGTGATCGAGCAGTGGAAGGTGAACCACGGCTACGACAAGCCGCTATGGCCGTGGCAGTCGGTCTCGGACAACCTGCTCTTCGACCACTTCCGGCGCATGCTCACCTTCGACTTCGGCCGCAGCGACGCCGACGACGTGTTGATCTCGCAGCGCATCCGCCAGGGCATGGTGCCCAGCCTCAGCCTCACGGTGCCGATGTTCACGATCGGCCTGGGGGCCGGGTTGCTGCTCTCGCTCTTCGTGGCGTTCTTCCGGGGTACCTACATCGATTCGGCCGGCGTGTTCCTGTGCGTGCTCGCCATGAGCGTGTCGATCCTGCTCTACATCATCGGGGCCCAGTATGCGATCGCGAAGCTGCTGCGCTGGTTCCCGATCTCGGGCTTCGACCCCGACCCGAGCGTGATCGCTCGCTTCCTGGCGCTGCCGATCATGGTCGGGGTGCTGAACGGCCTCGGCGGAGACGTGCGCTTCTACCGCACGGTCTTCGTCGAGGAGACCAGCCGCGACTACGTGCGCACCGCGCGGGCCAAGGGCGCCGGGGAGCTGCGCGTGATGCTGCGCCACGTGCTCCGCAACGGGATGATCCCGGTGCTGACGCGGATCGTCATCGCCATCCCGTTGCTCTTCATCAGCGGGGCGCTGCTGCTGGAGTCGTTCTTCGGCATCCCCGGTCTCGGCTCGATCACCGTGGACGCGATCCAGGGCAACGACTTCGCCACGTTGCGGGTGATGGTCTACCTGGGCTCGATCTTCTTCGTGGCGGGCCAGATCCTCACCGACATCAGCTACGCGTGGGTCGACCCGCGCGTGCGGCTGGGCTAGCGCCGTGCCCGCCCACGTCGTCGGCAACGCGGTGGTGGTGTTGCTCTTCGCCGGGTCGATCCTGTTGGGCGTCTACCTGCGCCGCAACCGGCTGTGGCGCGAAGCGCTGGGCGAGGTCGCCCGGCGCCGTCCACTGGCGCTGGCAGTGGTGGCCGTCTACGTCGTGGTGGCGCTGCTCGATTCCGTCGCCTGGATCGGGGGTGCCGACCCGGGAACCGACGCGGTGGCCGCCCACAAGGCCCGCAGCGTGATCGACCGGATCTTCGAGGGCACCCGGGAGAACAGCTACTCGGCGCCCTTCGCCGCGACGAGCTTCTACGGGGACCTGCCCCTCGAGCGGCCCGGGACCCACCCGCTGGGCACCGACATCCTGGGCCGCGACGTGCTCTACCGCGCGCTCAAGGGAGCCCGGGTGGCGCTGCTGATCGGCGGAGCCACCAGCCTGATCGCGATCCCGCTGGCGTTGCTGCTCGGCGTCTCGGCCGGCTACTTTGGGGGCCGCCTCGACGACGCCGTCTTCTTCCTGATGTCGACGCTCGCGTCGATGCCGGGACTGCTGCTGCTGATCGCGCTGATCATGGTGCTGGGGCGCGGCACCTGGCAGGTCTGTGTCGCGCTCGGGATCACCGGATGGGTGGGGCTGTGCCGCGTCGCGCGGGGTGAGACGTTCAAGCTGCGGCAGCTCGAGTTCGTCCAGGCCGCGCGTGCCCTGGGCGTGTCGCACGTGCGCATCCTGATGCGCCACATCGTGCCGAACCTGCTGCATCTGGTGATCATCACCTTCGTGCTCAGCTTCTCGGGGCTGGTGCTGTCCGAGGCGATCCTCGCGTGGCTCGGCATCGGCATCGACGGCAGCTGGGGTCAGATGATCGACCAGGCGCGCGACGAGCTCTCCCGCGATCCGATCATCTGGTGGAACCTCACCGCAGCCGGTGTCGCACTCTTCGGGCTGCTGCTGGCGGTCAACTTCGTCGGCGACGCCGTGCGCGATACGCTCGATCCGCGCACGGCACGGGAGCGCCTGTGAGCCCCGCGCTGCTCGAGGTCGAGGGACTCGTGACCGACTTCCCGTCGGCGAGCGGTCGCGTGCCGGTGGTCGATCGGGTGGACCTCTCGGTCGCGTCGGGCGAAGTGCTGGCGCTGGTGGGGGAGTCGGGCTGCGGCAAGTCGATCACCGCGCTCTCGATACTGCGGCTGGTGCCGAAGCCCGGCCGCATCGCGGCGGGGCAGATCCGGTACGACGGCCGCGACCTGGTGCCACTCTCGGTCCCCGAGATGCGCAACATGCGCGGTGCCGAGATCGCGATGATCTTCCAGGAGCCGATGACCAGCCTCAATCCGGTCCAGACCTCCGGCGCCCAGGTAATGGAGGCGATCCGACTCCACGAGCCCGTGACGGCGGCGGAGGCTCGCGTGCGCGGCATCGAGCTCTTCGAGCGGGTGGGCATCCCCGACCCGGCCGAGCGCTTCGACGCCTACCCGCACCAGCTCTCCGGCGGCATGAAGCAGCGCGTGATGATCGCGATGGCCCTGGCGCCGCGGCCGCGGCTGTTGATCGCCGACGAGCCGACCACGGCGCTCGACGTGACGATCCAGGCCCAGATCCTGGCGCTGCTCCGCGAGCTGGGCAGCGACTTCGGCACGGCGATCATGCTGATTACCCACGACCTCGGCGTCGTGAACGAGCTGGCCGACCGGGTGGCCGTGATGTACGCCGGTCGCCTGGTGGAGCAGGGCACCCGGCTCGATGTGCTGGGCGGCGGACGCCATCCGTACACTCAGGGCCTGCTGCGCTCGATGCCCTCGCGCGTCGAGCCCGGCGTCCGTCTCGAGGAGATCTCGGGCGTGGTGCCGTCGCCCGAAACGTGGCCGCCGGGCTGCCGCTTCTCGAACCGCTGCGCTCGCGTCTTCGACCGCTGCCGCGTCGAGGAGCCGGCCACCACCGAGCTGACGCCCGCGCACTGGGCCCGTTGCCATGCGGTGGCGGGCGAGGAGTCGGCATGAGCGGCGCTCCGCTCCTCAGGGTGGAGGGGCTGCGCACCTGGTTCCCGATCCGGGCCGGGGTGCTGCAGCGTCCCGTGGGCTGGGTGCGGGCCGTCGACGGGGTCGACCTGGAGGTGCCGGCGGGACGCACCGTGGCGTTGGTCGGGGAGTCGGGTTGCGGAAAGACGACGGTCGGGCACTCGATCCTTCGGCTGGAGGAGCCCCAGGAGGGCCGCGTCCTGTTCGAGGGGGTCGATCTGATCGGCCTGTCGTCGGCACAGCTGCGGCGCTATCGGCAGCGCATCCAGATCATCTTCCAGGATCCGATGGCCGCACTCGACCCGCGCATGCGCGTATGCGACGCGGTGGCGGAGGGCATGAAGTCCTTCGGCCTCGGCGGCAGCGCGGCCGGCCGGCGCGAGCGGGTCGCCGAGCTCTTCGAGCGCGTCCGGCTCGATCCCGCCCACATGGACCGCTATCCGCACGAGTTCTCCGGCGGCCAGCGCCAGCGCATCTGCATCGCGCGCGCGCTGGCGGCGGAGCCCCGCTTGATCATCTGCGACGAGTCGGTTTCGGCGCTCGACGTGTCGATCCAGGCCCAGATCCTGAACCTGCTGCGCGACCTGCAGCAATCGCTCGGCCTGGCCTACCTCTTCATCACCCACGACCTGGGCGTCGTCCGCTACCTCGCGGACCGCGTCGCGGT
>JBFGIM010000058.1:0-16558 GCA_041577695.1 Myxococcota bacterium | reverse complement strand
GGCGGCGCGATGCTGCAGGGGTCGGGATCGGCGGTCAGCGAGCCGGTGACGAAGTCGACGGCGGCCGTCGGCGAGGCTGCGTCGTCGAAATCGGGCATCAGCTCCGACGCGATGTAGAAGTGGGTGTGTCCGCTGTTGAAGACGACGTTCTCGACCTGGTGCCGGACGATGAACTCCAGCAACGCCTTGCGCTCGGCCTGGTAGTCGTCCCAGGCCTCGTTCGACACGTAGACGCCGGTGTTGGGCACGAAGTCCGGGTCGGCCGCCCGCGCCTCCGGCGTGTCCAGGTCCTCGAACCTCCAGGGGCTCATGTTGTAGGGGTTGCCGATCATGCGCCACGCCGCCCGCGAGCCGAGCAGCGAGCGCCGGAGCCAGCGCTCCTGGACGGCACCCAACGTGGTGCGCCCCTCGGCGAACATCTCCTCGCCGGGCGGGATGCGGGAATCCTGGGCGTCGAAGCCCGGCAGGTAGTCGGGTCGGTTGGCCGGCACCTCCGGGTCGCGGTAGGAGCGCACGTCGATCATGAACACGTCGGCCAGGTCGCCCCAGGAGAACGAGCGGTAGACCCGGTCGTCGCGGCGCCGCATCACCGGCATGTTCTCGAACCACGCCGAGCGGGCCGCGCGAAGCCGCTCGGGAGGCCCGGTGCGATCGACGCCGTTGTAGAACTCGCCATCGTCCCACATCGGCACCAGCGGCACCCTGGCGCGCAGGTCCTGGAGCAACGGGTCGCTGCGGAAGATCCGCCAGCGCCGCCGATAGTCTTCGAGGGTCAGGTCGCCGTCGTCGCTGACGTAGACGTAGTCACCCAGGTGGATGAAGAAGTCGATGTCCTCGCCGGCCGCCGCTCGGTGGGCGACGTAGGGGCTGGAACGCTGCTGGCAGCTGGCGAACGCGTAGCGCAGGCGATCGGGCGAAGCGCCCGGCGACGGCGCCGTGCGCAGTCGCCCGACGCGGCTGGCACCGCCCCGGGCATGGAAGCGGTAGTGATACCAGCGGTCGGGGCGCAGTCCGCGCACCTCCACCTTCACGCTGTGGTCGGTTTCACCACGGGCCAGGACGACGCCGCCGCGCACCACGCGCTCGAGCGAGGCGTCCTCGCCGACCATCCACAGCACCGGAACCGGGGCACCGTCGGCGGGCGGTCCGAGCCGGGTCCAGAGGGTGGCGCCGTGGGGCCGGGGGTCGCCCGCCGCGACTCCATCCGTGAAGCACACGGAGGGTGCGGCCGATGCGATCTCCGGCGCGCCGAACACCCGGACCAGCGCGCCGCCCGCGCCGGCGGCGAGCAGACTCCTGAGGAAGTCCCTCCGATCGAGGGAACGACCTCCGGTCTCGGCTCCCTGGGAACCTGCGATCCACGAATCGGATACGCGCTTCAAACCAGCAGCCCTTCCAGCGCGAGTATCGGTGTGGGAAAGAGTCTACACCATGGAGGATGCGGCCGGGCGCGTGGCGGGGTACCCGGCGGCTCGCCATCCTGGGCCGATGGAGTCCCCGACAGGAGGTCTACCGATGCGTGACGGTTCGAGGAGCAAGCTGCCCTGGATCCTGGTCCTGGTGTTGTCCTGCCTGTGGGCGGCCGGCCTCTACCGTACACACCTGCTCCAGCAGACGATCGATTCGCTGTCGGCCGCGCTGGACTCCACCCGGACCCAGCACGCGGATTCCGACGCGAAGCAGGCCGCGTTCCTGATCGACGCCCTGATGCGACTTCGCGCCGACGACAGCGACGGTGCATCCGGGTCGCTGGAGCAGGCCCTCGAGCCCCTGGTGCGGCAGCTCGAAACCGCCTCGCCCACCGAGACCACCGACGCCGCGCTGCAGCTGGTGCGGCTCTACGGCGAATCGCGTTCCTCGCAGGTCCCCGACAACCCGGGCCTGGCGACGCTCACCGGCGCGAAGATCCTCCCGGTCTACGAGGAGGGGCGCTTGATCGGGCTGCGACTGCGCTCGATCGAAGCCGGCAGCGCCTTCGAGAGCGCGGGCCTCACCGAGGACGATCGCATCACCGCGGTGGGCGAGCTCGAGCTGCAATCGAATCGCGACGCGGTCTCGGGCATGCGCATGATGCGGGCCGGACAGGTGATGAAGCTCCGCGTCGTCGACGCTTCCGGGCACGAGCGCACGGTGGGGTGGCCGCCCTTCTGAGCGGCTCCGATCTACAGGTAGCGGAGCGCCTTGGCCTGGTGGGTCAGCTCGTCGCGGAAGCGCGGATGGGCGAGACCGATCAGGGCGCGGGCGCGCTCCCGCACCGACTTCCCCTTCAGGTTGGCGGCGCCGTACTCGGACACCACCCAGTGCACCTCCGTGCGGGGTGTGGTCACCACCGCCCCGGGCGTCAGGGTCGGAACCACCCGCGACAGCTCTCCGCTCCTGGCCGTCGAATAGAACGCGATGATCGACTTGCCGCCGGGTGCGTCGAAGGCGCCGCGCGCGAAGTCGTGCTGGCCGCCGGTCCCCGAGAACTGCGCGGCGCCCATCGATTCGGAGCAGCACTGCCCGGTCAGATCGATCTGGAGCGTCGAGTTGACCGACACCATGTCCCGGTTGCGGGCGATGTTGGGCGGGAAGTTGGTGTACGAGACCGGGTGCGCCTCGATGTGCGGGTTGTCGTCGAGAAACTCGTACATGCGGGAGGAGCCGGCGGCAAAGGCGTAGAGCGCCTTGCCGGCGTGGAAGGTCTTGCGGGCGCCGGTCGCCACCCCGGCCTCGATCAGATCGACCATCGAATCGACGAACATCTCGGTGTGGATGCCGAGATCGCGGTGATCCATCAGCGATGCCGCCACGGCGTTGGGAACGCCTCCGATGCCGAGCTGGAGCGTCGCCCCGTCGGGGATCATCTCCGCGATCAAATCGCCCATGGCGCGGTCTTCCTCGCGAACCGGCGGCGTCGGAAGCTCGAAGAGCGGCACCTCGTTCTCCACGAGCGCGTCCACTTCGGACACGTGGACCCAGCTGTCTCCGTGCACGCGGGGCATGCGCGGGTTGATCTCGGCCAGCACCAGGTCGGCCGCCGCGACCGCCGCCTTGTTCGTGTCTACGTTCACGCCCAGGCTCATGTAGCCATGGCGATCCACCCGTGACACGCAGATCAGCGAGACGTCGATGTCCATGAACTCGGTGTAGAGGCGCGGCACCTGGTGGAAGAACGCAGGGTTATAGACCGCGCGTCCATCGGCTAGCAGGGCGCGGTCGGCGCCGCTGGCAAAGATCGACTCCCAGTGGATGATTCCGTGCAGGTCGTCCGCCAGGATCGTCGCGGCGCTGGCGGCGGCCGGCAGCAGCGAAGTCATGCGGAGCTCGGTGAAACCGCCGGATCGGGCGCGATCGGCCACCGCGGCCAGCAGCGCCGGAGGCTCACCGGCCGCATTGCCCTGCACGACCAACGCGCGGTCGGCGATCCGCTCCACCGCCTTCGCGGGAGTCGTCAGCTTCTCGCGGTACTCGTCCTGCCAACCCATCCGCCGTCGATCCATCCGTTGAGGGCCCGCCCGCGAAAGACCGGTCTGCCGGTCTCGGCCGAAGGGCCCGTCCTGGCTCGGCCGCCATCTTAGCAATCGAGCGCAGCCGTCGGGTTCGACGCATTCGCGAGCCCGCCGACCCGGAGGGAACGGCTGCGCCGGGCCTCGCTCCCGGATCCGCACTACGCTCGGGGAGGTGAGACCGGGACTCGCGATCTCCTGGGCAGCGCTCCTGGCCGCACTGGCCTGCGTTCCGGGTCCGGGGGCCTTCGCGCTGGATGCGGTTCGGGGCCGCGTGGTCGACCGCGACACCGGGGAGCCGATCCGCGGCGCCGAGGTGATCGAGTGGTACCACGGCGCGGGCTCCATGGGCGGACCCCAGCCGGTCTACCACGCGCGCTGGACCCGGAGCGACGCCGAGGGCCGCTTCGCGCTGGAGAGGGCCTTCGCGACCAGCCCGCGCATGTGGCTGCTCGAGACCTACGGTCCCAGCTACAGCTTCTTCCACCCGAGCTACGGGTTGATCCGGAGCGGCGCGAGCCCGGGACCGGTCCAGGGCGAGCTGGAGCTGGGCGGATCGCTCCGCGATTCGGCGAGCCGCTGGCTGGACCTCGCTCCCTACTGCCACGGCGAGCCCGGTGACGCCGGCGCACGCCACCTGCGCGAGGTCGCGTGCCCGCTCTCGGAGCTCTCGCCCTACGGGAACGGCGCGCCGCGCGTGACGGGCGAGACCGACTCCCGGGGGCGCCGCACCGGAACGTGGACTTTCCACTACGAGGACGGCTCGGTGGCGGCGCGCGGCAGCTACGTCGCCGGAGCGCCGACCGGAGCCTGGATCTTCTATGGCCGCGACGGCCGGCCCGCAGCGCCGCGGGGAAACACCGTTCCGTGACCAACGGTCACTTCGCGTGCACCGCCCGGATCTGGGCAATTCCACCAACGCACCCCATCGAGCGTTGACTCTCGCGACATCGCTCTCATAGGATGGGCGCGGTCGCGCCGGTCTGGGTGAGATCCGGCGCAAACGAGCCAGCATGGCTTCATGCAATGCCGACGCCCGATCCGCGCAGCGGCCTCGTGCGTCACAACGAGAGGGGAATGCATGGGGATCGAAGGCAGGATGACATGGGCGGCGGGCCTGTTATTGGCAGCGGCCCTGGTGTTCGGAGCGGGAAGCGCGTGGGCAGGGGTCGGCGGGGACGACGCGGGAACCTGCGTGAACGCGTGTGGGGGCTACGGCGGGGGCAACAACGGCAACAGCTGCTACTGCGACTCGGCGTGCACCGGATACGGTGACTGCTGCGCCGACTACCAGCCAGTGTGCAACGGAAACACCGGGTGCGCGCCGAACTCGGGCGGTCGCTACATCCTGCACCTGGGCGGCATGTGCTCCCAGGGCTGGAACAGCCAGCTCGCCAACAAGTCCGGCTACACCTCGATCGACGTCAAGGCGGTGCAGACCAACCACAGCGGTCTGTCGGACTCGAGCTCGACGCTCGACATCTATCTCGACCAGTGCTGCACCGGCTCGAACCTCTGCTACGTGCTGAACTACAGCGGCGGCGACGCCGTGATGGGCCACCGCTTCGCCAACGACTCCACCAACTGGAACATCAACTGGGTGGGCACCTCGGCGGGCGCCGGCGGGGGCAGCGAGCTCTCGGGCAACTTCCTGGCCGACATCTTCGGTCCGTGCGACTACTCCGGCCACCTCGGCACGAGCGAGGTGCGCAACGCCTACAACCACAACGACACCAACTCCGAGACCGTCTACCACATCGGCGGCTATGACGGCTGGTGGTACTCATCGTGGCTGTTGCCCGGCGAGGACGACGGCGCCGTGGCTTATCACTCTGCCGGTGCGGTCACCAGCACCACGTCCACCAGCAGCATGTGCAAGACGCCCAAATGGAGCAATCACGTCGCGGCGTGGACCTGCACCGGGTACAACCTCGACCACTACGAGATGAAGACCAAGTTCATCAGCAACATGGGATGGTGAGCGGTTGACGCAGGCTCCGACCAACGAGCCGCACGATCGGCCCCGGACCGGACGGCGCAGGATCGCCATCGGGTTCGGGGCCGCTTGCGTCGCACTGGGCCTGGTGCTCGCGTGGCGCGCCTGGAACGGCCCCGAGTCGAGCGTCGCCACGGCAGCACCGTTCGAAGCCGCCGCCGCGACGACGCCGCAGGTGGCGAGCGCGCCAAAGGCGGTCGCGGCGGGCGAGGAGCTGCCCGAACCGATCCAGCGCTTCCTGGAGGCGAACCAGTACCCGCCCACCTCGGGCCTGCTGGGTCTGGAGCACGAGGACCTGCTCCAACCGAATCGGCGCTTCGAGCGCCCCAGGCCGATCCCGGAGACCTTGAGCCACGATCCCAGCCAGGTGGTCTCGGTACTCTTCACCAGCGACCACTACTTCTACACCGGTGACGACACCGTCGAGGCCGTGCTCCAGGCCTGGCGCGGCGATCAGCCGATCCAGCTCCGCATCCTGGATGCGCGGGCGACCGCCGAGGATCGCGAGGGCGAGACGGAGGTGACCTTCTCCTTCGGGTTGGCGTGGCAGGGAGACGGCTACGGAGCCCGGATCCCGCTCTCGCGCTTCTCGGAGCACCACGGCCCGATCGGGCTGAAGGTACGCTTCGAGTACGAGCCGGGCCGCGCACACGAGGAGGTGCTGCGCCTGTTCAACACGCCGAGCGCCCGGGTACCGGCGCGCCTCACCGGCCAGCTCCGCGACTCGGTGCACAACGGGAACCTGCGGCTCGACGTGGGAATCGAGGTCGATCAGCCCGGCTTCTATCGGTTCGACGCCAACCTCCTGGACGCCGAGGGCAACCCGCTGGCCTTCGCGATCTTCAAGGGCGAGCTCGACCGCGGCGACCGCTACGTGCCGCTCGAGATCTTCGGCAAGGTGCTCCACGACCGGGGCGTGGCGGGTCCCTACCTGGTGAGCCACGTCCGCGGCTATCGCTTCCTCGATTCGCACTACCCCGACCGCGAGCGGTTGCCGGATTCGGCGCTCGTCTGGACCACCCGTCCCTATCTCCTCGCCGAGTTCTCCGGAGCGCCCTTCACCAGTCCCCACCAGGAGCGCATGGTGGAGTTGATGCTGGAGGACGTCGCAAACGGCATCAGCCTCGACGTCCCGGATCTCCCCGTGGCCGGCGCAGCGATCGGCCCGCGGCCCCCCGATGACGACGCCGAGGTGGAGCTGCCGCTCGTGGAGACCGATCGCTAGAGTGCTTCCATGAACTCCCCCTCCCTTCGCCTCGGAATCGCACTGGTGGTCGCCGTCGCCTGCGGCCCGACCGAACGCCGGCCAGTGGTGCCGGTGACCCCAGGCGCCGACGCCCAGGGCCACACGGCGCCCAGCGAGCTCACCGCGGCCGCCAATGCCGCCCTGCTCGACCAGCTTCCGCTCGCCGACCCGCAGGACTTCGAGGATGCGCGTCGGGGACTGGTCGCCCAGGATCCCGAGGTCGTCGTCGAGGGCGCGGCGGGCGGAACGATCTGGGACACCCGCCAGTACGCCTTCGTCGAGGGCGACGCTCCGCCGAGCGTGAACCCGAGCCTGTGGCGACAGGCGAAGCTGAACGGGATCCACGGACTCTTCGAGGTGACCGAAGGCGTCCACCAGGTGCGCGGCTACGACCTCTCCAACCTCTCGGTGATCGAGGGCCGCACCGGTTGGATCCTGGTGGATCCGCTCACCTCCGCCGAAACCGCGCGCGCCGCCCTCGATCTCGTGCGGCGTCACCTGGGCGAGCGACCGATCTCGGCGATCATCCTGACCCACAGCCACGTGGACCACTTCGGCGGCATCGAGGGCGTCCTGCCCGAGGACGAGGCAGCGCGCGCCCGCATCCGCATCGTCGCGCCGGCGGGCTTCATGGAAGAGGCCACCAGCGAGAACGTGCTGGCGGGGGTGGCCATGTCGAGGCGCGCCGCCCTGATGTACGGCATGCCGCTGGCCCGGAGCGAGCGGGGCCACGTGGACACCGGCCTCGGCGTCGAGCCGGCCCGGGGCCAGATCGCCATCCTGGCCCCGACCGACGTGGTGGACCGCACGCCCCAGGCGATGGAGATCGACGGCGTCCGCTTCGTCTTCCAGTACGCACCGCACTCGGAGGCGCCGGCGGAGCTGACCTTCTATCTGCCGGACCGGAAGGCCTTCTGTGGCGCCGAGATCGTCTCGCACACCATGCACAACCTCTACACGCTGCGGGGCGCCAAGGTGCGCGATGCCCTGCTGTGGAGCGGCTACATCGACGAGGCGATCGAACTCTTTCCCGAGGCCGAGGTCGTATTCGCCAGTCACCACTGGCCGACCTGGGGGCGCGAGCGCGCGGTCGAGTACCTGAAGCGACAGCGCGACACCTACAAGTACATCCACGACCAGACCCTGCGGCTGGCCAACTCGGGCCATACGCCCCGCGAGATCGCCGAGCAGATCGAGCTACCGGAATCGCTGCGGCCGTCCTTCGCCAACCGCGGCTACTACGGCACCGTGCGCCACAACGCCAAGGCGGTGTACCAGTGGTACTTCGGCTGGTACGACGCCGTGCCGGCCAACCTCGACCCGCTGCCGCCGGTCGAGGAGGCGCAGCGCTACGTCGACGCCATGGGAGGCGGCGCCGAGGTGCGCCGCAAGGCGGAAGAAGCTTTCGAACGGGGCGAGTACCGCTGGGCTGCCACCCTGCTCAACCACCTGGTCTTCGCCGAACCCGACGACGGCGAGGCCCGCGAGCAGCTCGCGCGCAGCTACGACCAGCTCGGCTACCGGGCCGAGTCGGGTCCGTGGCGCGACGTCTACCTGACCGGCGCCCACGAGCTGCGCCACGGCGTGCAGGGCCGCGGCGTCGACCTGGCCAACGCGGCCGGGCTGCTGCGCCACGTCCCGATGGACCGCTTCTTCGCCTCGATGGCCGCGCGCCTGGACGGGCCCGCCGCCGAGGGGAAGCGAGCCGCGGTGAACTTCGTCTTCACTGATCTGGGCGAATCCTACCTGCTCGAGCTCGAGAACTCGGTGCTCCACCACCGCCGCCGCGACCCGGATCCGGACGCCGACGTCACCGTGCACCTGACCCAGCGCTACTTCCTGCGCCTCACCACCGGGCAGCTCGGGCTGCGCGAAGCGCTCTTCTCCGACGACCTGGACGTGGACGGCAGCCGCACCGCGCTGCTCTCGTTCCTGCGACTCTTCGAGAACCCGGACGAGACCTTCGCGATCGTGACGCCCTAGGGCGGGCGTGAGTCAGTCGCGCGCACCGAGCGAGACGCCGAGCGATCCCAGCACCACGACGCAGGCGCCGGCCAGGCTGGCCACGGGAAGCGGCGGCGCGTCGCGGAAGCCGGGCGCCAGGGCGTCCACCACCTCCAGCATGGCCAGCGTCGCCAGGGGCGTGAGGGCGATCACGGCGCTCACCCGCGACGCCTCCCAGTGCTGGAGGGCCTCGGAGAAGGCGCCGTAGGCGACGGCGGTGTTGACGGCACAGAAGGCCAGCAGCACCAGCCCGGTTCCGCCGAGCCCGACGATCTGGCCTGGGCTCGCAAGGGGTGTGAAGAGCAGCGCGCAGCCGGCGTAGAGCGCCAACATGATCTGCTGCGACGGCAGCGTGTGTAGCAGCTGTTTCTGGGCCAGCCCGTAGATCGCCCAGGTGGCGGCAGCCAGCGCCATGACGGCGCCACCGATCCAGTACCGGCCCGAACCCGGCAGGCTGGCCCCGCGGCTCGCGGCAAAGAGCACGAGCCCGCCGGCCAGCACCGCGAAGCCGATCCACTGGAGTCGGGTGAAGCGCTCGCCGAACACCGCGATGCCGCCGAGCGCCAGCAGCAGCGGCGCCAGCTGGATCAGCACCTGCGCGTCGGCGGCGGTGGTCAGGTCGAGGGCGACCAGGTAGGCCAGGTAGTTGATCGAGAGGAACACGGTTGCGACCGCCAGAAGCGTCCACTCGGATCGGCCCATGGCGCGAATCCGGGCACGGCTGGGAAGCCGGCCCGCCAACGCGAGCATCGCAACCACGCCCAGGGTCGAAGCGACGAAGCGATACCAGACGATGGTGGGCGCATCCATCGCGCGCAGTACGCCCTTCAGCGCAATGGGAAGGCCGCCCCACAGCAACATGGTGACCAGCGCCAGCGCCGCGCCCAGTCCACGTCGTCCCGAGGTTCGGTGCAGTTCCATCGGCTGCGCGACGATACCAGCTGCCGCAGCTTCAGCCGCTGGGGCCGCACTCAGGCATCGGCGAGCTTGCGCACCACGTCGGACCACAGCTCCGGATCGGGAGCGAAGGGCGCCACCAGGCTGACCCGATCCGCCACGCCGGCGCAGCGCTCGCGGATGCGGTCCGCGAGCTCGTCGCGCGGTCCCACCACGGCGATGGCCTCGAGCAGGTCGTCGTCCACCTGGGTTGCCATCTCGAGCCAGCGACCCTCGCGCGACAGGCGGTGCAGCGTCTCGTGGACGTCGCCGCGGCCCAGGTGGTCGAGCACGGGCCGATAGGCGGGCGTGGACCCGTAGAACGAGATCTGCGCCCGGGCGCCGTTGCGCGCCGCTGCCATCTCGTCGGCGTTGCCGCCGGAGGCGAGGATCACCTGCAGCGAGATCTCGTAGCCGTCTCGCTTGCGGCCGGCGCGCGCCAGGCCGGTTTCGAGCGCCGGCAGCGTCTCGTCGCGGAGGAATGCCGCGGTGTGGAACGGGTGGACCAGGAAGCCGTCGGCCACCTCGCCCGCCACCTCCGTCATCCGGCGTCCGACGCCGGCACACAGGATGCGCGGCGTGCCGTACGGGCTCGGCCCCGGATCGAAGACCGGCGTCATCAACGTGTGTCGATAGAACTCGCCGCGGAAGTCGAGACGACTCCCCTCCTGCCAGCTGTTCCAGATGGCGCGCACGGCCCGCACCAGCTCGCGCATGCGCGCCGCCGGTCGCGACCAGGGCATGCTGAAGCGCCGCTCGATGTGGGGCCGGATCTGGGTGCCCAGGCCGAGGAAGAAGCGCCCCTTCGACAGCAGGTGCAGGTCGTAGCCCAGATTGGCCAGCAGCATGGGGTTGCGCGCGAAGGCCACCGCGATGGCGGTGCCGAGCTCGAGCCTCTCGGTCTGCTGTGCGGCGACGGCCAGCGGGAGAAAGGGATCGTGGCGCCCTTCGAAGGTGAAGGCGCCGTCGTAGCCGGCTTTCTCCAGCCGCGCGGCCAGGGGGCCCGCGTCGGCCGGGTCGTCCACCAGCAGGGAGCCGTCGATCTTCATGGTTGCCTCGGTCAACGTGTACCGCGCCCGGGCGCCGCGCGCCGGTTCGGCGCCCTCGGCGATCCGAGCGAGCCACGGTACCCTCTCCGGACGCAACGGGCCCGGACGGCCTCGAGGAGACCGATGCTCTCGAAGTTCGACGACTACCCCATCCACCAGACCACCCAGCCGATCGCCCACCCGGCGACCAGCGACCGCAATCACTACGACCGCTACTGGTTCAACGGCTATTCCCAGGACGGAGAGTTCTACTTCGGCATCGGTGCCGCGCTCTACCCCAACCTGGGCATCATGGACTGCGGGTTCTCGATCATTCGCGACGGCGAGCAGCATGCCTTCCACGCATCGCGGCGCGCTCCGCGCGAGCCTTCCGAGATCGAGGTGGGGCCGTTCCAGCTCCAGATCCTGGAGCCGATGAAGTCGCTGCGCGTGACGATCGACGACAACGAGACCGGGATCGCCGCCGACCTCGAATGGATCCCGCGCACCGCGAACATCGAGGAGGGTCATCAGCGCATCGCGCTGGGTCGCGGGCTGATGGAGGCCACGCGTTTCAACCAGTTCGGCCGCTGGAAGGGAGAGATCCGCTACGCCGGCCAGTCGCTCGCGATCGATCCCGCTCGGGTGTACGGCACGAAGGATCGTTCGTGGGGCATCCGGCCGGTGGGAGACCCCGCACCGCCGGGCGCGCCGCTGGGCCAGGTGCCCGGCATCCAGTTCATCTGGGCGCCGATCCAATGGCCCGACCGCTGCACGCACCTGTGCGTCTTCGAGGACGAGGACGGTGTGCCCTGGCACTTCGACGGCATGATCTGCCCCACCTACGAGAGCCCCGACGACCTGCCCGGCGTCGAAGACCCGGACGTGCGGCTGCTGGCGACCGGGCGCCACCGCATCGAGTTCGTGCCGGGGACCCGGCGCGCGGCGCGTGCTGAGCTCGAGCTGGTGGAGCGGGACGGAACCGTCCACGAGATCACCCTCGAGCCGCAGCTCTGCTTCCGCATGAAGGGCATCGGCTACACCCACCCCGAGTGGGGTCACGGCCGCTGGAAGGGCGAGCTGGTGGTGAAGGCCGAACGGTGGCGGTCAGCCGACCTGGACGAGATGGCCTTCGAGAACCTGCACATCCAACAGGTGATGTCGGCGCGAAGCGGCGATCGGCAGGGCGTCGGCGTGATGGAGCAGCTCCACCTCGGACCCCACCCCCGCTACGGCTTCAAGGACTTCCTCGACCCGGCCTGAGCCCGCTCCACTTCAGGCGTCGGGCGCCGGGTCGAGCCCGGTGCGGCGCGATCGCAGCCAGGCGGCGACCGCCGCGAACAACAGGACGCCGGCGTAGCTGGCCCCCAGATCCGACCACTCGAAGGCGCGGTGGCTCAGGAAGAGGTGCGACGCCTCGTCCAGGGCCAGTGCCGCCAGCAGGATGAGCGTCGTGCCGACCACCCCGAGCCGCCGACCGAGCAACCGCTCCGACGCGAGGCCCGTGCTCACGAAGAACGAGAGCGCCCCCATCAGCAGGAAGTGGCCGGTGAAGTCGCGGCCGGGAAGCTGTGCCGCAAGCCGGAACAGCTTCGGGGCGTAGCCCAGGTTGGCGAGCAGCGTGAGCACGACTACGGCTCCCACCGCGCACCAGGCGAGGGTCTTGGCGTATCGCTGGTACAGAGGAACCCCCGATCCGTTGCGGAGCATATCACGCGGCACCACGCACGGGCGACGGCGGCCCGGCGGCTACGGCCTCGCCGGTCCAGCGTCATGGCTCGCGGCTGGAGTACCCTCCGACTTCGAGGAGGAGCGGCGATGAGCTACGAGGGATACGAGTGTCTGTCGGTACGCCTGTCGGACGGGGTGGCCACGGTGCGCATCGATCACCCGCCCATCAATCTCTTCGACCTGGCACTGATCGGCGAGATGGATCGGGTCGGCCGTCAGGTCGAGGCGGACCCGGACGTGCGCGTGGTGGTGATCGAGAGCGCCGACCCGGACTTCTTCATCGCCCACGCCGACGTGAAGCTGATCCTCGCGTTGCCGACCGAGGGCCGCCCGCCGCCGACCGCGCCGAGCGCGTTCCAACAGATGGTCGACCGCTTCCGCACGATGCCGAAGGCGACCATCGCCAAGATCGAAGGCATCTGCCGCGGGGGCGGCAGCGAGCTGGTGCTCTCGATGGACATGCGCTTCGCCGCCCAGGGCAAGGCGCTGCTGGGCCAGCCCGAGGTGGCGGTGGGCATCATCCCGGGCGGCAGCGGCACCCAACGGCTGCCCCGCTTGATGGGGCGCGGGCGCGCGCTCGAGGTGGTGCTGGGTGGTGAGGACTTCCCCGCCGACCTGGCCGAGCGCTACGGCTACGTCAACCGGGCGTTGCCGGCCCAGGAGCTGGGACCGTTCGTCGACCGTTTGGCGGCGCGCATCGCGTCGTTCCCGCCCGAGGCGATCGCGCGGGCCAAGGCCGCGGTGCTGGCGGCCGAGCCCGCCGCGGAGCCGGGTCTGATCGAGGAGGCGCGGCTCTTCGAAGAGTGCCTGACGTCGCCCGCGGCCCGGGAACGCATGACGGCCTTCCTCTCCGCCGGCGGACAGACCCGCGAGGTGGAGGTCCGACAGGGCGTCACGGTACCGGGAAGCTGACCGCCGCTCAGCGGGTGGGATCGAGCAGTACCTTCAGCACGCCGTCGCGGCGCGAGGCGAACAGGTCGTAGGCGGCCTCGCCCTCGGAGAGCGCCATGTGATGGGTGAAGACGAACTCGGGGCGCAGCCGCCCTCCAACGACCAGCGGGACCAGTTGGTTCCAGAAACGCGGCACCGGGCAGATGCCGATGCGGAAGGTGATCCCCTTCATCATTGCCAGTGCCATCGGGAACGGCAGCGCCAGATTGGTGCTGACGCCGACCACGCTGACGACGCCCCCCTTTCTCACCAGCGAGAGCGCGGACAGGATGCTGGCGTCGGCGCCGACGGCCTCGATCGCCGCGTGGGCCCCCATGCCGCCGGTTGCCGCCAGCACGGATTCGGCGCCGGCGCTGGACACGTTGCACGGGATCGCGCCGATCCGCTCGGCCGCAGCGAGCCGCTCGGGAACGCTGTCGAGGGCGAAGATGCGGGCCGGGCCGAAGAGCTGCGCGCAGAGGATCGCCATCAGACCCACCGGACCGCAGCCGACCACTGCCACGTCCTGCCCCGGCTGGATCTCGGCGCCCTCGGCACCGCGGTAACCGGTCGGCAGGATGTCGGTCAGCAGCACCGCTTGCTCGTCGCTCACGCCCTCGGGAATCGGGTGGAGCACCGAGTCGGCGACCGGAACCGCGATCGCCTCGGCCTGGGCCCCCTCCAAGCCCTGGTTGGTCCCGAACACCCGGGCGTTCTCGCGCTCGCAGTGGGTGACGTCGCCGCGTCGGCAGCACGGGCACTCGCCGCAGCCCACCACACCGGAGATCAGCACCCGGTCGCCGCTGCGGAAGCGGCGCACACCACTGCCGACCTCGACGATCTCGCCGATCGCCTCGTGTCCGATCGAGTAGCCTCCTTCGGCACCCAGGTGGCCGTGGTAGATGTGGAGATCCGAGCCGCAGATGGCCGCCCGTTCCACCTTCACCACCACACCGTCGACGCCGGGCGGCGTGGGATCGGGCAGGGTCTCGCAGCGGACCTCCTCGGGACCTCGATAGACGAGTGCGCGCATCAAGAATCTCCTGGGCTGGAAGCTAGTTCGCGGGGTCGGCCCGACCGGCCTCGAGACCGCGCAGGAAGATGGCTGTGACCGCATCGGCGGTGTCCTTGGCGGACGCCGCCAGCGCCGAGACCAGCTCGGCGCGGGCAAACTCGCGGCCGAGCCCGCCGAGCACGTGGGCGATGGCGGCGGTATCCACCGCCTGGATCTCACCCGCGGCCACCGCGCGGTCGAGTAGGCTCTGGGTCACCGCCATGACGTAGCCCTCGTGGGCGTCCAGCAGGCGCACGGCGCCCGGAACCGCGGCGAAGTCGCGGGCGAAGCTTGCGGTGGTCGGCTGCACCGCCTGATTCGCCGCCTGGAGGTACGCCCGGAGCGCATCGAGGGGCGACAGCGACGGATCGAGCGAGCCGATCGCAGCGCGCCCGATGCGATGCAGCCGCCGGTCCACCACGGTGAGCAGCAGCTCGTCCTTGCTCGGCGAGAGCCCGTACAGGGTCCGCAGCGAGCAGTTCACCTTCGCTGCGATCTCGGCCATGGTGAGATCTGCGAGCTCCTCCTCCACCACCAGCCGTTCCAGTGCATCGAGAACCTGGCGCTGGCGAGAGGTCAGCTGGCGCTCGGTCTCGGGCGGGAGCAGCGGCTTCGGCGCGCGCACACCCGGAAAGCGCATGCGCTGGGGCCCCGCGGCCGGCAGCGTCACCCCAGCAGGGCCTCGGGCAGGTCGACCACCCGCGCGCGCAGCCATTCGCCCAGGCTCTTGGCCTGCGGGTCCTGGCGGGTCGAAGCGGCGACGCCCTCCTCGAGCAGGCCGTGGATCACGAAGTTCAGCGACCGCAGCGCCGGCAGCCGGTGTCGTTCGACCTCGAGTCCGGCGATCTCGGGAAGCAGCTCGCGCAGCTTCCCGATGTCGAGAAAGGCATCGAGCCAGGCCCAGGCCGGGTCGTTGCGGGCAAAGACGCCGAGATTGGCGTTGCCGCCCTTGTCGCCCGAGCGCGTCCCCACGATCCGACCGATCGGCGCTCGCACCGTGGGCCCCGACGGAGCCGCGGCGTGCGGACCGGGAGCCGCCTCGACCGATGCCGACGCGGGCGGGATCACCGAAGTCACCTGGCTGGTGTCGCCGCCGAGCAGCACGACCTGCTGGGGAACCGCCTCCGCCGGTACCCGCGCGGGCTCGTACACCCCGAAGGGTCGCCCGTTCGAGGGCCCGCTGCCGACCATGGTGAAGCCGGGAATGGTCGCGAGTGCCAGCTCGGTCACCGCGTTGGAGAAGGCGCGTCCGACCTTGCTCTCGTCGGGGTCCTTCACGCTGATCCGCCACAGCGCCACCGCCTGCTCGTTGCTGGCCGGATCCTCCCGATCGGTCCGCACCAGCCGCGTCGTCACCCGGGCGAAATCGTCGGGCCCGAACGGACAGGCCTGCCAGAAGGC
The DNA here is from genome assembly GCA_041577695.1 of Myxococcota bacterium. Lineage (GTDB taxonomy): Bacteria > Myxococcota_A > UBA9160 > UBA9160 > PR03 > JASJBO01. The sequence goes on along the minus strand of JBFGIM010000058.1, from coordinate 744 downwards.
CTCCTCGACCAGCGCCGCCTTGGCCTCGATGTCGAGGCCGACCAGGCAGACGTTGAGGTCGTTGCGGAAGCCGCCGAAGCGGTTGATGCAGACCTTCAGCGTGGCCGGCGGCGGCTCGCCCTGGATGCCGTGCATGCGCACCCGGTCGGGCGCGACCTGCTCCAGGCGAATCGTGTCGAAACGGGCGGTGACGTCGGGGCCGAAGTACTGGGGCCCGCCGATCTCGTACAGCAGCTGGGACGTGACGGTGCCCACGGACACGGCGCCGCCCGTAGCGTCGTGCTTGCCGATCACCGACGAGCCGTCCTCGGCCACCTCGGCCCACGGAAAGCCCACCCGCTCCATGCCGGGCACCTCGGTGAAGAACGAGTAGTTGCCACCGGTGGCCTGGGCACCACACTCGATCACGTGGCCGGCCACCACGGCGCCGGCCAGGGCGTCGAAGTCGCTGCGCCGCCAGCCGTGGTGCCAGGCGGCGGGCCCGCACACCACCGCGGCGTCGGTGACGCGGCCGGTGATCACGATGTCGGCACCCCGCTCGAGCGCGTCGACGATGCCCCAGCAGCCGAGATAGGCGTTGGCGGTGAGGAAGGCCGATGCATCCTTGATCGGCTCGCCGGTCTCGAAGTGGGTGAGCCGATCCGCCGCGATCAGGTCCGCGATGTGCGGCACCAGGTCGTCTCCGCGCACGTAGGCGATCTTCGGGTGCAGGCCGAGCTTTGCGGCAGCCTCGGCCACCGCCTC
>JBFGIM010000057.1:0-16579 GCA_041577695.1 Myxococcota bacterium | reverse complement strand
GGCGGCGCCGGTGGTGCACTCCTGGTTCTACGACTTCGGGCCGTCGGATCTGCACCGGCTGGAGGCGATCCTGGACGCCATCGTACGCGAGGCCGGCGAGCGCCCGGTGGCGGTGCTGCTGATCCCCACGCTCGACGACCTGAGGCGCTTCGCCACCTCTGGTCCCGATCCGTTGTCCGCACGGCTGGCGTCCTGGGGCGCCGGGCGGATCGAGCTGGTGAACCTGCTGCCCGCCATGGCGGCCCACGACCGACGCTGGCGGCGCTACTTCCTGCCGTGCGACTACCACTGGAACGCCCACGCCAACCGGGTGGCGGCCGCGCTCGTGTGGAAGTCGCTCGGGGATTCCTTCTACGCGCCGCTCGGAGCGCGCCGCGGCCCGTGAGCAGAAGCCGTTCCAAGCGCTCGTCTGGCTTCCCTTTCCGGAGTTCGTCCGCGGTGACCTCGGGCGCGCGCGAACGCGAGTTATAATCCCGCCCGTGGCAGCACCTGCGGCATCGCGCTCCCCGTGGCTCTACGGTCCCTTCTGGGATCTGGGTCTCGGCTGCGGCGGACTCTATCTGCTCATCTTCCTGGTGCTGGCCCTCGCAGGGCCCAGCCTGCTCGGTGTTCTCAGTCTGGGCGTGGTGCCGCTGCTGCTGCTGATCACGTCGGTGCCGCACTACGGCGCCACGCTGCTGCGGGTCTACGAGCACCGCACCGATCGCAAGGCCTACGTGTTCTTCGCGGTGTGGGCCTCGTTGGCGGTCTGGGCCGCGTTCGTGGTCGGTGTCTACGACGTCACCTTCGGCTCCTGGATGGTGACCCTCTTCCTCACCTGGAGCCCGTGGCACTACAGCGGCCAGAACTACGGCATCGGGCTGATGCTGCTGCGGCGACGCGGAGTTCCGATCACGCCCGTGGCGAAGCGGCTGATCTACAGCTCGTTCCTGCTGTCGTGGGGGCTGGTCGTGCTGGTCACCCACAGCGCGGCGCCCGGCGCCAGCTACACGCCCACGCCGACCTCGCTGGGCGAGAGCGTCTACGCGCTGATTCCGCTGGGCATTCCGCTCTCGGTGGTGGGTCCGAGCGTGCTGTTGGTGACCATCGCCTACCTGGGCACCCTGGTGGCCAGCGCGATGGTGCTGCGGCGCGGCGCATCCTGGCGCGACCTCACCCCGATGCTCGCCATCATGGGACTCCAGGCCATCTGGTTCTCGTTCCCGGTGTTCTCGCGTGCCACGCTGCTCTTCGACAGCGTGATGCCGCTGGGCTCGCAGTACCAGGGCTACACGCTGCTGTGGGTCGCACTGGCGCACTCGCTCCAGTACCTCTGGGTGACCACCTATTTCGCGACGGCCACGGACAAGAAGGAGCGCCCGGCGCTCTACTACCTGAAGACCTTCGTGGCCGGAGGCGCGCTCTTCGCCGTGCCGGTGTTCCTGTTCTCACCCGACCTGTTCGGGGTCTACGCCTTCGAGGCCGGGCTCGGCGTACTCGTGGCGGCCGCGGTCAACCTGCACCACTTCATCCTGGACGGCGCGATCTGGAAGCTGCGCGACGGCCGCATCGCCCGGGTGCTGCTACGCAAGCCCGATCCCGATGCACCGCCGGCGCCCATCGGCCCCGCGGCGCGTCCCTGGCTGCGGCCCCTCGCCTGGGGCGCGCTCGGCGTGGCCGGCTTCGCCTACGCAGCCTTCTACGTGGTGGGAACCATCGAGATCGAGTACGGCTTCCGCCGCGCCATGGACCCGCCCGACGAGGCCCGCATGAGGCTGGCGGCCGAGCGACTCGAGCGGGTCGGCCACGACCATCCGACGCTGCACCTGAACCTCGGCATCCTGGCCGACGAGAAGGGCGACCTCGAGACCGCGCTCCGCGAGGTGAAGCGCAGCCTCGCGCTCAGCCCCAACCTGGAGGGCTGGATGTACTACGGCTCGCTGCTCCAGCGCAGCGAGGACTGGGAGGGCGCCCTCGAAGCCTACGACCGGGCGCTGGGGCTCGATCCCGACTACATCCCGGCGCTGGCGCGCACGGCGGCGGTGGCGAGCCGCACCGGCGACCTGGACCGCGCCGAGGACGCGCTGAGCCGCGCAGCCAAGCTGGCGCCCGAGCGGCGCGGCCTGGTGGAGCGGCTGCGCCGGGTGCGCCGTATGCGCGCCCAGGGCGAGCAGGCGCTGCCCCTCGACGAAGATCTGGCCGCGCCCGCGGGCACGCCCCGGCTGCGCGCTACCCGGCCGCAGGACTACTGAGCGGCTAGCCGCGGCGGAACTTGGTCTCGAGCGCCGAGCGCACCCGGTGGCGCTCGAGAGCCAGCTCGATCAGGCGATCCAGCAGCTGCGGATAGGGCAGGCCGGTGGCCTCCCACAGCCGCGGGTACATCGACACTTCGGTGAAGCCCGGCAGGCTGTTGACCTCGTTCAGGAAGAAGGTGCCCGTCGAGCGTTCGAGCAGGAAGTCCACACGCCCGAGACCTGCGCCCTCGAGCGCGCGGTAGGCGCGCAACGCCAGCTCGCGCACCTCCTCGATCTGCGCTTCCTCGAGCGGGGCCGGCACCAGCAGCTCGGTGCTCTCGTCGACGTACTTGGCTTCGTAGTCGTAGAAGTCGCGGCGCGGTCGGATCTCACCCGGCAACGATGCCTCCGGATCGTCGTTGCCCAGCACCGCCACTTCGATCTCGCGGGCATCGACGGCGCGTTCGACCAGCAGCTTGGTGTCGTAGCGGCTCGCCTCCGCCAGCGCCCGACCCAGCGCCCGGGCGTCGGCCACCTTCTGGATGCCGACCGAGGAGCCGGAGTTCGACGGCTTGACGAAGAGCGGCAGGCCGAGCTCCTCGACGACGCGCGCCACGGCACCGCGGGCGTCGCGCGACAGCTCGGGGAGTCGCACCAGCGTCCACGGCACCACCGGCAGGCCCTCCGCCGCGAGCAGGCGCTTGGCCGCCTCCTTGTCCATCTGGAGCGAGGAACCGAGCACGCCGGCGCCGACGTACGCCACCTCCGCCAGCTCGAAGAGCCCCTGGAGCGCGCCGTCCTCACCGCCGCGGCCGTGGACGATCGAGAAGATCACGTCGAGGTCGATCGAGGGCCCCTCGGAGCCGCGCAGCGCCGGACCGGAAGGTGACGTGCGCAGCTCCACCCGTTGACCCTGCTCGAGCGCCGCTTCGAGCGCCGTCCCCGGGGCGCCGGCACGCCAGACACCGTCGTGGTCGATGGCCACGGGCCACGTTTCGTAGCGCGACGGATCGAGGTTGCGCAGGATCGACTGGGCCGACTGGAGCGACACTTCGTGCTCCACCGACCGGCCGCCGTAGACGAGGCCCACTCGGAGCTTGGCCATCATTCCCCCCTTGTCGGCGCCAGCATAGCTTGCTTGACCCCTCCGAGGGCGGCTCCTAACCTCGCCCGAGTGAAGGAGAATTCTCCCCACTCCAGCCTCGACCCCGCCGCCCTGGCGGGCAAGGAGGCCGCGCTCGCCGAGCAGCTGCGCGACGCCGGTCGCGTCCTGGTGGCGTTCTCGGGTGGCGTGGATTCGAGCTACCTCGCCTGGTGCGCCCACCGCAGCCTGGGCGACCGGGCGCTGGCGGTGACGGCGGTGTCGGCATCCTACCCGGAGCACCACCGCGCCATGGCCGAACAGGTGGTGCGCGATTTCGCGATTCCCCACCGCTTCGTCGAGACCCACGAGCTCGAGAGCGCCGACTATCGCGCCAACCGCCCGGACCGCTGCTACCACTGCAAGAGCGAGCTCTTCGAGGTGCTCGGTCGGCTGCGCCAGGAGCTGGGCTTCGACGCCGTGGCCTATGGCGTCAACACCGACGACACCGGCGACTTCCGGCCCGGCCATCGGGCGGCCGACGAGCGCGGCGTGCTCTCGCCGTTCCTCGACGCGTCGCTCTCGAAGGCCGAGATCCGCGCGCTCTCGCGCCGGGCCGGCCTGCCGACGGCGGACCTGCCGGCCTCGGCGTGCCTGTCGTCGCGTCTGCCCTACGGAACCGAGGTGACGCCGGAACGGTTGCTCCAGGTCGAGCAGGCCGAGGCGCGGCTGCGCGAGCTCGGCTTCCGCCAGGTGCGACTGCGCCATCACGGCGAGCTGGCCCGCATCGAGATCGACCCCGCCGAGCTGCCGCGGGCGCTCGATCCCGCCATGGCGCGCGCCCTGGTGGACGCCATCAAGCCGCTCGGCTTCCGCTACGTCTCGCTCGATCTCGAGGGCTATCGCACCGGAGCGCTCAACGAGGTTCTCTTCGTCGACTTCGGTGCCCGGCGGGACTGACGTGCTCCAGCTCTTCGCCTGTCGAGGCGCGCCGCGCGATCTGGGTTTCGACCAGGGCGAGAGCTGCCGCGCCGGGGTGCAGGCACTGGCGAGCGAGCTCGGGCTGTCGGTGCGGGGCCTCGGGGCGCGTCTGCGGGGCGCGACGGCTGCGCCGCAGCGCAGCGAGCTGTCGCGTCACGTCACCCGCTACTTCCCGCACCTTTCGGAGCGCATGGCCGGCCTCGCCGCCGGGGCGCGCGTGCCGCGCGACGCCGTGCTGGCGGCCATCGAACGGGCCGGCCAACCCGACGACCCGAGCGCGGGAGCCGGTGGCGCGGGCTTCGCACCCAGCAGCGACGGCGTCCCGACCGTCGCTCTGGGGGCGGCTGGCACCTGGGTGCTGCGCACCTGCGACGCCGACGGCGGCTACCGGAGCCTCACGGTGACGCGCCCCGCCTTCGTCGGCTGTCACGGCGGCGTCAACGAGAAGGGGCTCGCGGGCGTGGGCTGGAGCCTGGCGCCGCCGCGGGCGGAGGAGCGCTGCCGAGCACCGGGACTCCTGCTGCTCGACCAGTGTCTGGAGCGTTTCGACGGAGTGGAACAGGCACTCGACTGGTGCGAGCGCAGGCTCGGCGGCGGTCGCGTGCGCTTGTTCTTCGCCGGCGCCGATGGCACCCGCGGCGCCGTCGAGCTGGACGGCCACGAGCGCCGGCGCCTCGACCCGGCCGAGTGCAGCGCCGATCCCAAGGCGCCGCGCGCATCGCTCGACGCGGCGGCGCACGCCCTGGTCGTGACCGATGCGCGGGGCGTCGAGCAGCGTGTCACCCTCGAGACGCCCGCTCACTCCAGGTAGCCCAGGCTCTCCAGCGCCTCGCGGGTCTCCGGGTCGACGTCGCGCACGGGTCCCGCTGCGGGCGGATCCGGCAGCGAGGCGAGGTACGCGTCGAGCCGTGCGCCCAGCGCGGCAGCCCGCTCGGGTTCGCGTTGACTCAGGTCGTCCGACTCGCCAGGATCGCGCTCCAGGTCGAAGAGCAGCCGCACGCCCTGGGTGCTCTCCAGATACTTGTAGGGGCCCTCGATCAAGGCGCGCCAGCCACCGCCGGGCGACAGGCGCGGCAGCGGATACACTTCCGCCACCACCGGCTGGCCCCGGCCGCCCTGGGTGCCCGCCGGCAGCGCCACGCCGACGCGCTCGAGAACCATGGTGAAGACGTCGTGGAGCTGCACGGGCTCGGTGCGCCGCTGCGGCCGCGGACCTCCGGTCGCCGGCTTCACCACCAGCGGCACCCGCAGCTCGGGCTCGAAGAGCGAGCGACCGTGGCCCGTCGCACCGTGCTCGCCGAGCAGCTCGCCGTGATCGGCGGTGACGGCGATCCAGCTCCGATCGTAGAGCCCGCGTTCGCGCAATCCGTCGAGCAGGCGACCGAAGTGCAGATCGGCATAACGGATCTCGGCGTCGTAGAGCCCCGACATCTGCGCGGGGGTCGTCGCCTTGCCGCGGGGACGCTCGCCCGGTGGCACCACCTGCTCCACGAACTCCCACGGCGGCAGCAGCGGCGTGTGGGCGTCGTAGTAGTTCAGGAAGAGGAAGAACGGCGCGCCGTCCAGGGTGTCCAGCCAGGCGAGTGCCGCGTTGGTCACCGACTGGGCGCGGCGGCCGTTGAGGGTTTCGATCCCGCTGTCGTCGTAGTGCTCGAAGCCGGCGTCGAGCCCGAACACCCGCTTCATCCAGGGGCCCGCGACCACGGCGCCGGTGCGGTAGCCCGCCCCGGCCAGCAATCCCGCCAGCGAGACCTCGCTCTCGGCCACGCCCCGCGCGCGGATCTCCGACCAGTCTTCGGGCCCGTCCAGGTGCCGACCCAGCACCAGCGGTCCGTCGGGGTCGTAGCGTGCGCCGTGGCTCTTGGGGAGCTTGCCGGTGAAGAGCGAGGCGTGGGCCGGAAGTGTCCAGGTGGAGGTCGACCAGGCGCGCTCGAAGACCAGGGAGTGCCGGGCCATCTCGTCCAGCCGCGGGCTGGTCGGGCGCCCGTAGCCGTAGACACCGAGCCGGTCGGCGCGGGTGGTGTCGAGGGTGATCAGGATGACGTGGGGCTGCGCCGGGGGCGGGTCGGCGGGCGCGCAGCCGGCGAGCGCGCCGACGAGGAAGGCCGCCGCCGCCGTTCGTGTCGCTCGAATTCCCATGGTGCCGTGCGTTGCTCCCGTTCGGTCCCGATCGCGCGGCACTTCGCCGTCCGCGAGCCGACCTGCCAGTATAGGAGCCGCGACGCCGCGCTTCCCGCGAAGCCGCTAGGATGGCGGTCGCCTCGGGAGGATCTCTTGCGCACGGGTTGCACGCGGGCAGTGCTGTTCGCCCTCGGGATCGCCACGGCCGCATGCGGCGGCTCCGGCGGGCCCAACGTGGTGCTGGTCTCGATCGATACGCTGAGGGCCGATCACCTGGGCTGCTACGGCTATCCGCGCCCCACCTCGCCGAACCTCGATCGCTTTGCCACCCAGGGCGTGCGCTTCGCCCACGCCCTCGCGCCCTCCCCCTGGACCGTGCCCTCCCACGCATCGCTGCTGACCGGGCTGCTGCCCGCGCGTCACGGCATGCTGGATTTCGACCGCACCCTTTCCGAGCGGATCCCCACCCTCGCCGAGCGGCTCCAGGCGGCCGGCTACGAGACGGCGGCGTTCTTCAACATCCACTACTTCCGCCCGCCCAGCGGGTTGCACCGCGGCTTCGGACACCTGGTGCAGTTCCGCAACTGGGATACCCGGCGCCGTCAGCTGCGCAGCGCGCCGGCGGCGATCGAACAGCTCGGAGCGTGGCTCGACGAACGGGGCGACCGCCCCTTCTTCGCCTTCTTCCACACCTTCGACGTGCACAGTGACTACCGCCCGGGGCAGGCCTACCGCGAAGCGTGGCTGCAGCCCTACCAGGGCAGCTTCGACGGGCGCTCCGTCACGCTGAACCGGGTTCGCCAGGGATTCCTCGAACCCAGCGATGCCGACATCGCCCATGCCGTCGATCTCTACGACGCGGGCCTCCGCCAGCTGGACGACGATCTCGGCGCGCTCTTCGAGCTGCTCGACCGGGCCGGTGTCTTCGACGACACCTACGTGGTGATCACCTCGGATCACGGCGAGGAGTTCTTCGAGCACGGCAGCGTGCTCCACGGGCGGACGCTCTACCAGGAGGTGCTCTCCGTTCCGCTGCTGGTGCGCGGTCCAGGCGTGCCGGCCGGTCGGGTGGTCGAGACGCCGGTGCAGCTGGTCGACCTGGTCCCGACGCTGCTCGACCTCCTGGGACGCGAGGTGCCCGCGGATCTCGACGGCATCCCGCTGGCGCCGCTCTGGTCCGACCCGGGCGCGGTCGCCGCGCCGCCGCGGTCGAGCTTCGCCGAAGCCGCACCCTGGAAGCTGTGGGTCGGCTCGGACACCCACCTGGTGTCGGTGAGCGACGGGCGCCTCAAGCTGATCCACGACCTCGCCTCCGGGCGCAGCCAGCTCTTCGACCTCGAGTCCGATCCTGCCGAGACGAACGACCTGGCGGCGGACCGACCGGAACGCGTCGCGGAGCTGAAGAGCGAGATCGTCGCCTACCTGGAGCGTCGCGGACCGGAGAGCGGCGCCGCCGAGCTGGCCCCCGAACAGATCGAGGCGCTGCGGTCGCTCGGCTACGTGAAGTGAGGCCGCTCAGGGGGCCGAGGGTCCAGGTCGTGGCAACCGCCAGGCGCGCAGGCCGGGCTCGCTGTAGTCGGCCGGTCCCCAGCTCGCCTCGAGCTGGCGGGCCAGCTCCTCCCCCTCGCGCTGCAGTCGCGCCCAGCGGAGCCCCTCGATTCGCTGCGAGATGTCTGCCCGCAGCGCGCCCGGCGGCTCGTGGATGCGGCCCTCCTCGGCACCGATGTCGAGGTGCACCACCACCCAGTCCGCCGGCGTGGAAGCGGAGTCGAGTGGCTTCAATGGGGATCGGAGCCGCGTCCGAGTGCGAGTCGCGCCAGCGCGCGGGTGCGCGCGTCGGCATGGCTGTGCGCCAGCTCGAGCAGCGCGGCCCGGCCCTCGGGCCCGGCCATTCCCAGCGCCGCCAGGGCGCCGGCGGCGTCGCGCCCGCTGCGCTCGGCCGCGTAGGTGCGCAGCTTCGGAACCGCTGCACTCCCCAGTTGCCCGATTGCACGCGCGGCGGCCGCCTGCACGCTCGGATCGGGATCGGAGAGCACCGCGATGGCGCTGTCGAGGGCGGCGAGCTCGCGCGCCTCCACCCACGCCTCGACTGCGGCGGCGCGCACCGAAGCAGCTGGATCCTCGCGCATCGCGGTCGCCAGCCGCGCTTCGATGCCGCTGCCGACGCCGTGACGAACGGCCACCTCGCGCAGTGCCGGATCGCCGGCGCCCATCAGCCCCGCGAGCCGCGCTTCCCCGAGGCCCCCGTCGATGCTGGCGAGGGCGTCCCAGGCGGCTGCCGCCAGCGCCGGGTCGCCCTCGGCGGCGGCGAGCAGCGCGGGTCGTAACGCGTCGAGTCGGCGCGCTCCGGCCAGCGCCGCGATCCCGCTCCGCACGGGCAGCGGGCGCGAGGGATTCGCCAGTGCTGCGGCGAGAAGCTCGCGCGCCGGCGGCTCGAGTCGGCCTGCCAGTCCGGCGACCTGGTCGAGCCGATCCAGCGCGCCCAGGGCCAGCGAAGGCGCCGCTTCCGCCACCAGCGCGGCCAGCGCCGAGACACCGGCCGTCTCGCCGCGCAGCCCCGGGTCGAGGGCGAGGTACGCTGCCAGGCGCGCGATGGTCACCGCATCGGGATTGCGCACGAACGCGCGACCGCGCGCCGCCACCGCCCGCGCATCCCCCTTCGGAAAGCGCTTGCGCCACAGCGAGTGGCCCGGTAGCGGATCGAGCGCCACCAGCGCGCGCTCCCCCTCGGCGAAGCGCGCCGGTCGCTCGGTGGCCAGCTCCTCCCACGCGATGCGCTGCCGGCCACCTTCGAAGTTGCCGAGCAGCGAGCGCTCGACCTCGAGCTGGGCGGACCAGCCGTGCAGATCGATTCTCCGCGGTTCGCGCACGCTTCCGACCAGCACGGCCGCGGCCGACTCCGCAGCTGCCAGCAGCGCCGGGCCCTCCGACGCGCGCGGCGGTGGCGCAGACCGGGCCGACGCGAAGTGCGGAACCCAGATGGAGCCCGCGAGGCACACGGCGACCGCCACGCGAGCCGGCAGACGACGAGCCACCGCGAGACCGGGACGCGCTCTGCTCAGGGCGCGACCGATACGCCGGGCGGATCGAAGCGCCCGTTGCCGTCCACGTCGACGTAGAGCGCGTTGGTGACCCCCAGTGCACGGATGCCGCGCTCCGCTGCCGTCACTGTCACCAGGTCTGCCAGGGTGGTGTTCTCGGTGGCGGTATCGACGTTGTCCGGGTTGATCGGGAAGAGCGGCGGCGACACGCCCCGGGTTCCCTTCACGATCACCACGATCCACTCGTCGGCGGCGAGGCCCGACAGGGTCTCGGTGTACACCGTCTCCAGCCGCGCGCTTCCGTTGACCGGCACGGTGTCCACGCTGAAGTGCGTTCCCTGGGTCCGGACCGCGGTGGGCAGCGCCGAGAAGAGCGTCGGCGTGCCGCCGGTGGTGCCCGCGATGGTGGTGCTGGCGTTGCGATAGATCTCGATGGTGTCGTACGGCGCCCAGGTGGGCGCCTGCACGTGCACGACGAGCTCGACCTCGCCGTTGCCGACCGTCACCAACGTGCCGGCGGCCGTGGACGCGCCCGGCGTCCCGGAAGGAACCACGCCGCCGAGGCTCGCCACGCCGCCCGAGCCGTCGGTGGCGCGCAGCTTCGCCTGCACGAAGAGCCCCTGGCCGCCGATCGCCTTGCCCGCCCCGATGGCGCGTCCGATCTCCGGGTCCGAGATGTCCGCCGGCGCGTCGGTGGACGACGGCGTCCAGGTGCGCCCGCCCGCCTGGCGCAGGTTGTGGAAGGTGTGGGTGTCGGTATCGGTGATCGCCGTGGTGGGGATGCCCTGGTTGAGCAGGTTCATCCAGATCCCGATGCGCTCGCGCAGGAACTCGTTCTGGGCACCCTCGGTGGCGCCGTTCCACAGCTCCAGCGCCGGGAAGGCGTGGAAGAAGTTGGCGATTGCGGGATCCAGGCGGAAGCTCAGCGCCTGGGCCGGCGAGATCTGCGACGCCGGCGGTGTCAGCGAGGTATCGATCCGCAGCGGAGCGAAGTGGCTGTTGATGTGGTTGATCTGCACCGCCGTGTCGAGACCGGCGTTGAACGGGTCGCTCACCGCGGTCGCCGCGATCTGCGCGGGACTCAGGTTGTAGTTCCCGAGCGACGGAAAATCCTCGCCCGGGGGAGCGGCGCCGCCATGGTCGGTGGAGCCCCCGGTCTGCACCAGGCTGTCGTCGCGCCCCTGCGGATAGGCGTTGAAGTGACCGTAGTCGAAGGTCGTGATCTCCTCGCCCGGCGTCGAGTGCAGGTATTCGCGGAGTCCCAGCGCGGCGATGTCGGGCTGGAGGTCGGTGATGGCGCCGTGGTCGGTGGCGATCAGGTTGTCGACACCCTCGCCCGCGAACGAGTGGATCCGGTTGCGGCGGCTGATGCGCGAATCCGGGCTCTCGATCAGGTGCACGTGGTAGTCCGAGGAGATGAAGCCGGTGGTGTCGAGCACGTGGGAGAGCTGGGCACTCACCGTGGCCAGCGCGCCGCCGTTGATGGTCACGACCTCGGTGTACGCCGAGTACTCGCTGCCGCGCGACACCGCCACCTGGTACTCGCCGGGCTCCAGGTCGATCTCGAGCTCGCCGCCGGCGCCGGTGTACTCGGTCCGGGTGAGTCCGTTCGGGATGCCGTCGCGCTGGTCGTAGAAGAGATTGGACCGCGTGTCGTTGGCGCTGATGATGGTGGAGGTGAGCCGCACCTGGGGGCTAGGGTCGAAGCCCACCACGGCCACGCGCACCGGCAGGGCCGAGCCAAGGTGGTCGGTGGCCACCACCCGCAGGCGGCCTGCCTGGGGCAGCTCGATGTCCTGTACCGCGGTGCCGCCGTCGGTGACGGTGACGAGATGCTGCACCGGAACGGAGCCGCCACCCTCGTAGGGGAAGCCCTCCTTGCCCGCCGCCACCAGGTAGTCGCCCGTCGGAATGCGGGCCTCGTAGCAGCCGCTGGCGTCGGCGACCCAGTGCGCCTTGACCACGCCCGCCTGGGCGGTGCCCCCGTTGCCGTCGCGCGAGGCCGCGATGCGGGCGCCGGTCACCGGGTCGCCGGCCGACGTCACGCAACCGCGCAGGGTGCCGCTCTGGACGCCGTTGATCTCGGTGACGGCCTCGATGGCGTTGGCGCCGCTGCCGTCGCCCACCGAGAACCAGCGCCGGAACGAGATCGCGTCCCCCGCCGGCACCACGAAGTTGGCCGGTGCGCCGAAGATCAGCACCAGCGGGATCGAGTGGCCGTGCATCACGAAGGACACACCCGTCGTGGTGAACGAGCTGCTCGGCACCGGCACCTCCGGCGGCCGCGGCAGCAGCAGGCCGTAATCGGCGCCCTCGGCCTCGTCGAAGCCGATGAACGACAGGACGTCGATTCCCCAGTTGACCAGCGTCTCGCCCACGCCGAGCTGGGGCAGCGGGATCGGCGCCGCGTCGCTGGCGGCGCCCCACTGCTCGAGCTCGCCGCCGCCGTTGATGTAGTCGCCGAGGAAGAGCGGAACGTCGCTGCCTTCCATGCTCTCGATGGTGGTGACGATCTCGAGCGCGCCCGCCGAGGGTTCGAGGGTGTACTCGGTGCAACCGATCACGTCGTAGTCCTGGTCGTCCACGCCGGGCGGAAGCTGGCCGCCGGCGTCCCCCACGACGGACGAGGGGTTGATGTCGTCGAGCAGATCGTCCGGGCCGCAGGTCCGCACGATGGCGGCGGTGCCGTCCTGGCCGTCGTTGACGATCTCGGCGTCGATGGCGTTGATCACCGTCTCGATGTTCATCGAGGGCTGCAGCTCGAAGAAGTTGTCGTTGCCCTGAGGCACGCCGTCCACGACCCGCTCGGCATCGATCAGGTTTCCGCCGAAGGTGCCCACCGCGTGGCTCTCGCGCTGGTTGGCCTGCTGGATCACGTAGCGCGCCCTGCCGTTCGAGATCAGGAAGTCGCCCACCGCGCAGTGCGCCAGCGGACCCGTGACGCAATCGGTCACGTCCGACACCACCTGCGCCCGCGCCTTGGCCGGCAGGTACTCGAAATCCGCCGTTTCTTCGATGGTGAACTTCCCGTTGCGGTGCGTCACGCGCGCGTACAGCGTGTTCTCGTCGCGGAGCGGGGGTCCCGGACTCAGGGTCGCCGTGTAGACGCGCGGGCCGCCGCTGAGCTGCGCAGTGATGTCCTCGCCGTTCAGCTCCACCACCAGCGTGCTCACGTCGCTGGGCGCGAGCAGCTCGACCTCGACGTCGAAGACGAAGCGCGTCACCACGTCGCCCGCGGCCGGGGTCAGCGAGCGGATCAGCGGCGGGGCCGCGCTGGCGCCGAGCGCCGGGAGGCAGAGCAGGGCGGCAGCGGCGACGACGCGCGCGACGATGGACACACTCTGCATGGGGGGAACCTCCCGGACCGGACGTGGAAGAATGGTGTAACCGCCCATTCTATATGAAGAAATCGAGAAGATCCAAGGAGCTGGATCCAGCCATGGACGGGGTCGGCGCGGCGCGCGGGTCAGCCGGCGTGCAACTCCTCGCAGAAGTCGATGGCCTGCTTTGCGTTCTCGGCGACGCGCCAGTCGTCCGCGCGCGTCGTCTTCTCGAAGCCCGAGGCGATGGCGCGTTCGAGCTGGGCCAGGAACGGGTCGTAGAAGCCGCCGGCATTGATCAGGACGATCGGCCGGCGGTGCAGGCCGAGCTTCCGGAACGACAGCACCTCGGCCAGCTCTTCGAGCGTCCCCAGACCGCCCGGCAATGCGACGAAGGCGTCGGCCCCGGCGTCGAGGCCGGCCTTGCGCGATCGCATGTCCGACACCGTCTCCAGCGTGACGCCGGGATGGTGGGCGTCCTCCTCGATGAAGCGGTCGAGGATCACACCGCGCACGCGACCTCCGGCGGCGAGCGCCGCTTCGGCCAGCTCACCCATCAGGCCGGTGCCCCCGCCTCCATACACCAGCTCGTGTCTGCGACGTGCGATCTCCTCGCCGAGCGAGCGTGCCATGGCGAGGAACGGAGCCGCCGAGTGGCGGCTCGAGCCGGCATAGACCGTGATCCGCACCGACGTCCGTTAGCGGCGTCGCCGGGGGCGGCGTCCGCCGGGGCGTCCACCCGAGCGTCCGCCGGGGCGCCCGCCCGAGCGGGGCCGGCGGTCGCCGGAGGGCTCGTCGCTCGGAGCGCGGGCCGGTGCGGCGTCATCGCGCCCGAGGTCGGCGTCCGAGACCGTGACCTCGGGCCGGTGTTCGCGCAGGTATGCGGCGCAGATGCCGGCCAGCTCGCGGCGGCCCTCGGGGCTCGCCGCCATGGCTTCCACCACCGGCACGAATCGATCGATCTTCCAGGAGCGATCGCGCTCGGGGACGTGGCGCATCTCCTGCTCGACCTTCACCGCGATGCGCTCGCGAAGCCGCTCGGCCATCTCCGCATCACTGGGCAGCTTGCGCTCGGCGATCTGCATGCGGTTGACGTGTTGCATGTGTCGGAAGTTGCCGATGTCGAGGGCCGAGACCAGGGAAAGGGCGATGCCCGCCTTGCCGGCGCGGCCGGTGCGGCCGGTGCGGTGCAGGTAGACCTCTGGCGAGTCCGGCGTGGCGTAGCCGATCACGTGGCTGAGGTCCGAGATGTCGATGCCGCGCGCCGCCACGTCCGTGGCCACCAGGAAGCGCAGCTCGCCGGCCTTGATCAGACCCATGGCCCGCTCTCGCGCGGCCTGATTCAGGTCGCCGGAGATCTGGTCGGCGTCGAACCCGCGGCGCTGGAGGAAGGCGGTGACGTAGCGCACGTCATCCTTGGTGTTGCAGAAGATGATCGCACTCTCGGGCTCCTCGTATTCCAGGACCCGCACCAGCGAGTGCTCCTTGTTCTGGGCCGACACCAGGTAGAAGAAGTGCTCGATCTCCTGGGGCGCCAGCTGCCCCTCGGAGAGCGCTACGAACTCGGGTTCGCGCTGGAAGACCCGAGAAAGCGAACGCACCCGCTCGGGCATGGTGGCCGAGAACAGGCACGACTGTCGACTCTCCTTCTTGGGGAGGTAGCTGTCGATCTCGCGCATGTCGGGCCAGAAGCCCAGCGAGAGCAGCTCGTCGGCCTCGTCGAGAATGAAGAAGCGGACCCGGTCGAGCTTGAGCCGGCCCGCTCCCAGGTGATCGAGGATGCGGCCCGGCGTGCCCACCACCACGTGGGCGCCCGCGGCCAACCCCTCGAGCTGCGGTCCGTAGGCCACGCCGCCATAGATCGGCAGGCAGCGTACGCCCGCGGCCTTGCCGAGGGTGATGATCTCCGTCGCTACCTGGTTGGCCAGCTCGCGGGTGGGCACCAGCACCAGTGCCTGGGGCGCCGCCAGGTCGGGATCGACCTCGCAGACGATGGGGATGCCGAAGGCGCCGGTCTTGCCCGAACCGGTGCGCGCCTGCACGATCAGGTCGTTGCCGTCGCGCATGGTCGCGATCACCCGGGTCTGCACCGGCATCGGGTCCTTCCAGCCCAGCGCCTGGACGCCAGTCCGGATGGCCTCGGGTAGATCCTCGAATAGATTCGGGGTTTCGCTCATCTGCGCGCCGCAAGCTATCTCTCGGATGGGGGGTTAGCAAGCGCCCGCCATTCCACTACTTTGCCGCCATGCCGCGCATCACCCGCTCCGAGGTGGAGCGCATCGCCGCGCTGGCGCGGCTCGAGCTCTCCGGCCCCGAGGCCGAGCGGATGACCTCCGAGCTCGAGACGATCCTCGGCTTCGTGGAGACCCTGAGCGGGCTCGACACCGAGGGCGTCGAGCCCACCGCCCACGCCATGTCGCTCGCGACGCCGCTGCGTCCGGACCAACCGGCCGAGCCGCTCGACCCCGCGCTCGCGATGTCCAATGCCCCGGAGCAGGACGGCTCCGCGTTCGTGGTGCCGAAGGTGCTCGACGAGGACGAGGCCTGAGGCCATGGCCGACGTCCCCCCCACCCTGGAGGAGCTGCGCCGGGCGCTCGACGCGCGTCAGGTGTCCTCCCGCGAGCTCGTCGACGCGGCGCTGGCGGGCGCGGAGGCCGACGGGTCACTCGGCGCCTTCGTCCAGCTGCGCGGCGAGCGGGCGCGCGCCGAAGCAGACGCGGCCGACGCGCGCATCGCCACCGGCGAGGCGCGTTCACCCCTCGACGGCATCCCGATCGCGCTGAAGGACAACATGGTCCAGCTGGGAGAGCCGTGCAGCTGCGCATCGCGCATCCTGGCGGGGTTCGTCGCACCGTACGCGGGCACCGTCACGGCGCGGCTCGCCGCCGCCGGCGCCGTGGTGGTGGGCCGCACCAACCTGGACGAGTTCGCCATGGGCTCCTCCACCGAGCACTCGAGTCTCGGTCCGACGCGCAATCCGTGGGACCGCGAGCGGACCGCCGGCGGCTCGTCCGGCGGCTCGGCCGCCGCGGTGGCGGCGGGGCTGGTGCCCGTGGCGCTGGGCAGCGACACCGGCGGCTCGATCCGACAGCCGGCGGCCTTCTCGGGCGTGGTCGGGCTCAAGCCGACCTACGGGCGCGTGTCGCGCTACGGGCTGGTGGCGTTCGCCTCGTCGCTCGATCAGATCGGACCCCTGGCCCACAGCGCGGCCGACTGCGCCATCCTCCTGGAGCAGATCGCCGGCCACGACCCCGCCGATTCGACGTCGCTGCCGGAACCCGCGCCGCGCTGCCGTGAAGCGCTCACCGGCGACGTTTCGGGCCTGGTGGTGGGGCTGCCGCGCGAGTGCTTCGACGGCGAAGGGCTGGACCCGGAGGTGGCTGCGTGCGCGCGCGAAGCCGTCGCCGAGCTGGAGCGGGCCGGCGCCAAGACCCGCGCGGTCTCGCTTCCCCACACCGCCTACGCGGTGCCGACCTACTACCTGATCGCGCCCGCCGAAGCCTCCAGCAACCTCGCCCGTTACGACGGCGTCCGCTACGGACGCCGCGCCGAGGGCGCCGCGAGTCTCGGCGAGATGTACCGGCGCACGCGCTCGGAGGGCTTCGGCCCCGAGGTCAAGCGGCGTATCCTGCTCGGCACCTACGTGCTCTCGGCCGGTTACTACGACGCCTACTATCTGAGGGCGCAGAAGGTGCGGACGCTGATCAAGCGCGATTTCGAGGCCGTCTTTGCCGACGGCGTCGATGCCATCCTGGCGCCGACGACTCCGAGTGCCGCCTTCGCCATCGGAGCGAAGTCCGATGCCTCCCCGATCGAGATGT
>JBFGIM010000056.1:0-16664 GCA_041577695.1 Myxococcota bacterium | reverse complement strand
CGCGGCGCCATCGCTCGCACCCGGCGCGCCAGCGCCTCGGCGGGCTCGCGGAAGTCGAGGCGTGCGTCTTCGGGCGTCAGCTTCGGCGCGAAGGTGGCGAGCGCCGCATCCTGCTCGGTCCAGCGCACCTCGCCGCGCGCCGCCAGCTCCACCGCCTCGACCAGCGCCTCGGCCGCCAGCTGGGCAAGCCGCTCGGCGAGCTCGCCGGCGTTCTCGTCGGGACCGATCCGGGTGCGCCGCACCAGCGCCACCGGACCCGCGTCCATCTCCTTCTCGACCCGCATTACCGAGATGCCCGTCTCGGTCTCCCCGGACAGGATGGCGTGATTCACTGGCGCGGCGCCACGGAAGCGGGGCAGCAGGCTGGCGTGACCATTCATCAGGTAGCCGAGGGCGGGAAGCTCGCGAACCCGCCGTGTGAGGAACTGGCCGAAGGCCACCACGATGCCGAGATCCGCCTCGTAGCTCCGCAGCGTCTCCAGGAAGCTGGAGTCGGCGACGCGCTCGGTGCGCAGGGCGGGGACGCCCGCGCGCTCGGCCAGCGCGGCCACCGGCGAGGGCGACACCCGGCGTCCGCGACCGCGCGGGCGATCGGGCTGGCTCACGGCGGCCACCACCGGATGGCGCCCGGCGAGCAGTCGCTCGAGGGTGGGAACCGCGAACTCGGGTGTCCCGAAGAAGAGCAGGCGCAGCGCGGGAGCGCTCAGGATCCGGCGCCGGCGGGCATCGCGGGCGGGCGCTCTCCCGCCGAGGTCCAGGCCTCACCGTCGGCCTTCAGCGTCTTGCGGCGCTTCTGGATGTACAGGCTTCGCTTCAGCCGGCTGAGGCGGTCGATGAAGAGCACGCCGTTCAGGTGGTCGATCTCGTGCTGGAAGCAGACGGCCCGCAGGCCCTCCACCTCCTCGACCACCGCGTTGCCGTCGAGATCGAGCGCCTCGAGCACGACCCGTTCCGCGCGATCGACGTCCGCGGTGAAGTCGGGCACCGAGAGGCACCCTTCGCTCCACACCACCGCGCCCTCGCGCCGGACGATCCTGGGATTCAGCAGAACCGTGGGCTTGCGGTCGGCGTCCTCCTCGGTCCAGTCCGTGTCCACCACGATCAGCCGGATGGCCTCCCCGACCTGGGGCGCCGCCAGGCCGATGCCCGGCTCGTCGTACATGGTCTCGAGCATGTCGGCGGCGAGCTGGCGGATGGCCTCGGTGATCTCGCCCACCGGCTCGGAGACCCGGCGCAGCCGCGGATCGGGGAATTTGAGCACGTCGAGAATCGCCATGGGTTCGAGAGAATAGCGAAAGAAGCCGAGGAGTTCGCGGCGCGCCCCTACAACATGTTGACCGGGTTCGGATCCACCTGGATCCGCAGCTTGCCGCCGGGCCGGCGCCCCTCGGCGTGCTCGGCCAGCTCGCGGCCGACGGCGAGCACGCGCTTCTCGTCGCTGCCCTTGATCAGCAGGTGGAAGCGGTAGCGGTCGCGCAGCCGGGCCAGCGGGGCCGCCGCCGGACCCAGCACCTCGAGGGCTGCCGGCGCGCCCACCGGCGCCGCGGGCACGCCGGCCAGGTGACGGTGGGCGATCTCCGCCAGCGCCCGGGCCAGCTCCAGCGTCTCGCTCTCGTCGGGCCCCGAGACCAGCACCTGCACCAGGCGCCCGAAGGGCGGGTAGCCGAGAGCGGCGCGCTGGCGCAGCTCGTCGCGGTAGAAGCGCTCGTAATCGTGGTCGCGCACCGGACGCAGGGCGTAGTGGTCCGGGGCGAAGGTCTGCACCACCACGCGTCCCGGCGCAGCGCCGCGACCGGCGCGCCCCGCCACCTGGGTCAGCAGCTGGAAGGTGCGCTCCGAGGCGCGGAAGTCGGGGAAGTGCAGCGTGAGGTCCGCCGCCACGATGCCCACCAGGCGAACGCCGGGGAAGTGGTGGCCCTTGGCCACCATCTGGGTGCCGATCAGCACGTCGAGGCGGCCTGCGCCCAGCTCCCCCAGGACGCGTTCGGTCTCGCCGCGCCGGGCGGCGGTATCGCGGTCGAGGCGCGCCACGCGCGCTCCCGGAAACAGCCGTCGGACCTCTTCTTCGAGCCGCTCGGTGCCGATGCCCAGCAACGCGGTCTCGGGCGCGCCGCAGTGGCTGCAGGTCTCGGGCGGCGCGGTGCCGTAGTCGCAGTAGTGGCAGCGCAGGAAGTGCTCGCCCGCGTGGTAGACCAGCGAGATGTCGCAGTGCTCGCAGCGCTCGGCGTGGCCGCACTCGAAGCAGAACACGCGGGTCGAGAAGCCGCGCCGGTTCAGGAACAGGATCGCCTGACCGCCCTCGCTCAGCGTCTCCGCCAGGGCATCGTGGAGCAGGCGCGAGAGCACCAGCTTGCGCCCGCGCGGCAGCAGCGCGCGCTCGGCCGCCAGGTCCACCATCTCCACCGCCGGCAGCGGGCGATTGCCGATGCGGTGCGGCAGCGAGAGCCGGCGCACCTCGCCCTGGTCGGCGGCATGACGGGTCTCCAGCGCCGGGGTGGCGGAGCCGAGCACCAGCGGGCATTCCGCCGCTGCGGCGCGCCGCGCCGCGAGGTCGCGGGCGTGGTAGCGGAAGCCCTCCTCGTTCTTGTAGGCGTGATCGTGCTCCTCGTCGATCACGATCAGCCCCAGGCGCGCCAGCGGGGCGAAGAGCGCCGAGCGCGCGCCCACTGCGATCGGCGTGTCGCCCGCCTGGAGCTTGCGCCACTCCGCCACCCGTTCCCCGGGTCGCAGCCCGCTGTGGAGCACCGCCACCTGCTCGCCGAAGCGCGCGTGGAGCCGCGCCACCAGCTGGTGGGTCAGGGTGATCTCGGGCACCAGCACCAGTGCCTGTCGCCCGCGGGCGATCGCGTTCGCGACGGCGCGCAGATACACCTCCGTCTTCCCGCTGCCGGTGACGCCGTGGAGCAGGAAGCGCTCGAAACGCGGCGCGCGCAGCGCCTCGAGGATCGGCAGCAGCGCTCGCTCCTGGTCCCCGGTGAGGGTCGGCGGTGTCGCGGCGGTGTCGGCCAGCGCGCTTGGCGGTGGACGGCGATCGACCGGACGCGATTCGAGCACGACGAGACCGCGGCCGGCCAGGGCGCGCAGCGCAGCGTCGCAGCCCGGGAAGGATCCGCGCAGCGCGGGCACCTCCGCCGCGCCGCCCTTCGCGAGTGCGCGCAGCAGCGCGGCCTGTCGCGGCGCGCGCGCCAGCGGCCCGGTCAGCGCCTCGCCCACGTCGACGCCGGGCGCCAGCGAGGCCACGCGCACCTGCGGCGTCCGCACCGCACCGGTCTCCAGCGCGAGCGTCCTCACCAGTCCGTCGCGTCGCAGCGCCTCGAGGTGCTGGACCACGTCGCCCCCGCGGCGCTCGAGGGCGCGCAGGGGCCGCGGTCCGTCGCGCAGCGCCTCCAGCAGGGGGCGCAGCTCGGGTCGGGCGGCGCCGCTCTCCCGCGCCGTGGCGCCCAGGGTCGTCAGTTCGTAGCCACGGACCGCACGCGGGGCGGATCCGGTCGGCACGGCGCTCGCGTAGGCGAGTCCGACCGGGCAGAAGACCTCGTGGGCGGCATCGCGTAGGATGCGCAGCATGTCCGCACTCAGCATCGGCTCGTCGTCGATCACCCGCAGCAGAGCGCGCAGTGGCGCTTCCCCTGCGCCCGGCTCGAAGGGTGCGCACGAGACGATCGTTCCCACCAGCCGTCGCGTCCCGAAGGGCACCAGCGCGCGCTTGCCCGGGGTGGCGTTGGCCACGAGTCTCGGCGGAATCCCGTAGGAGAACAGCGTGTCGACCGGCACCGGGAGCGCCAGCTCCGCCCGTGCGGCAAAGGTGTTGGGGGGAGGGGACGCGGACATGGCGGCAGTGTACAGGCGCTCGCGCGTCCGGGTGCGGCGCGAGGGGCGCGGCCGGCGCCTCGAGGTGGACGGCACCTTCGCGTCCTTCTGGGAGCCCGGCCGCGTGGCGACGGGCTCGGTGTGGGACGCGCTGGCGGCACCGTTGTTGGCGCTGCCGCCGGCGCGGCGCCGCAGGGTGCTGATCCTGGGCCTCGGGGCCGGCAGCGCCGCGCGCCTGATCCGGGCGATGGCCCCGCGCGCGGAGATCGTAGGGGTCGAGAAGAACGACCAGGTGCTGGAGGTTGCGCGTCGGAGCTTCGGTCTCGACGCCCTGGGCGTTCGTGTCCACTGCGGCGACGCGCTCGCCTGGCTTCGCCTGAGCCGCCAGCGCTTCGATCTGGTGATCGACGACGTCTTCGTCGGCACGAGCGATGCAGTCCGCAAGCCGGAGTGGATGCTCGACACCGGCCTGGCACTGGCCGCGCGACGGCTCGGTCGGGGCGGCGTGCTGGTGAGCAACAGCCTCGACGAGGCGACCGGTGTGGCGCGGGTGCTGGGGCGTCTGCGGCCCCACCGGCTCGAGCTCCGGGTGCGCGACTACGACAACCGGGTGTTCGCCGCGAGCGAGCGGTCGCTGAGCGCGCCCGCGCTGCGGCGCAGCCTCGCCGCCGACGCCCGCCTGCGCGACACGCTGCCGGCGCTCCGGATCCGCACGCTGGCCGAAACCGGCGCGTGGGCCGCTAGCTCTCTTCCTTGAGGCGGATCTCGCCGAACTGTTCGGGATGTCGCCCGATCTTGTCGGCGTAGAAGGCGCGGATCTCGTCCATGTCGGCGCGCAGGTCGCTGCTGGGCAGCAGTGCGGGGCCGAACCCGCCACACCGGCGTTCGTAGTCGAGGAAGCTCATGACGATCGGCACGCTCGCGGTTCGGGCGATGTGGTAGAAGCCCGACTTCCAGTAGGGCGTGTAGGCGCGCGTGGCCTCGGCCGGCACCACCAGGGCCAGCTCCTCGCGACCGGCGAACTCCGCGGCCAGGGCCTCCACCAGGTTGTTGCGGCGGTGGCGGTGCACGGGGATGCCGCCGAGCCGGCGCATCAGACCGCCGAAGGGCCAGCGGAACAGGTTGTGCTTGCCGAACCAGGAGATCCGCACGTCGTAGATCGCGGCGAACGCCATCAGATAGGGGAAATCCCAGTTGGACGTATGGGGCGCCGCGATCAGGACGAACTTGCGTTCGATGGGTCGGCCGCCCTCCACCTCCCAGCCGGTGACTCGCAGGAAGAGACGCGCCGCGAACTTCGGAATCATCCGTGAAATCCCCCTCGAACCGCAGGGTTTCCGGTGGGGATCCGGCCTCCGTGCAGCACCCAAGAGGGTAGCGGGTCGGAGCGGGAATGTCGGCGAAGCCTGCCGGCTCAGGGCAGCGAGAGCCAGAGCCTCAGCAGATGACGGCTGCGCTCGGGCTCCGGGAAGTCCTCGTAGGCCGTGCGCGCGTGGAGCACGACGTGGTTCGACAGGAACTGGATGTCTCCGGGCGCCAGCTCCATGTCGAGGTACAGCGCCGGATCGGAGGCGATCTCCTCATAGAGGTCGAGCACGGCCAGGTCGGCGTCGCCGAGCGTCACGTCCTCGTGGCGGGCCACGGAGCGGAAGTAGTCGCTGTGATAGAAGGTGCGCAGCCGCCCGTCGGCGAAGCGGCAGGGCGGAATCGGCAGGTAGCGCAGCGCGCCGGACGCGTCCTCGTTGCGGATGTCCAGCAGGAACGGCTCGTAGAGCCGGTCCACCAGATCGGGACGGCGCGCCAGGAACTCGTTGTAGACCGACACCGAGCTGACGATCCGACTGGTGCCGCCGCTCCGCGCAACGCGGAGACACAGCAGGCCCACCACGTCGGCCACGTCGCAGTGATAGGCGATGTTGGAGGCGGTGCGGTAGAGCCGCACGTAGGGATCGGCGGCATCGTCGCCCGTGTCGCGAACGTGGCCCAGCAGGTCGCCCTGGGGATTCTGGCCGCCCGGTTGCCCCATGTGGAGCCCCAGGCACCAGAAGAAGCGCTCGGCGTCTTCCTCCGACCAACGTTCCACCGGCACGCCCGACACCAGCTGGAAGCCGCGTCCGGTGGCGAGCTCGGCGCGCCAGCGCTCGATCTCGCGCGTCAGGGTGGGGAGCGGGAACTCGACGGCGGTGAGCTCGCCGGTGGGCTTGCCTGTGGCCCGGGCGACCGCCAGCGCGCTCTCGATCTCCTGTAGATGCGCCTCGCTCAGTGCGTGCCGCCACTCGCCGCTGTCGGCGAGGGCGGGACCGCGCCATGCAGCCGCGTTCTGGATCGGCTCGTGTCGCGGAGCCTGGTGCGGTCGGCCGAAATAGTGCTGCGCCTGCTCGGCGTAGGACCAGTACGTTCGATCGGGAAGGGGAATCAATGGGGACCTCGTCGGCGGTTCTAGCTCGGCCCTCCGATGGCGGCAACGACGGCGGGCGGCCCGGTCGGCGGCGGATCTGCGGTAGCCTCGCCTCGCGCGCACCCGACGAGGAGGCCCCCATGGCCGACAACACCCAGATCCTGCTGCGCGAGCGACCGGACGGGCCGCTCGCGGAGTCCCACTTCGAGCTCCGGCAGGCGCCGGTGCCCACGCCCGGAGAGGGACAGCTGCTGGTTCGCAGCATCCTGCTGTCCCAGGACGCCGCGAATCGCGCCTGGATGCAGGGGCCCACCTACAAGAGCGCCGTCAATCCCGGCGACGTGATGCACGGCTATGCGCTCTGCGAGGTGGCGGAGTCGCGCGCCCCGGGGTTCCAGCCCGGCGACCTGGTGCTGGGCGAGGCAGGTTGGCAGCAATACGCGGCCCTGGACGCGTCGGCGGTGCAGCGCGCGCGCGACCACCGGCCACTGACCCACCTGCTCTCGGTCCTCGGCATCGCGGGCAAGACCGCCTACCACGGCCTGCTCCACGTGTCGGGCATCGCCGATGGAGAGACGCTGTTGGTGTCCGCGGCGGCCGGCTCGGTGGGCTCGCTGGTCGGACAGATCGGCAAGATCAAGGGGGCGCGGGTGATCGGGATCGCCGGCGGCTCGCAGAAGTGCGCCTGGGTCGTCGACGAGCTCGGCTTCGACGCCTGCATCGACTACAAGGGCGAAGACGTGCCGCAGGCCCTGGGTCGGCACGCGCCCGCCGGCATCGACGTCTACTTCGACAACGTGGGCGGCAACATCCTCCAGGCGGCGCTCTTCCAGATGAAGCTGCACGGTCGCATCGCCTGCTGCGGCGCCGTCTCCCAATACGACGGCGGTACGCTCGCCAGCCCGCTCGGCATCCCGGGCCTGCTGGTGATCAAGCGGCTGCGCATGGAAGGATTCATCGTGATGGACTTCGCCGATCGCGACGCCGACGCCGAACGCGACCTGGCCGAGTGGAGCGCGAGCGGCCGGCTGGTGGTGGCCGAGGACGTGATCGACGGTCTCGAGAACGCGCCGCGGGGCCTGGTCGGCCTGCTGGCCGGCGAGAACCGCGGCAAGCGGATGATCCGCGTCGGGCCCGACCCGAGCTAAACCGTCGTCGCCCGCCGCCGGCGCCACGCCAGCCCCGTCAGCGCGCCGAGCGCCGTGACCTGGGCCAGGGCGAGGGCGGGCTCGGGAACCGCGTACTCGATCCCGAGCAGGATGAACATCTCGTCTTCGGTGGTGACGCCGCCGTGCACCGCGCAGGCGTCGCAGGTGCCGCCGCCGGTGCAGACCGCGTGGTTCGGCACCTGGCCCCCACAGAATGCGTCGTGGTTGGAGCCGCCGACGCACTTGAAGGTGCCCGGGTCGCAGACGCCGCCGGGGCAGTCGGCGTCGTCGGGTGCGTCGATGGCACCGCACAGGGCGCCCTCGTTGTCCCCGCCCAGGCAATGGATCTGCGAGATCGGGCAGGGCCCGCCCAGCACCTCGAGCAGCGTCGGGCTGATGCCGAAGATCGTGGCCAGGTTCTGCGGCGGCAGCGGCGACGTCGAGAAGCGCTTCACCGCCGGGCTCGAGGCCGTCGAGCCGTTGTCGTAGAGCGAGCAGAAGTAGAAGGTCCGGTCCTCGATGTCCGGATCGTCCAGCGCGAGCGGCGGATCGAGGATCATCTGCACCGGGTCCGAGTAGGACGTGCTCACGTACATCGGCTCGTCCAGGCGCGGCCCGCCGCAGAGCGGCAGCGCCGGGTCGCCGCAGAGCTGGAAGGTGTACATCAGGCTCAGGAACGGATCGGGCGAGTAGTCCGCCGGGCACTCCGGCTTGCACGGCGTGTTGGGCGGCCCCCAGGTCCGCCAACGCACGCCCCGCTGATGGGTGTGCGAGCTGAGCTCGCTGATCCGCGTCCCCACCGGAAAGGTGGCGGTGCCGCAGATCTCCTGGGTCTCGAACGGCGGTACGTACATCGAGAAGATCGTGCTGGCCGCGAAGATGTCCTGGGCCGGGTAGACCTGCTCGGAAGCGGTTGCGTAGTGCATGTTCAGGTACTGGGCGAGGGTCGAGTCTTCCTGGGTCAGGTTGAACGCGTGCGAGTTCCAGACCAGGACGCCCTTGAGCGGGATCGAGCGGAAGACTCCCTCGGGATAGTCCTGCTCGAAGAAGGTCTCCTGGGAGATCAGGATCTGCGGCAGGTTTCCGCCCCCTCCGGTGAGCACCTGGAAGTTGCTCAGGTCCGAGGGCCCGTAGGCGAGACAGGCGACCGAGTCCACGATCTCGGAGCTGCAGCCCGGGTTGTAGCCCAGCTGCGGATCGAAGCCGCCGAAGGCGTCGCTGCCGTCGGGCGAGCAGGGCTGGCCGTGCTTGGTGGCGTAGTCCGGGTCGGTGGGCTCGAGCTTGTAGGTCCACGGGCCCCACGCCGGATCGTCGAGCAGAGAGGCGCCCGTGTAGTTGCTCAAAATGCTGTGGTGCGACTGTCCGTCCTGCACCAGCTTGATGTAGTTGAACGCGGCGCACTGGCTGCCGTCGTTGATCGCGTTCTTGGTCGGCTCGCACGGATCCGGTGCGCCCGGGGCGCTGCAGTCCGGCACCTGCTGGAACGCGGGCGGGCAGGGCACCACGGCCTCCGCCGGTACGCGACCGGTCAGGTCGTAGTAGATCGACAGGCAGACCTCGTCCTCGCCCTGACCGCCTCCGCCGAGGCCCAGCAGCGGCCGCGCCGTCTGCTGCAGCTGGAAGCCGGTCGCCATGGCCGGCGGGTCGGGCGGGGTGGCCTTGAGCGGGTCCGGGGGCGGCAGGCAGGTGCCCAGCAGCTCGGCCGTTCCCTCGACCACCAGGTCCTCGGGCGCACCGCCGCGGATCCACAGCCGCAACGCTTCCAGGTGGTCGTCGCTCAGCGCCTGGAACGCGATCGGCATGCTGGAACCCACCTCGGGGCCCTGGTAGCCCGGGTTCAGTCCCTCGAGCTTCTTCTTGAGTAGCTTCAGGTAGAGCACCGACTGCTGCGGCTCCGACGGCAGCACCCGCGGGTACAGCGGGTTGATGGTCGAGGTCTGCCCCTGGCCGCTCGCTCCCAGCAGCTCCAGGTACACGTCGCTGTTGGCGTCGAGCGACAGGCCGCCGGACGATGCGTTGATGTCGTGGCAGGCGCCGAAGGAGCAGCCGTAGGCCGGGGACTCGAAGATGACGCTGCGGATGCCCTCGAAGGTGGTGGAGAACGCCGGGGCCTCACAGGTGCCGATGGTGCAGTCGACGTCGCAGCCGTCGCCGTCCGTCAGATTGCCGTCGTCGCACTCCTCGCCGAACTCGAGGTCGCCGTTGCCGCAGACCTGCGCGGGACACCCGACCGGAGCGGGCGCTCCCGAGGCCGAGAAGTGCCCCGCCGTATTGTTGGCGACGGTCGAATTGCCCGGCGTGAACTGCGCGCAGTACCACTCCTCCTCGATCCGGAAGTGGACCCACACCTCGTCCTGGGCTCCTGCCGGCTCCCAGCTCCAGTTGCTGCCCGAAGCATCGATCGAGAGCGAGCCCGCAGCGATCGAGACGTTGGTGACGCCGCCGCGCGCTCCAGTCCCGTCGGTGTAGACGTAGCCGCCTCCGTTCGCCGACCACTTGGTGAAGTCCAGGTCGATCAGCTCGGTGCGCCCACCGTTGGCACCGACGCCGCGCACCAGCAGGGCGGAGCCCAGGCTCGCCGGGTTGCTGGGCGCCGGGGTGTTGCCCCCGGCGCTGTCGAAGCTGAAGGTCTGGGTGCCCGGGCCCTGGTTGGTGCGAACGAGGATGTCGTCGCCCGGCATCGGGAAGTCCACGTTGTGTCCCGTGGCCGGCAGGGCCAGCGTCAGGCCGAGGGCGAGGGCGAACAGAAGGCGGGATCGGGACATCGGGCGACTCCTGGGGTCGGCGTCGTCGGCCGAGCGGAAGGCTGGCTGGAAGCGGCGGGACCCGGGGAATCTAGCACGCCACTTACCGACCGGTAGAGTGGCTCCGGAGGCGCGGGCGAGCCGCAGCAGGGCCAGCCGGTAAGGTTCTGCCAGTACACAGGAGGGCCACCTTGGATCCCCGTCCCGATCTGCCGCGCGAGCGGATCGACCGCGTCGTCGAGCCGCTGCAGCGCTTCCTCCACGTGGAAGCGACGAGCGGGGTCGTCCTGCTGCTCGCCGCCGTGGTCGCCTTCGCCGTGGCCAACTCGGCCGCGGCCGACGCCTTCGCGGGTCTGTGGAAGACCCGCGTCTCGTTCGGCTTCGGCGCCTTCCAGATGGAACATTCGCTCAAGCACTGGGTCAACGACGGCCTGATGGGGATCTTCTTCTTCGTCGTCGGGCTCGAGGTGAAGCGGGAGCTGGTGCTCGGCGAGCTCCGCGACATCCGCCAGGCCACGCTGCCGATGGCGGCCGCACTGGGCGGGATGCTGGTCCCCGCCGGGGTCTTCCTCGCGTTCGAGGGCGGCGGCGCCGCGGCCCGGGGCTGGGGAATCCCGATGGCGACCGACATCGCCTTCGTGGTCGGCTGCCTGGCGCTGCTGGGATCGCGCGTGCCCGCGAGCTTGCGCGTCCTGCTGCTCTCCCTGGCCATTGCGGACGACATCGGCGCAATCCTCGTGATCGCCATCGGCTACACCAGCGGTCTGAACGTGGGGGCCCTGCTGCTGGCCTTCGCCGGGCTCGGCCTCGTGGTGGGGCTGCGCTGGGTGGGGGTGCGCTCGGTTCCGGTCTACGTGCTCTTCGGGAGCCTGATCTGGCTGGCGCTCCACGAATCCGGGGTCCACGCGACGCTGGCCGGGGTGGCCCTGGGCCTGCTGACGCCGAGCCGACCCTGGGTCAGCGACAGCCGTGCCAAGCGGATCATCGCGCGTGTCGAGTCGCTCTGGCAGGGTGACGAGCCGACGCCCGACGTCGACCGCCACCATCTGCTGCGACGCGCCGAGACCGCGGTGCGCGAGGCGCTCTCGCCCCTGGAGCGGCTGGAGAACCGCGTCCACCCCTGGTCGGCCTTCGTCATCATGCCGGTGTTCGCGCTGGCCAACGCGGGCGTCACCGTGGACGCCTCGCTGATCCGCGAGCCGGTCGCGCTGGCCGTCGCCGCGGGTCTCGTGGTGGGCAAGCCGCTCGGGATCCTCGGCGCCAGCTATCTGGCGGTGCGCCTCGGCGTCGCGCGTCTCCCCGGGGATCTGAGCTGGCGGGTGATCCTGGCCGGCGGACTGCTGGCGGGCATCGGCTTCACCATGTCGCTCTTCATCGCGGGGCTCGCCCTCGACGGTCCGCTGCTTCCCGCGGCGAAGGTCGGCGTCCTGGTGGCGTCGGTGATCTGCGGCGCAGCCGGGATGTTGCTGCTGCGGCTCTGGCTACCCGCACCCGGAGTCGCGCCACGCGGCTGAGCCCGGGAAGACGGGTGCCTCTGGCGGCTCAGCCGTGGCGGACGACCAGGTAGTCCTCGCGTGGGAAGTGCACGATCAGCTCGCCCGCCCGTTCCGAGTGGCGGCGCACGGCGATCTCGTGGATGCCGCTCGGCACCAGCTCGCCGGTCACCGGGCCCGAACCCACCTCCTCGGGAAGTACGGTGACGGCGTCGCCCCATGCGAGACCCTCGGGAAGCGCCGTCGGCGGGTCCGGGCAGCCCGTCGGCGTGGCGTCGCGGGCGACGGCGATCGCGTCGGTCGAAGACAGCTCCGAGCGATCGCCATGACCGATCGCAGCCACGCGTTCCATCCAGGCCGACAGGCTCTTCAGCGGCGGCAGCAGACCCGCCGTGGCGGGATGCACCGACAGGAAGCGGTGGGCGTGGTAGGCGGCCAGGTCCGCCAGGCTCGGGGCGGCGCCCAGCAGGAAGGCGCGGCCGTCGGCGAGCTGCGCCTCGAGCCGCTCCAGGTTGGCGCGCAGCTGGAGGATCTTGGCCGCCACGATCCTGGAGGCACCCGCGAAGTCGACGCCCGGCGCCATCTTCTTGCGGTCCTCGATGAAGGCCTCGTCGAAGAGACCGCCGGCCCCGAGGAAGATCGTCACCGCCATCATGAAGCTCGTCTCCGCCTGGCGCGACACGCCCCAGACCGTGGCCGGATCTCCCGACGGAAACAGGCTCGGCTCCGGGTGCAGCGCTTCGAGCACCTGCGCGCACATCTTGGTGTCGCAGTAGATGTCGGCCCCGATCTGGAGCGTGGGCGTGCGACGGTAGCCGCCGGTCAGCTCGGTGAGGTCGGGCTTCGGCATCACGATCGGGATCTGCACCGAGCGCCAGGCCAGGCCCTTCAGTCCGAACATCAGCCGGACCTTCTCGGCGTAGGGCGACATGTCGTAGTGGTGGAGGATGAGTTCGTGGGACACGGGGGGTCTCCTGGGCGGCTCGGGGGGCCGCGCCGTGCGAGCATAGGATCGCAGGCAGATCGGCGCCCCACCGCCGGGTGTGGTGGCCCGGCGGCGTGTGTAGCATCCGATCATGACGGCCCGGGCCACCCGCAAGAAGGCCGCGAAGAAGAAGGCGGCGCGCAAGGGCACCGCGCGCCGGAGCAACGCGCGCAAGCGGCTGACGCCCCGCAAGGAGAAGCGCGGCCTCAGCGGCGCCGACGTGCGCCTCGGTCTCGATGCTCCCGAGCTGGCGCCCCTGGTGGCCGCGGTGGAGTCGGCCGGCGGCGCGGCGATCGGCGCCTACCGCGAGCCGTTCTCGGGACGGCCGATGCTGCTGGCATCGCTGCCGTGCGAGGCGATCGAGCCCACGCCGTTCCAGCGCGACCTCTCGCCCACCCACACCAAGCGGCTGGCGCAGAAGATCGAGGAGAGCGGCTCGTTCCTCGATCCGCTGATCGTGGTACGCGGCGCCGGCGGCGGCTTCTGGACACCCAACGGTCGCCACCGGCTGGCGGCGGCCAAGGTGCTGGGCCTGCGGCAGATCACCGCGCTGATCTCGCCCGACGAGTCGCTGGCCTTCAAGATCCTGGCGCTCAACACCGAGAAGGCGCACAACCTGAAGGATCGCAGCCTCGAGGTGATCCGCATGGCGCGCGAGCTGGCGCGCCGTCACAAGCGGGCGAAGGAGACGGACTTCGCGGCGGAGTTCGAGGCGCCCGAGCTCTTGACCCTAGGCATCGTGTACGAGCAGCAGGCGCGATTTGCCGGAGGCGCCTACAGCCCGCTGCTGCGCAAGGTGGATCGCTTCTCGTCGCGCTCGCTGGCGGTGAGCCTGCGCGAACGGGAGGGCTATGCGGCGCGACTGCTCACGATCGATGCCGAGGTGAAGCGCATCATCGAGGCACTCCAGCAGCGCGGCTTCCGCTCGCCGTACCTGCGCAACTACGTGGTGGCCCGCATCAATCCGGTGCGCTTCCACCGGGCCAAGAAGGGCGACACCAAGCCCCCCATGGCCCTGGGCGCCGCGCTCACCCGGATGGCCGCCGCGGCCCGCAAGTTCGACACCGACACGGTGCGCGAGCGCGACCTGGCCCTGGTGGCCGCGGTCTCGTCCGAGTGAGTCAGCGCCGCCGGTAGCGAGCGAGCCGGTCCGCCACCACCGGGCTCAGCACGTACAGTCCCAGGACGTTGGGCACGCAGATCAGGAACACCATGGCGTCGGAGAAATCGAGCACCGACTCGAGCTGGATGGCGGCGCCCAGTGCGACGAAGGCGCAGAACAGCGCGTTGAAGGCGCGCTCGGCGGTGCGGCCCGAACCGACCAGATAGGTCCATCCCTTGAGGCCGTAGTAGGCCCAGGAGACCATCGTCGAAAACGCAAAGAGCGTGGCGGCCACGGCCAGGGGGACCGGTGCCCAGCTCAGCTGGCGCTCGAAGGCGGCCGAGGTGATCTCGATGCCACCCAGGCCCGATGCGAAACCGGGATCGAAGTAGTGGGTGGTGATGACCACCAGCGCGGTTGCGTTGCAGATCACGACGGTGTCGATGAAGGGCTCGAGAAGAGCCACGAAGCCCTCGCTCATCGGCTCGCGGGTTCGCACCGCGGAGTGCGCGACGGTGGCCGACCCGAGCCCGGCTTCGTTGGAGAAGGCCGCGCGCTGGAAGCCCACGATTGCGGCGCCCAGGGCCCCGCCGGCGACGCCGGCCGTCGTGAAGGCGCCCTGGATCATGGCGCCCAGCGCCCACGGCAAGGCCTCCCGGTTCATCACGAGCACGGCCGCGGCGGCGCCCAGGTAGAGCAGCGCCATGAAGGGGACCAGCGTGGCCGCCACCCGCGCGATGCTGCGGATGCCGCCGAGGATCACCGCCGCCACGACGGCGGCCAGCACCAGGCCCACCAGCCAGCCCTTGTCCGCCAGTGTGCTCGCTTCGCCACCGGTCACCGTGACGATCTGCGCGAAGGCCTGGTTCGACTGGAACATGTTGCCGATGCCCAGGCACCCGATCACGATGCCCGCCGCGTAGAAGATGCCGAGGCCGCGCCCCAGCCGCGGGAAGCCCCGCTCCGCCAGACCGTGCTGGAGGTAGTACATGGGTCCGCCGGAGACGGTGCCGTCCGCGTGTTCGGTGCGGTAGATCACGCCAAGGCTGCACTCGACGAACTTGGTGGCCATGCCGAGCAGTCCGGCCACCACCATCCAGAACGCGGCGCCGGGACCGCCGACCGAGACCGCGATGGCGACGCCGCCGATGTTGCCGATGCCCACGGTGCCCGAGATCGCCGTCGAGAGCGCCTGGAAGTGGGAGACCTCGCCGGGTCCGTCCCCCAGCGCGTGGCGCCCCCGCACCAGGTGCAGGGCGTGGCGGAATCCGGTGAGTCCGACGAAGCGGAAACGCAGCGTGAAGTAGACCGCCCCCGACACCAGCCACAGCACCACGAGCGGCAGCTCGGTTCCGCCGATCGGCACCGCGAAGAACACCACGGCCGCCAGCGCGTCGGCGGCAGGGCGCAGCAGGGCGTCGACCGCGGCGTCGATTCCGCTCACCGGATCACGCCCCCCTCAGCGCGCTTCGGCGAGGAACTGGAGCACGGTGTCGTTGAAGCGCTCGGCGGCCTCGACCATGACGAGGTGGGCGGCGCTCGGGATGGTGACCAGGTGCGCGTCGGGCAGCGCGGCCACCAGCTCGCGATGGAGCCGAGGTGGCGTCAGCGCGTCCTGCTCGCCGCATACCACCAGGGTGGGCCGGGCCAGCTCCGCCAGCCGCGCGCTGGTGTCGTGGGCGAGACAGGCACGGCACTGGCGCTCGAGGCTCTCGAAGCTGAGCGGGAAGCCGGCGTTGCGGTACCCCTCGAGCATCTGCTCGACCAGGTCGCGCTGCTCGAAGGTCTCGTCGGTCAGGGTCCAGAGCACCCGTTCGCGCAGCAGCCGCTCGGGCGGCGCCTTCTGTTGGGCCAGGTCGAGCCACGTCTCGATCAGCAGGCGGCGCTTGGCGTCGGGTCGCGCGTAGGTACCCACCAGCACCAGGCGGTCCACGCGTTCGGGGTGCCGCAGCGCCAGCTCCTGGGCGACCATGCCGCCCATGAAGCTGCCCAGCACGTGGGCGCGTTCGATGCCGAGGCTCTCGAGCAGCGCCGCCGCGTCGTCGGCCAGGTCCGCGATCGAGTAGGGCTGGCCCGGTTCTTCGCTCTCGCCGACGCCCCGGTGGTCGTAGATCAGCGTCCGGTGGGCGGCGGCGAAGGCGGGCACCTGGAGCGCCAGCCAGCCCCGACACGATCCCCCCAACCCGGTGATCAGGAGCAGCGGAGGGCCGTCGCCATGAATCTCGTAGTAGAGCTTGGCGCCTGCGGCGGACGCGAAGGACATGGCACGAGTCTACCCGAAGCCCGGGCCGCGGGAAGGATCAGAAGCCGAACTCCAGGCCCAGCACCAGTCGGTCCGCGGAGTCGAACTGCCCGAAGAGTCCGCGGCCCGTCCCGTAGAAGAGATCGAAGCCGCCCCACACACGCACGTCGTCGTTCACCTCGTACTGCAGCTGCGGTCGCACCAGCCCGTCGCCCTGGTTGACGTTGTGGATCCAGATGCCGCGCGCCGCGAGCCGGTCGTTCCAGAACTCGCGCTGCAGCAGCAGCGTCACGTTGGTGTCGAGGCGGTCGCGGATCAGGCCGGGCGCCTGGCGGGTGAGCCAGCTCTGGAACAGCTGGAAGCTCAACAGCGTCTCGTCGAATCCGAACCAATCGAGGCCGATCACGTAGGAGAGGTCCTGCACCCGGACGGCGCCATCGCCTGAGCGCGGCGAGTCGGAGGGGAGCCAGCGCTCGAACTGGTAGCCGAGCTCGCCGCGCACGGTGAGGTCGCCGAAGGCGTTGCTGAAGCTGCCCCCCACCAGATGGCTGCGCTCGTACTCCGGTGTCACGACCAGCCCGGGCAGACCGCCCACCAGCCCCGGGCGCGCGCGCAACACCGGGCGGTCGTCGTAGAAGTAGAGGTAGTTGAGGGTCAGGTCCCACCCGCCCCGGAACGCCGAGATGCGCACGCCCGCGTCGGAATCGCTCACCAGCCGGCGCGGGCGGTCGGGGTCGCGCAGGTT
>JBFGIM010000055.1:0-16716 GCA_041577695.1 Myxococcota bacterium | reverse complement strand
CTGATCAAGACCGAGAAGCGCGCGCTCAAGGTGGCCGAGGCGATCCTCGCCAACCTGAACCGCTACCGCGGGTTGCTGAACGGCGACGAGATCCCGCGCACCACCGAGATCATCCTCTCCTTCGACGAGCCCTTCGACGAGTTCTCCCGCAAGCTCGACCAGCTGAGCAAGGAGTGGGAGGCCAGCGGGCTCCGCGAGAACCGCCGCTGATTCCAAGGTCCCGATTCCCGTCTCCACGGACGAACCCGCCGGTGCCCCCGACCCGGCGGGTTCATTCGTTCGTGGTGGTTGGAGGGGACCGGATCAGCGGGCGCGGTCGTTCGACCATCGCATGCGCAGGTCGATCCGCATGCCGGTCCAGATGGCGGCCAGGCCCTGGTGCTCGCTCCGCTCCACCGGTCGTTCCAGCTCGGCCAGGGCGTCTTCGAGCGGCCCGCGGAACCAGGGGAAGAGCGTCGCCGGCAACCGGTCGGTGGGGAACCACGCCAGCCGGGGCGTCTCCTCACTCGGACGAAGCCGGCCGCCCTCGACCCGGCACACGAACACCAGTGCCTCGTGGGCCCAGAAGCCGCTGCGCCGATAGGTGCCGACGCGCCGCTCGGGCGCGATCACCAGGCCGGTCTCCTCGCGCACCTCGCGCACCAACGCCGCGCTGTCGCTCTCGCCGGCGCGGGCGTTGCCGCCGGGCAGCTCCCAGCCGCGCAGGTCCGAGCGCAGCGCCAGCAGCACGCCCTCGGGCCCGCGGATCACCGCCTGGGCGATGCGCGGCGGGCGGCCGCCGGGGACGGGACGCAATCCCTCCCACGCGGTGCGCGCGTAGGCCGGAAGCAGACCGAGCAGGTGGCGAGCCGGCCCACCGCGCTCCCGGTCGCTAGCCAATGATCTTGGAGAGCGGGTACTCGACGATGCCGGCCGCACCGGCCTCGACGAGCTGCGGAACCAGCTCCCGGACCAGGCGCTCCTCGATCACGGTGTTGATCGCCACCCATCCGTCGTCGGCCAGGTTGGAGATGGTCGGCTTGTGCAGCGCGGGCAGCCGCTCGAGCACGTGTTCCAGCCGGTCGCCCGGCACGTTCATCATCAGACCCACCCGATCGATGGCGGCGATCGCGCCCCGCAGCAACAGCAGCATCCGCTCCAGCTTGCGCCGCTTCCACTCGTCCTGGTATGCGCTCCTGTTCACGATCAGCCGCGGGGTGCTCTCGAGCACCTCGTCGATCACGCGCAGGTTGTTGGCGCGCAGGCTCGACCCCGTCTCGGAGACGTCGACGATGGCGTCGGCCAGCACGGGCGGCTTCACCTCGGTGGCGCCCCACGAGAACTCGACGTGGGCGCTGACGCCGTGCTTGCGCAGGTAGCCCTTGGTGAGGCCCACCGCCTCGGTGGCGATGCGCTTGCCCTCGAGGTCCGCGGCCGAGCGCAGCTTCGAGCCCTCCTTCACCGCCAGCACCCAGCGCACCGGGCGGTAGTTGGGCCACGGCGCGCGCAGGTCGGCCAGCTCCTTGACCTTGGCGCGGTTCTCGAGCACCCAGTCGAGACCGGTGATCCCCGCGTCCATCACTCCCTGTTCGACGTAGCGCGCCATCTCCTGGGCGCGGATCAGGATGCACTCGAGCTCCGGGTCGTCCACGCTCGGATAGTAGGAGCGCGAGGAGATCCCGATCTGGTAGC
Source organism: Myxococcota bacterium (assembly GCA_041577695.1). Taxonomy (GTDB): domain Bacteria; phylum Myxococcota_A; class UBA9160; order UBA9160; family PR03; genus JASJBO01. The sequence goes on along the minus strand of JBFGIM010000055.1, from coordinate 15,045 downwards.
CGGCGTGCTCGAAGAGCTTCACGGTGGTGTCCTGGAGGCTGCCCTTCGGGATGCCCAGCCGCAGCACGCGTCGCGACGCACTCATTTCTTGTAGACCTCTGCGGGGTCGAAGACCTGCACCCCGTCGTCGTCCCACGAATCCCCGGACAGGCGGCGGAAGAAGCAGGAGCGCTTGCCCGTGTGGCAGGCCGCGTCGCCGACCTGCTCGACACGGAGCAACACGGCGTCCCCGTCGCAGTCGATGCGCAGCTCGACCAGGCGCTGCACGTTGCCGCTCTCCTCGCCTTTGTGCCACAGACCGCGGCTTCGGCTCCAGTACACCACCTCGCCGCGCGCGAGCGTCTTCTGGAACGACTCGCGGTTCATGTGGGCCACCATCAGGATCTCGCCGGTCGCGGCGTCCTGGGCGATGGCGGTCACGAGACCGTCTCCCTTGGAGAAATCAAGCGCGTCGATGGGATCCATGGCGAGCCGCGGAAACTACCGGTCCCCGAGCACCCCCGCCAGCCGGTCGCACAGGCCGGGAAGCTCGTCGAAGGCGGGGCCCCGCTGGAAGCTGGCCTCGCGCGCGTTCTTGGTGTGCTGGCGCACCAGCACCCCGCGCCGGACCAGGGCGTCGAGCGCGTTCGCAAAGGTGGTGCGGTTGGAAGCTTCCGAGCTCTCGACCTGACCGAGCAACTCGTTGCGCGCAAAGGCCTCGGTGATGCGGCGTACCAGCTGCTTGGTGGTGCCGAGCTCCTCGTGGACCAGCACCGACTGGAAGGCGGCCGCGTAGGCCTCGATCAGCCCCACGGTCTGTGCCGCCAGCGCGCCCAGGTAGTCGTGCCCCTTCTCCGCGGCGCGATAGTAGTCGTCGCGACGCTCCACCACTTCGATCCGCTCGAAGTGATCCAGCAGCGGCTGGAGCACCGGATCGCTTCCGTCGCAGGTCGGCGTGAAGAACTCGTGGTAGAAGAACTCGTTCCAGAAGCCGAGGTCGGCGGCCAGCTCATCGCGCGACCCGCCCACCAGCAGACGCCGCGCCAGGAAGCTCGGTCGCGCCAGGAAGTGCGCGATGGCGTTGCGGTAGATGTCGAGCAAGCCGCGCTTGCCCTCTTCGAAGTAGAGCACGTCGCCGCGCGGATCGTCGGCGCGCCGGATCAGGTCGTTGCGCAGCAGGAAGGAGATCGAGTCGTCGAACTCGCCCCGGTCGCGCTCCAGGGCCGGCGTGAGCTGCACCCCCTGGAGCGTCAGCAGATCGATCACCTGCTGCATCGAGCGCACCAGCTCGTGGCGCAGCAGACCGCGACGCGCCGCGCCCAGGAAGGCGGCGGCCGCCACCGATGTGGCGCTCGCCACGGTGACTTCGTTGATCCGCTCGACGATCCGGTTGCCGAATTGCTCGATGAAACGGCGCTTCTCGGCGACGTCGTCCGCGTTCGCCTCCGCCGCGAAGCGCCCACGCCGGTCTCCGATCGCGGCGGCCAGCGAGATCGGCTCGCCGAAGCGCAGGTGGGCCGACCCCCAGCGACGCCGCAGCACCTTCCGGGCACGCAGCAGGCCGGCCACGCTCTCCCTCTGCTTCGTTCCGCCCGCCAGCTCGTCGAGCATGGCGCCCTCCTCGACCAGCCGCTCGTAGGTGATCCCGACCGGCACGAAGAAGAGATCCGCGCGCGAGCCGGCCAGGAAACCCTCCACGTCCCACGAAAGCATGCCCAGCTTCGGCGTCAGGCTGCGTCCGGTGCGGGAGCGACCGCCCTCGATGAAGAACTCCTGGGTGAAGCCCTCCTTGACCAGGTAGGCCACGTAGGCGCGGAACACTTCCTTGTAGAGCGGATCCTCGAAGGACCGGCGCAGGAAGAACGCACCCGCCCGCCGGAACACGAAGCCGAACGGCCCGAAGGCCATGTTCTCGCGCGCCGCGATGTGGGGCGGCACCAGGTGGTTGCCATAGAAGAGCCAGGAGAGCAGCAGGAAATCGAAGTACGAGCGGTGGTTCGGCACGAGCACGATCGGGTTCGATCGGGCGTAGCCCGCCACTTGTTCGAGTCCCGACGTGTCGACCGACACGAACAGGCGCCGGAAGATCGGCGTCACCACCTGGTTCAACAGAGCCAGGAAGGTGCTGTTCATCTGCGCCGCGATCTCGCGGAACATGCTCTCGGCGTCGGCGCGCGCCGCCTCGCGCGAACGCTGGCGCGTGCGGGCCTGCGCCTCGATCGCGCGCTCCAGGGTCGGAGAGCTCAGCACGGCCTCCTGCACCTTGTGGATCGGCCGCAGCGTCGGCCCCTCCACCACCTTCTCCTGGCGGTAGAGGAAGATCAGGATCGAGCGCCGCACCATGCGCACCACCGCGTCGAGGCCGCGCTCGCGCCGTTCCTCGACGAAACCCGCCATGTCGATCGGCTCGCCGACCTTCACCGCCAGTTCGCGGTAGTTCAGCAGGAACGAGGTGACCTTGGCGAGATCACTCGGACGCGTGGGCGCGCCGTAGGCCAGGTTGAGGAAACGGCGCTCGTTGCGCGGGCCCTTGCGCCAGAAGAGCGCCAGGGGCACCAGGTGGAGCGGGCGCCCGCCGGGCCAGACCTCGCCGACCGCCTCGCGCAGCAGGTCGCGGTCCGATCGCTCGGCCTGCGCCACGTGACGGCGCCCGCGCAGCCAGGAACGCAGGCGCTCGGTTCGCAGGAACAGGAAGAGCGACTCCCCATCGGCCACGAGCGCGCGCACCGTCTCGCGCTGCTCGGGTCGAAGCGCGCGGCCGGCGCCCCGCCTCAGCCATCGCCAGCTGCCCAGCCGCTGGCGCAATACCGTCCACAGCGGTTGGTAGTAATCGAAGTGGAAGCCGTTGGCGAAGTTCGACAGGCGCAGGCCGTGGCGCACGAACAACGTGTTGAACAGGAAGTAGTCCAGACGACTCGCGTAGCGCATCACGTAGATCACCGAGCCCTGGCTCTCCAGGTCGCGCAGGCGCTGCACGGTGGCGTCGTCGAGCTGGATGTCGCGGAAGAAGTAGTTGGCGAACCAGCGGAAGAAGAAGTTGAAGCGCGGGGTCATCGCCGAGAGCGGGTCGCGGGCGACCACGCGCTCCGCTTCGACCCGCCTCCCCCCGCCGTCCGGCTCCATGCAACGGATCATAGCAGCCAGCACCTGGGTTGGCGGAATGACGACGGCGACTCAGCCGAGGATCTGGTCGATCCTCTTGCCGATCTCCTCGGGGGTCCAGAAGCCGTCGGCCTTGGTGACGCCCTCGGTGCGGACCATGCGCATCTCCGAGATCTTGCCGCCCCCGACGAAGAAGATGCGCTTGGTCACGTCCGCCGCCAGGTCGCTGGCCAGGTAGACGATCAGCGGCGCAATGTGTTCGGGGCCCATCGCCTTGAAGGCGCCGGTCTTGGCGACGGGCAGGTCCTCGGTCATGCGGGTGAGCGCGACCGGGGCGATGGCGTTGACCCGGATGCCGTACTTCTGGCCCTCGATGGCGAGACAGCGCGTGAAACCGGCGATGCCCGCCTTGGCCGCACCGTAGTTGGTCTGACCGAAGTTGCCCTCGAGCCCCGACGTGGACGAGGTGTTGATGATGGAACCGCCGGTGCCCTGCTCGCGCAGGTGGTTGTAGAAGGGTCGCGTCACGCAGTAGGTGCCCTTCAGGTGGACCGCGACGACGGCATCCCAGAGATCCTCGTCCATCTTGGCGAAGGTCTTGTCGCGCAGGATGCCGGCGTTGTTCACCAGCACGTCGGCCCGGCCGAAGGCCTCGATCGCGCTGGCCAGGATCGCCTCGCCCCCACTGGCGGTGGCCACGTTGTCGCAGTTCGCGGCGGCCTCGCCGCCGGCGCCGCGGATCTCCTCCACCACGGCCTCGGCCATCGCACTGCTCGCGCCGGTGCCGTCGCGCGCACCGCCCAGGTCGTTGACCACGACGCGCGCGCCGGCCCTGGCCAGCGCCAGCGCATGTTCGCGGCCGATACCTCCCCCGGCCCCGGTTACGATTGCGACTTTCCCGTCCAGAAGTGCCATGGTTCCTCCGTCGGTTGGATGGCTCTGCGCGGCGGCGCCGGCTCAGACGAAGAGCAGCGTCCGCAGCGATGCAAAGGGGCGGAAGCCGAGCTTCTCGTACAGCGCGCGCGCGGGCGCATTGCCCTCGACCACCGAGAGCTGCACGTGGTCCGCACCGGCGTCGAACGCGCGTCGACAGAGCTCGGAGACCCCGACACTGGCCAGGCCCCCGCGGCGCCCGACAGGCTCGGTGTAGACGCCCTGGAGCAGCCAGCCCTCGGGGCGACGCACGTCGGCGTAACCCGCGAAGAGCGCGCGCCCGTCCACTTCGCCCACCACCGCGTCGGGCAACCTTCCACGCACCCAGCGCCGGAAGCCGCGCGGGTCGCCGAGGAACGGATCGGGCCGCCCCTCTTCGCGGAGGCTCTCGCGGGCCGCGTCGATCAGGGCGTCCAGGTCGTCGCGGCGCGCGCTGCGCACACGGATGCCCGCCGGCGGGGCCACCAGGCACGCATCGGCCTGGACCAGGCGCAGCACGGCCTCGGCCCGGTCCACCAGTGCGCGCCGGCCGTGGCGCTGCAGCTCGGCCCAGAGAGGAGCCACCTGCCGGGCGGGGCTGCGGATCAGGCCGGCCGCCGCTTCTGCGAGTCGCGGCACCAGGGCCTCGAGCACCACGGGCTCGAGGGCGTCCTCGAGCACCATGGTGGGCCGTCGCGCGGCAACGCCGACGAGAACCTCTCCGCGCCAGGCGCCGAGCAGATCCGGACTCGGCTCGCCGCGCGCGGCCGAGTCGCCGAGCCGCTCGACCAGGTCGATCAGGAACAGGTTCGTGACGGGGTCGCGGTGCAGGCGCTCGAGCGCCTCGCTCTTCTGTCTGCGCCGCAGCGAGCGCACCCGTACGGGCGCAGCGGGCGCGACCGGCGCAGAAACGGGTGCCTGGGGGGCGGTGGCCAAGCGTGGGACTCCCGACCGAGTGGGATGCTCAGGCCTCGATCACGGCCAGCACCGCACCCTCTTCGATGTTGTCGCCCTCTGCCACGCGGATCTCGGCCAGGCGGCCGGCGGTGGGCGCCTCCACCGGGATCTCCATCTTCATGGACTCCAGGATCAGGATCACCTCACCGTCGTCGAGGGAGTCGCCCACAGCCTTCTCGATCTTCCACACGTTGCCCGTGATCTGGGCTTCGACTTCGGTACGCACTCCGGCGCTCCCCCTGCCCTGCGTGGCTCCGCGAGGCCGCATCATACAACGCCGGTGGGAGGGCGCGCGACTCGGCCCGACGCGCCCGGGCGGTCGCCGCGTCGCTCGTTTATCCTCCTCGCCCGCGGCACGTCCGTCGGGCGAGAGGAAGCAATGCTCGAGACCCTGACCCGGGGATTCACCAGCGCCCGCGAGCGCCTCCAGGGCGTTCGCGAGCTCAGCGAGGAGAACGTCGACGAGGCGCTCCGCGAGGTGCGGACCTCGCTGCTGGAGGCCGACGTCGACCTCGAGGTGGTCCGCGGCTTCCTGGAGCGGGTCAAGGAGCGCTCGCTGGGCGAGAAGGTGCGCACCCGCGTGCGCGATCGGGCCGGCCGCAAGCAGCAGGTGAGCCCGGGACAGCACTTCATCGCCACTTGCCAGAAGGAGCTCGAGGCCCTGATGGGCCCGGTCGATACCCGGATGCGCCGGGACGATCGGGGCGTGGTGTCGGTGATGCTCTTCGGCCTGCAGGGCGTCGGCAAGACCACCGTGGCCGCAAAGCTGGCCCGGCACCTCGAGAAGCAGGGCCGCAAGCCGTTGCTGGTCGCCGCCGACGTGCACCGTCCAGCGGCAATCCTCCAGCTGCAACAGCTCGGCGAGCGCATCGGCGTGACGGTGCACGCGGGCGCCCCGGAGGACGGCGCCGTCGCGATCTGCCAGGCCGCGCGCGAGCGGGCGCGGCGCGAGGGCTTCGACGCCGTGGTCTACGACACCGCGGGACGCCTGGCGATCGACGACGAGCTGATGGAGGAGCTCGGGGGCATCGCAGGGGTCGCCGGCGCCTCCAACGCGCTGCTGGTCTGCGACGCGTTGATGGGCCGCGATGCCGTCAACGTCGCGCGTTCGTTCTCGCAACGGCTGTCCCTCGACGGCCTGATCCTCACCAAGCTCGACGGGGACGCGCGCGGCGGCGCCGCCCTGGCGATCAAGGAGGTCACCGGCGTCCCCATCAAGTTCCTGGGGACCGGCGAGTCGCTCGACCGGCTCGAGGCGTTCCGGCCGGAGGGCCTGGCCTCGCGCATTCTCGGCATGGGCGACGTGGTCGGCCTGGTACAGGACTTCGAAGAGGTCGCCGACGCCGAGCAGGCCGAGAAGGACGCGGAGCGCATCCTGAAGGGCCGCTTCGGGATGGACGACCTGCTCACCCAGCTGCGCACCATCCGCCGCATGGGGCCGCTGGCCGACGTGATGGCCAAGATGCCGGGCTTCGGCCAGATCGCCGAGCAGGTCGACGAAGGCGAGCTGACCAGGGTCCAGGCGTTGATCCACTCGATGACGCCGCAGGAGCGCAAGCAGCCCGAGATCATCGATCGCAGCCGCGCCTCGCGGATCGCCCGCGGCAGCGGCCGCCAGCAGAGCGACGTGACCGAGCTGGTCAAACGCTTCTCCCAGATGCGCGAGATGATGGCGGCGCTGGGCGGAGGAGGCGGCGGCGGCCTGCTGGGCCGGATGCCGGGCCTCGGCAAGCTGGCCGGGGCCGGCGGGATCGACCCCGATCTCCTGGCGCGCCTGGGCGAGGGCGCCGGCCGTGCTGGACCGAGCGCCGCGACCGTGGCCCGGCAGCGCCAGCGCAGCAAGAAGAAGCGCAAGCAGGCCCGCAAGGACCGCCGCAAGGGGCGCAAACGCTGATCCCGTGGAGAGCGGGTGACCCCCGCTTGCCGAGGCGCCATCCCCCCAACTAGACTGCCCCGATCGGCGCCGCCCTCCCCCCTCGGCGCCGGCCGCGCTCCGCGGAGTCGTGCCGCTGCGGACTCGTTTCAGGTTCCAGCCACCACCTGCCGATCCAGAGGTAGACCATGCGTTGTAGCTTCCCGGTGGCCCTCGCGGCGCTTCTCATCCTCACGGCGGCGTCGAGCGCGGACGAGCGGTTTCCGCTGCCCGCGGCGCTCGAGCCGAATGTGGCGTTCTGGACTCGGATCTACGCCGAAGTTCCGTCCGACCGCGGCCTGATCCACGACTCCCGGCACCTCGGCGTCGTCTACGAGACCATCGAGCTGCCCCAGACGTTGTCCCGACGTGCCTCCGAGCGGCGCCTGGAGCGGCGCAAGGAACACTACATCTCGATCCTGCGCGCCCTCGCCAGGAGCGATCGCCGCGGGCTCGATGCGGAGCACCGGAGGGTGCTCGCACTGTGGCCGCCGGACGTCGCCTCGAAGACCCTCGAGGAGGCCGCCCGCCGCGTGCGCTTCCAGCGCGGCCTGGCCGACAGGTTCCGCGACGGGGTGATCCGCTCCGGCCAGTGGGAGACCCACATCCAGCAGGTGCTGCAGGAGCGCGGACTGCCGGCGGAGCTGGCCGCCCTCCCCCACGTCGAATCTTCCTACAACCCGACCGCCGTCTCCCACGCCGGCGCCGCGGGTCTGTGGCAGTTCACCCGTTCCACTGGCAAGCGCTTCCTGCGGGTCGATCACGTGTTGGACGAGCGCTTCGATCCGCACCTGGCCTCGGTGGCGGCCGCCCGGCTGCTGGCCGAGAACTTCGATCGCACCGGCAGCTGGCCGCTGGCCATCACGGCCTACAACCACGGCGCCGGCGGCATGGAGCGCGCGGTGCGACAGGTCGGCTCCCGCGACATGGGGGTCATCTCGGAGCGCTACAAGGCGCGCACCTTCGGCTTCGCGTCGCGCAACTTCTACGCCGAGTTCCTGGCCGCGCTCCACGTCGAGCGCAACGCCACCGCATACTTCGGCGAGCTCCAGCCGGCGGTCGCGCCGCAGCGCGAGCGCGTGGTCACCGACGCCTTCTACACCGCCGACGCCCTGGCCCAGGTCTTCGGGGTGGACAAGGCCTTGCTGCGCGAACTGAATCCCCCGCTGCGCTCCTCGGTCTGGCGGGGACAGAAGCGGGTTCCGGCCGGCTATCCGCTGCTGCTCCCCAAGGTGGCGGACCGGCCGCCGGCCGCGGAGCTGCTCGCGGCGATCCCCGCGGCCCAACGCCACGCCAAGCAGCGTCGCGACCAGCGCTATCGAGTGAACCGCGGCGACACCCTGTCGCGGATCGCGGCGCGCTTCGGCGTGAGCGAGCGCTCGCTGGTAGCCGCCAACAACCTGCGCAGCCGACATCGCATCCGCGTCGGCCAGGTACTGAAGATCCCCGACAGCGGCGTGCGCGTGGCGTCCCGCGGACGCGGGGTGAAGGCCGACCCGAACTGGGTCGGGAGCCGCTATCGGGTCCAGCGCGGCGAGACGCTCTGGTCGATCTCGCGTCGCGTGGGTGTGCCCGTGTCCAAGCTGGCGGCGGCCAACCGGATCGATCGCCCCGATCAGATCCGCGTCGGCCAGGAACTCGTCGTCCCCTGACCCCCCCTACCGGGGCCACTCACGCCTGGAACACGCTCTCGTCGGGCAGCCGCAACGCGGTGAGCGCGCCGCCGTAGACCGCGCCGGTGTCGATCCCGATGCTGTAGGGGCGGTTCCAGCGGACCTGGAAGTCGGGCTGGGGGGTGTGACCGTAGACGACCGTCGCCGGCAGCTCGTGGGGACGGTCCAGGGTGGCGCGGTCCCAGAGCAGGTCCTGGGGGCGAGCGCGACGCAGGGCGTAGTCGAGGTCGTTGCCCAGGCCGGCGGCGCGTCCGAGGCCGGCGTGGACGAACAGGTAGTCGGCCTCGACGTGGCTCAGACGCAGGTCCCGGAAGAATGCCTCGTGCCCCGGCGGCCAGCGGAACTCCCCGGGCCCGGGCGGCACCAGCAGATCCGGAACCCCGTAGGACGCCAGCGTCTCGTGGCCGCCGTTGGCCAGGAAGACGTCGCGTCCGAAGTAGCGGCCGCCGCGCCACCCCACGAAGTCGAGGAACATCGACTCGTGGTTGCCCATCAGGAACACGCAGGGGCGCTCGCGCGCGAGCCGGATCAGGCGGTCCACGACGCCCCGGGCGTCGGGACCGCGGTCGACGTAATCCCCCAGGAACACCAGGCGGTCGTCGGCGCGCAGCGGCAGCCGCTCCAGCAGTGCGTCGAGCTTGTCGAGGCGACCGTGGATGTCGCCGACCGCGTAGATCACTGGAGTGCGCGGCTCTCGGCGGCACGGCCGCGCCCGCGAGCGGCGAGCTGCCCGCAGGCGGCGTCGATGTCGCTGCCGCGCGGGCGGCGCAGGGTCACGGTGAGGCCGCTCTGCACCAGCTCGCCGGCGAAGGCCTCGGTCACGGCCTCGGTCGGGGGCCGCTCGGCCGCGTCCACGTGGGGGTTCATCGGGATCAGGTTGACCTTGGAGGGGACGCCGCGCAGCAGGCGCGCCAGCTGACGCGCATCCTCGAGCGCGTCGTTGACGCCCGCCATCAAGGTGTATTCGAAGAAGACCGGATGGCGCGCCGACAGTCCGGGCAGCCGGCGCAGCTCGCCGATCAGGACGTCCAGCGGAAAGCGCCGGTTGAGCGGCACCAGCCGGTTGCGGACCGCGTCGGTCGGCGCGTGCAGCGACACCGCAAGGTTCACCCGCACCGCGTCCATCAGCTCGCGGATGCGCGGCACCACGCCGGCCGTCGAGACCGTGATGCGCCGCGGGCCGAAGGCGAAGCCACGCGGGTGCTGCAGGATCCGGATCGACTCCAGCACCGCGGGCAGGTTGAGCAGCGGCTCCCCCATGCCCATGTAGACCACATTGGTGATGCGGCGGTCGGCGGGCAGCACGTCGCGCATGCGGCACACCTGATCGACGATCTCGGCGGTGCTCAGGTTGCGGCCGAAGCCCAGCGCCCCGGTGGCGCAGAACGAGCAGGCCAGCGGGCATCCCACCTGGGTGGAGATGCAGAGCGTCGTGCGGTCACCTTCGGGAATCAGCACCGACTCGATCACCTCGCCGTCGGCGCAGCGCAGCGTTCCCTTCACGGTGCCGTCGGCGGCGTGCTGGGCCTCCTCCAGCTCGAGGGCGCGGAAGCTCCACTCGCGCGCCAGGCGCCGGCGCAGCGCCTCACCCAGGTCGGTCATGGCGGACGGGTCCTCGACGCCGCGCGCGTAGACCCACGCCGCCACCTGGTCGGCGCGGTAGGGCTCCAGACCGCTGGCGGCGAAGCGCTCGCGGAGCGAGGCCACCGCGTGGTCCTTCAGCTGGGCAGGTCGATCGTCGGCCATGGGCACATCCGGAAGGGACGCGTTCGACCCTACCCGGCGCCGGTGGGGTGTCAACCGAAGCCGCCGGCGCGGCGCCGGTAGGCCCAGAAGTGCAGCGGGCGGCCCTCGGCGCGCCATTCCAGCTCGTAGGCAGTGGGCTTGCGTCCCGGTACCTCGGGCAACCAGGAGCGGGGTGCGTAGGCGTTCTCGAGTCGCGCCTCGGCGGCCAGGGTGGTATCGATGTGCTCGGCGTAGACGGGGTCGTCGGTGGCGACGTAGAGCGTGCCGCCCGGCACCAGCCGTTCGGCGATGTCGGCGACCAGTCCCGCTTGCACCAGGCGCCGGCGGTGGTGGCGCTTCTTCGGCCACGGGTCCGAGAAGTTGATCCACACCGCCTCCACCGAGGCCGGGCGCAGCAGCTCGCGGACCACCTGCTCGCCGGTGGCGTTGAGCAGTCGCACGTTGCGCAGGGGCGTGCGCGCCAGCCGACGCGCCATCTTGAGCACCCGCTTGCGCGACACTTCGACGCCGACGTGGGCGGCGTCGGGATCGTTCTCGGCCAGGTGCATCAGGTACTCGCCGCGGCCGAAGCCCAGCTCGACCACCATCCGCAGCGGCGGGCGCAGGTCGGGCGCGAAGATCGACTCCCAGCCCTCGGCGGCCACCCGGGCGGGCTCCACCCGCCAGTCGGGGCCGGGCATGTCGTGCTTCAGACGTCGCGTCACAGCGAGGCGCGGCTGCCGAACCAGGCCCGCAGCCCCTCGAAGGGCAGCAGCCGCGGGTGGATGTCGACCAGGAAGCGCTCGCTCTCGGCGATGCCGGCGCGCGCCCGCGCCTCGCGCAGGGCCTCGAGCGGACCGCCCAGGGCGTCCACGAGCTGGAGCCCTCGCGCGCGGGCGCCGCTCCAGACGCGTCCCTCGGCCACCCGCTCCACCGCCTCGCGGGGCAGCGAACGCCCGGTCCCGACGCGGCGCAGGAACACCTCGTAGATCGCGCGCATCTCCTTGCGCAGGGCGGAGCGCTCGTCGGGGGTGAAGCCGCGCGCATCGCTCAGGATGCCCGCGCGGCGGCCGCGCTCCGCGCCGTCGCGGCCGATCCCCAGCCGCTCATAGAGCCCCGAGAGATCGAGCTTGCCGCCCACGACACCGATCGAGCCGGTCAGGGTCGGCGCCTCGGCCAGCAGGGTGTGGCCGGCCACGGCGGCGAGGTAGCCGCCCGAGGCCGCCACCTCGCCCATCGAGACCACCAGCGGCTTGTCACGGGCCGCCAGGTGCAGGGCGCGCCACAGCAGGTCCGAGGCCAGGGCGTCGCCGCCGGGCGAGTGCACCCGCAACACGATGGCGCGCACGGCCGGATCCCGGCGCAGGCGCTCGATCAACGCGCGCAGCCCGTCGACGCCGGAACCGAAGGGCCAGCCGCCGCGGCGGATGGTGCCCCCGAGGCTCAGGTAGGCCACGTGGGGCAGGTCGGGCCCCAGCGGCCGCCAGCCGGCGTCGCCCACGTGGAGGGCGTAGTAGGTGCGCGCGTCGATCCAGCGCGCCCGCCCGTCCGGGTCGCTCTCGTTGCGCGTCTCGGTCGCGCGCTCCGCCAGCGCCACCTCCACCTCGTCGGGGAAGCGCGCCCCGTCGATCAGGCCGGCCTCGCAGGCGGCGGCGACACCGTAGGGTCCAGCGTCGATGCGGTCGCGCACGGACGACTCCGAGAGTCCGCGCCCACTCGCCACGGCTTCCACCAGCGCCTGGTAGAGATCGTCGAGGTAGGCCTCGATCTGCTCGCGCTGCTCGGGCGACATCTGCTCGCGCGTGAAGGTCTCTGCCGCCGTCTTGTGGGTGCCCATCCGGATGACTTCCGGGCGCACGTCGAGCCGCGACAGCAGGCCGCCCAGGAAGACGCCCTCGCTGCGCAAGCCCACCAGATCGAGCGAGCCGGTCTCGGGCAGCCAGATCTGGCTGGCGCCGGTCGCGACCCAGTAGGCGGCGGCGCTCAGCCGATCGCCGTAGGCGACCACGTCCTTGCCGGCGGCCCGCACCGCATCCACCGCGCGCCGCAGCGAGGCCGCCGCGGCCAGTCCGTGCGGAGCCCCGGCCAGCCGCAGGCACACGCCGTGCAGGCGGGGATCGCCCGCCGCGCTCTCGAGACAGCGCAGCGCCTCGATCAGGCTCACCGGGCGCTCGCCGCTCCAGGGACGGCTCGGCGCGCGGATCTCGTCGAGGGGTGGCGCCAGACGCAACACCAGCCAGCAGGGGGCGCGGCGATCCAAGGCGGCATAGAGCACGCTGCGGCGCACCGCGTGGGACAGGTTCCCGGAGAGTCGCGCCAGTGCTCCGGCCATCAGCTCGAGCGAGCCCTTCGGCCGGACAGGTAGTCGACCATCACGAACGACCCGAGCTGGGTGGGCGAGGTATAGAGCGCACGTCCCTTGTTGATCTGGGTCATGCGCTCGACGAACCCCACCAGCTCGGGCGCGGCGTCGAGCATGAAGGTGTTGATGGTCACGCCGCGCCGGGTGATGCGCCGAACCTGCTTCAGGGTCTCGGCCACCGCGTGAGGGGACACCCCACCGAAGCCCATCGGCCATTCCACGTGGAGCTCCTTGCCGCGGAAGTATGCCGTGGGCTGACCGTCGGTGATCACCAGCACCTGGGCGCTCGGCGTCGGGTGCTGGGCGATCAGCCGCTCGGCGACCATCAGGCCCTCCTGGAGGTTCGTGAAGGGCTCGCCCATGTCCCAGCTGGTCTCGGGCAGCTCCCGGATCGGGATCTCCCGAGCGCGCGTGGAGAAGCCCACCACGAAGAAGTGATCGCGCGGGTAGCGGGTGCGGATCAGGTGGTCGAGGGCCAGCGCCACCCGCTTGGCGGCGGGGAAGCGATTCGCCCAGGACATCGACCAGCTCAGGTCCAACAGCAGCACCGTGGTCGTCTGGGTGAGGAAGTCGGTCTCGCGGACCTCGAGGTCCTCCACGTCCCAGGCGATCGAGCGACTCTCGCTTCCCTCTGTAGACCCCGAAGCCCTTCTCTTGATCGCGTTCATGAGAGATCGGACCACGTCGATGTCGAGAGCGTCCCCGAAGCTGTGGGGGCGGGTCTCGTCGGGGCGCGGCAGGCCCACGCCCTGGCGGGAGGTCTCGTGGGCGCCCGGGCGTCCCTTGCGGAGCGCGCCGTAGACGGCCGCCAACGCCTGGGCACCGATGCGGCGAATCGCGCGGGGCGTCAGCTCGGGGCCCCTCTCACCGGGGCGGAGGTAGCCCTCCTGCTCCAGGTTCGATTCCAGATCGCGGATCCAGACCAGCGAACGCTGCGCGTCCTGCGAGAGCCAATCGCCGAGCTGCCCGGGATCGATCGATTCGAGGTTGCCCGACGCGAGCTCCCGGCCCAGCCGTTCGAGCGCCTCGATCTGCCCGCGGATCGACTGAGCCGTATCGTAGTCCGCCACCTCGGGCCCGCGGAAGCGCTCGCCACGCTGCTGCAGGAAATCCTCCAGCTGGCGCAGTCGCTCGAGCTCCTCGCGCAGCTCCCGGTAGTCCTCGCCCGCCTGGGCGTCCTCGAAGCGCCAGTCGTCGAAGCGCTCGATGGCATCCGAGAGCTGCTCGGCCGGCGTGTGGCGCCGCTCGAGGAACTCGTTCATGCGCTGCGACTCGTAGCCGTGGCGCTGGCGCTGTGCCGTCTCTTCCTGGTCCAGGATCTGCTCCAGGCGCCGGCGCAGATCGTCGAGCGCCTGGTCCATGCGATAGCGCTCTTCCAGCGTCCGCTGGGCCTCGCGCAGCTCGTCGAGGATCTCCTCGAGCCCCATCACCCGCATGTCGAGGCCGGCCAGCTCGAAGCCGCCGCGCCGCATCCACTCGAGGGCCTCGCGCGCGTCGAGCCCCTCCATCATCAGGTCGGAGAGGGCGTCCAGCGCCTGGCGGGCCTCGAGCGAGAACTCGCGCTGGCTGCCGTCCCAGTGGCTGTAGCGCCAGGTCTTCACGCCGCTGCGTAGCGCGCCCGCCCCTCGTGCTCGCTCTTGTTGAGCCGATTCGACAGGTGCAGACCCTCCAGCACGAACTCGATGGCCGACGCCAGCCGCGCCGGCGAGTCGCCGCCCGCGAGCCGCGCCGCCGCCTCCTGGAGGCCGGGGATCTGGTCGAGTCCCTCGAGATACTCGGACGAGGGCAGCTCCGAGCCCACCTCCACCTTCCAGCCCTGGGCGAAGGCGTCGACGATGGCGGCGGCCCCCTCCCCCGGCCCGTCGGCGTCGAAGATCACCCGGGTGGCGCGCCGCGTCAGATCCTGCACCACCTCGCCCTCCGAGCGCTCGGCGCCGGCGTACTCGAGCTCGAGCTTCCCGGCCGTGGAGACCGCCAGCGCCGGCAGGTCGGTGATACGCGGCACCGCCTCGCTCTCGCCGGTGCGCAGCGCGCGCCGCAGGGCGTTCGCCACCAGCGTCTCGTAGTTGGCGATCGACATGCGCACCGAGACCCCGGAGCCCTGATCCACGTCCGGGCTCGAGCGCGCCTGCAACGTGAGCTCGGCCACCAGATCGGCCAGGAAGTCGGGCACCACGACCGACACGCCCTCGACTGCCGGCAGCTTGGCCTCCTGCTCCATCACGGCGCGCTCGAGCTCCCGGGTGGGCGGGTAGTGGGTGCGGATCTGGGCCGCGTAGCGGTCCTTGAGCGGCGTGATGATGCGACCCCGGCTGGTGTAGTCCTCGGGGTTGGCGCTGGCCACGACCAGGACGTCCACCGGCAGTCGGATCCGATAGCCCTTCACCTGGACGTCGCGCTCCTGCATCACGTTGAAGAGGCCT
>JBFGIM010000054.1:0-16797 GCA_041577695.1 Myxococcota bacterium | reverse complement strand
GCGATGCGATCCGGCGCCGCTTCGCCGAGCCCACGCTGAACTTCTCGTGGCACTTCTTCGTCAAGCCCCGCATCCAGGTCGACGGCGATCGGGCGACCGCGCGCTGGGACATCCTCGCCCCGTGCACATCGCGCGACGATCGCGCGCTCTGGATGGCCGGCGTCGAGGACGACGCCTACCAGCGCGTCGACGGGCGCTGGCTGCACAGCCACATGGCGCTCACCGTGGTGTTCATGGCGCCCTACGAGCGCGGCTGGGTCAAGCGCGACACCTCCGGCTGAGCGGCGTCTCGCTCAGCGCGCCGCGGCTCCCAGCCGCTCGAGCACCGCGCTCACCGAGCCGGGTTCGCCGGCGAACGCCGCCAGCGGGAACGCGGCCACCGTGACGCCGGACTCCGCCAAACGCGGCAGCTCGGACAGGGTGCGCTCGAGGTCCGGACGACCGTCGGCACCGGTTGCGATTGGCGCGCCCAGGCGCACGCCGAGCGTTCCGGGAGCGCGACCCGCGGCCGCCCACGCCTCGCGCACGACGGCGAGCCCGTCGTCCAGGGCGCCGGGCTCCGGCAGGATCGGCATCCAGCCGGCGCCCAGCTCGGCGATGCGGCGCGCGTTGCGGGGGGTGGCGGCGACGCCGAACCAGATCGGCGGCCCCCCCGGCTGCACCGGGTGCGGCAGGCAGCGCAGCTCGGCGAAGCGCACCGTCTCCGACTCGAACGAGGCGGGCGCGTCGCGCCACAGCGCGCGACAGGCGCGCAGCGTGTCGTCCATGCGCCGCGCACGCGACGCGAACGGGACCCCGGCCCCCTCGAACTCCTCGGGCTGCCAGCCGACGCCCACCCCCAGGTCGAGCCGGCCGCGGGACAGGACATCCAGGGTGGCCGCCGTCTTCGCCAACAACAGGGCGGGCCGCAACGGCGCGATCAGGATGCCGGTGGCGAGGCGCACCCGCTCGGTGACCGCGGCCATCGCGGCCAGCGTGGTGAGCGGCTCGAGCCAGGGCTCGTCCGCCGGCAGCGGAAAGCGCCCGTACGGGTAGCGATCGGTGCGCGACCCGATGGCCAGATGATCGGGCAGCGCGAGCTGGTCGATGCCGGCGGCGTCTGCAACGCGCGCCGCCTCGACCACTCCGGCGGGATCCGATCCGAAGAGACGCGAGATCCCGGAGACGGTCACCGAGATCGCGATGCGTCCGCTCACCCTCGCCCTCCCCGCCCTCGAAGCCGGCCCGACGCGGCGGTCGCAGTATACTGACGCGCCGATTCCCACCAACGAGGTCGACGAAATGACTTCCGACGCCGCCGAACGCATCCTCGACGGCCGCAGCTGGTCCGATTTCTGCGACACCCTGAAGCGCGCCGGCGACGTGATCCTGCGCGACACCTCGCCCCGGGATGCCTTCGATCGCGCCGAGGGCTTCCGCTACCAGAGCCCGCTGACCCGGGTGGCCCTGGAGTCCTTCCTGGAGTTCGCCGACCCGCTCTACCCGGTGCTGCGCCGCCCCGCCCACGAGACCGTCAAGATCGGCGCCGACAACCCGGACAACTACTACCAGAGCGCGGCGCTGCGGGGAGACCAGGAGTACCGGCTCTCCGGCACGCGCGGCACGGTCCACTACCTGGGCTTCGGCAGCTACGCGGGCGGCTACGGCAGCTCCGGCCGGCGCGGGCAGACCGGCTACCTGGAGGCAGGCGAGCTCGAGATCGGCGCCGACGGCCGTTTCGAGATCACGCTCTCGCGCCGACGGCAACCGGGCAACTGGCTGCCGATGGAGGAAGACACCTCGCTGCTGATCGTGCGCCAGACCTTCGGCGACCGCGAACGCGAGCGCGTGGCAGAGCTGACCCTCGAGCGCCTGGGCGTCGAAGGACCGCCCGCGCCGGTGACCGCCGACTTCGTCGATCGGGGACTCCAGCAGGCCGCGAGCTACGTCGCCGGAACGGCGGCGCTCTTCGCCGACTGGGCCGAGGGCTTCGCGCGTCACCCGAACGAGCTGCCGCGTTTCGACCCCGCCGTCGCCGCCGCTGCCCACGGCGACCCGAACATCGTCTACTACCACGGCTACTGGGAGATCGCGCCGGACGAGGCCCTGGTGATCGAGGTGACGCCCCCGCCCTGCGACTACTGGAACTTCCAGGTGAACAACTACTGGATGGAGTCGCTCGACTACCGCTACCACCGCATCGCAGTCAACCACCACGGCGCGCGCGTGCGACCGGACGGCTCGGTCCGGCTCGTGCGGGCCGCGCGCGACCCGGGCGCGGACAACTGGCTGGACACCGCGGGCCACCGCCGCGGCACCATGTGCCTGCGCTGGGTCGGCGCCGAAGAACACCCGGAGCCCACCACCCGGGTGGTCGCGCTCGACACGCTCTAGCAGCGGCTAGTTGTCGCGCCCCTTCTCCGGCTCCACGCCGAAGCGCTCGGTGTAGGAACGGAAGCGCTGCCAGATCTCGTCGTCGCTGATCCCGAATTCTTCGGCGCGGTAGGCGTGGCCCCCGTGTTTGCCCTGGGGATTGTCGCGGTGCCAGGCGCGCAGGCGCTCCTCGCCGTCGGCCGAGAGCGCGCCCCCGAAGTGCTCGTACATGCGCCCGATCGCCGTCACCGGATCGTGCACCAGCTCGGAGAACGAGAGATCGAAGAAGTGCGAGGCGGGCCGGGCATCCCGCACGCGCATCGCCTTCTCCATCATTCCGGCGTACATCTCGAGCTGCCAGCTCCCGATCTCGACGCCCGCCACGGGCCCCTCGTAGAGCCCGCGCCAGCCGCGCACCAGGCTGCAGATCGAGGGCAGCACCCGGGTCGGGTCGCGGTGGGTCTGCACGATGCAGGCGTCCGGATAGGTCTCGAGCAGGATGTCGAGATGGCGCATATGCGACGGATATTTGAGCACCCAGCGCCGCTCCGGTGTGGGCGAACCCACCAGCTTGAGGACGTCTCGGTGACGGGCGTAGGCGGCTCGCATGTCCTGGGCGGCGAACCAGCGCGTGTAGCTGGGGATCGTCGCGTTCGAATCGAAGGTGTGGTCGACGAAGGACTGGAGGAAGAGGTGGCGGCACTCGTCGGGTCCGTCGGCGGTCATCCAGTGGATCGCCTTCAGGCCCGGATCGAGATAGTACATCAGCCGCAACGCGCGCAGCGCATTCACGAAGCGCGGGTCGGCCTCCCATTGCTCGCGCGGCGGCCGCGGACCGGGCGCGCCGGCGAGCCAGTATTCGAGCACCTGGTTGGACGGGTCCTGGCCCAGCAGGAAGTGCAGCGCGGTGGTGCCGGTGCGCGGCAGGCCGAGGATGAAGATCGGCCGGCGGATCTCGTGCTCGAGCAGGCCGGGGTCGCGCTTCCAGCCCGCCTCGGTCAGCAGCCGCGCCGCCAGCACGCCGGTCAGCTCGCCCCGCACCATCATGCGGCCGAAGGGCGTGAGACGCGCCTCGCGGTCGTAGGCCTCGAGGAGCACCCGGAGCCCCGCCCCGTAGTCGTCGTCGCCGAAATCTTCGAGGCCCGTGGCCTTGCGAGCGGCTTCTCTCAGCGAGGCCTCGGCTTCGACGAAGGGCTCCGGCGCGCGCACCGCGCCGATCAGGCGTTGGGCCCCGTTGTAGAGCCGGACCGGGAGCGGCTGGCGCGCCACGGGGCTCCGAGCTAGCTCCGCTCGAAGCGCACGGGCATGGTCTCCCAGCCCTGGACGAACTCGGTGCGGATCCGGGAGAGCTTGCCTTCCTCCACCTCGTAGTGCGGCGCATCGGCCAGCACCTTCTGGAGACACAGCTTCCCTTCCAGCTTGGCGAAGTGCTGGCCAATGCACATGTGGATGCCGTGTCCGAAGGAGAGGATGCGCGGCGGCTTGCGGCCGATGTCGAAGCGGTCCGGGTCCTCGAACTCGCGCGGGTCCCGGTTGGCCGACGGATAGAGGAACATGATCGGCTGACCGGCCCGGAGCTTCTGCCCGTGCAGCTCGAAGTCGCGGGTGATCGAGCGCATCAGGAACTGCGTGGGCATGTCGTAGCGCAGCACCTCCTGGAAGGCGTCCGGCACCAGTGACGGATCGGCGGCGCAGCGCGCCCGCTGGTCCGGGTGCTGCCAGAGCCGGTGGATCGCGCTGGAGAAGACCTTGGGGAAGGTCTCGGCCCCGCCGATCAGGAACATCGAGAGGTGCGAGCCCGCCTCCTCGTCGCTGTAGTTGCGACCCTCGATCTGCGCGCCGAGGACCACGTCGATGACGTTGCCCGCATCGGCGACCCCCGCCTTGCGGCGCTTCTGGATCAGCTCGGCGAAGTAGGCCGTCATCTCCATCATGGCCGCCAGGCCGTCCTGGGTGATGCCCTCGACGCCCTCCTCGCGGCCGAAGAAGCGCCACACCATCTGATTGAGCATCTCGGCGTCCTCGAGCGGGAAGCCGTTGGCGAGACACGCCACCTTCACCGACACCCGCGTGGCGAAGTCGTTGAAGAGGTCGGCACCCGCGCGATCGAGCAGCGGTGCGTAGGCCTCGTCGACGAAGCCCTGGATCTGCGTCTCGAGCCGGCGCACGACGCCCGGCGTGAAGAAGCGTGAGATCCTGGAGCGCAGCGCCGTGTGCGAGGGCGGGTCCATCAGGTTGATCATCGGCGTGACCGGCTGGACCTTGGTGAGCAGGTGGCTCGAGGTCGTGCCCTTGCTGGCGGTGAAGTGCTCGGCGTCCATCGACGCGTTCCAGATGTCCTGGAAACGCGACAGCGCCCAGGCGTCCCATTTCTCCACGTAGTAGCAGGGCGCCTCCTCGCGCAGGCGGGCATAGATCGGATGCGGGTCGCGCATCACCTCTTCCGAGAAGGGGTCGTATTCCAGCATCGTTCGGCTCTCCTGCGCTGCCGGTGCTCAGGCGGCTCCGGCCTCGCGCTCCAGGTGTCCCATGATCCGGTTGGCGAGATCCTCGGCGGCGGGCACCAGCAACGGCGCGATCATGGCATTGATCATCGGGGCCATCGGCCCGCCCGGCTCGAGGCGAAGCTGGAACGTGAGGCGCGTGCGCGCGGCGCCGGGCGACCCGGCTCCCTCGGGAGCGCGCTCGGCAGCACCGTGGCGCCAGCGATAGAAGAAACGCGCGATCGCCGCGAGCCAGCGCGACCACCAGGGCCGGGCGGAGCGCTTCGGCGCCGCCGAAGTGGCAGCGGTTCCGGGCCCCTCGGCCTCGAGCGTGAAGCAGCCCTCGCCGCTCATCGCCTCGTTGACGCCTTGCAGCGTGAAGCGGACCCGCTCGGGCCCGCTCCACTCGGTGATGTGGACCTCGAAGGTGAGCGTGCGGGTCAGCACGCCGACGTCGCCCTTCAGCGTCCAGGTCGAGTGGCGCTCGTCGTGCTTCTCGTGGCCCTGGTATCCCACCACGTAGGTCGCCCACTTGTCCATGTCCTGGACGAAGTTCCAGATCGTATCGACGGGAAGGCTCGCGGTGGTGGCGTACTCGGCCTCGGCCATCTGCGTCAGGACTTCCCGGCGACGTGGCGCCCGGCGATGTAGCCCCAGGTGAGGGCGCGCATGTTGGAGGTTCCGCTCTGGTAGCCACCGCCCAGGTCGAGCAGGGCGGCCGAGTTGCCGGCGGCGTAGAGGCCGGGAATCGGATGGCCGCGCACGTGCATCACCTGGGCATCGGTGTTGGTCTCGAGACCGTGCGAATTGATGCCGACACCGACGGGCACCAGCCGCACCCCGAAGTACGGCGCCTTGTCGAGCGGACCCACGCACGGGTTCGGGTAGCTCTGATCGCCGGTCAGGCGCACCGACCACGGCTGCGAGCCCGACTGGAAGTCCGGGTCCTCGCCCTTTGCCGCGAACTCGTTGTAGCGGGCGAGGGTCGCCTCCAACCCGTCCGGATCGATGCCGAGCTTCCCGGCCAGGGCGCGCGGCGTGTCGGCCTGCTCCACCAGCGCCTCGGGCAGCGGTTGACCCGGCATGAAGGAACCGAGTGGATAGTGGTCGCGGTAGTTCTGGTCGAAGATCAGGAAGGGCGGCAGGTTCGGCATCCGCTGGTGACGGCCGTCCCACTGGCGCAGCCGCGGCTGGTAGTCCTTGTAGAACGACTCGTCACAGAAACGCTGGCCACTGGTGTTCACCCAGATGGCGTGGGGACAGCCGCACTCCCAGGAGGAGCGGAACAGCGGCTCCCCCTCGGCTTCCTCGCCGGGAATGTTGTAGCCGTAGAACATCGCCAGGTTCGTGGGCGGCACCGCAGCGATGGCGGCGCCCAGCTCACCGGCCATCACCAGGTGGTCGCCGTGCAGGTACGGTGGGCAGGCGGAATTCCAGTCGGGCATCGCCTCGAACTGGCAGGCCAGCGCCTTGTCGTTGTCGTAGCCGCCGATCGCCATCATCACGCCGCGCCGCGCGCGCACGTGGAAGGGCGCGCCCTCGCGCTCGGCGCGCACGCCGACGACGGCACCCTCTTCGGCCACCAGTGCGCGGGCCGGACACTCGACGAAGGCCGGGATCCCGCGGTCGATCAGGGCGGCCTTGAGGAACCAGCCCATCATGCCGGGGCCCCAGGTGCGCTTGTCCTCGGCGATGCGCTTGCCGAGCAGCTCGTAGTCCCACTCGGTCACCTTGGCCAGCCCGCCCATGGCGTACATCTCGCGGTGCAGCAGGCCCAGCGGAACGTGCGGGGTCAGCAGCGTCTTCTTCTGCCAGGGTCCCAGCGAGGCGCCGTCGAAGATGTCGGTCGAGAGGTAGCGACCCCCGGCGTGGGAGCCGGGCGCTTCCGGGTAGTAATAGTCGGGCAACCCCTCGACGGCGAGCCAGCGCACGCCGGCTTCGCGCTCGAAGTACTCGACCGCGGCGTGCATGGTGTCGAGGAGCTTCGCACGGTGGGCCGGCCGCGAGAAGCCCGCCGCCAGGAACTCGAAGTAGGCGCGGCCCGCCTCGTCCGAATCCTCGATCCCCTGCTCGCGCATCTTGTGGCTGTTGGGGACGAAGACCTCGCCGCCACCGTAGGCACAGACACCGCCGAGCTTGGGCGCCTTTTCGAGCACCGCCACCTGGAGGCCGAGGTCGTGGGCGGCGATGGCGGCGCAGACCGCCCCGAGGCCCGAGCCCACGGCGACGAGATCGACCTCCAGATCCCAGCGAGCGGGCGACGCCATCCGACGGACCTCCGCAGCCTCCGGCCGCCGGGGGTCCCGGACTGTCGGCGGACGGGGGATGAATGAGAACGAGACGTATAGTATCGTAATAGATGGGAATGCCAACGAGCCATCGAGACGCGGCGCAGATCTCGTAACCAGCCGATCCAGCTTCGCTTCTCGTCTACTTTCAGGAGCGTCCCGTGAGTGCCAGCAGCGAGCGTCCCGGCCGGGAGAACGGCTCCCCGGCCGGCCGACCCCGAAGCGAGGAGGCCCACCAGGCGATCCTCGACGCGACCCTCGAGCTACTCGCCGAGGTGGGTTTCTCGGCGCTCACGGTGGAGGGCGTCGCCAACCGGGCGGGCGTGGGCAAGGCCACCATCTACCGGCGCTGGCCCTCGAAGCTGCCGCTCGTGGTCGAGGCGTTCGGTCAGCTGCCGTCGCTCGCCGAGGCCGACACCGGCGATCTGGTGGGCGACCTGAAGGGGATGCTGCGCAGCTACCTGGAGCTGTTCAACTCGACGCCGCTGGCCGCGGTGCTTCCCAGCCTGGCGGGCGAGCGCGCCCAGAACCCGGAGCTCTCCGAGCTCTTCGAGCCGGTCCTCAAGGGTCGGCGGCGTCCGCTGATGCGCGCCCTCGAACGAGCGGTCGAGCGGGGCGAGCTGCCGGCCGATCTCGATCTCGAGCTGGCCGCCGACCTGGTGGTGGGTCCGATCGCGGTGCGCCTCTTCTTCGCGGGCGGCTCGCTCTCGCCGAAGCTGGTGGATCCGCTGGTGGACATGGCCCTGCTCGGAATCCGCGGCGCGGGTGCGAAGGCCGGCTGATCCCGGTCCGTCTCAGCGCAACGCGTCGGGCACGAAGAGCGGCTCGCCGTGGATGCGGAACTCGCGGATCGCTCCCTGCCCTTCTTCCGACACCAACCAGTCGATCAGCCGCTGACCATCGACTGCATTGACGTGGGGATGTCGCGCGGGGTCCACCAGGATGACTCCGTAGGGATTCGTCAGGCGTTCGTCGCCCTGCACCAGGATTTCCAGATCCTGCCGGTTCCGGAAGGCGAGCCAGGTTCCGCGGTCGGTCAGGGCGTAGGCGCCCATTCCGGCGGCAGTGTTCAGGGTAGCGCCCATGCCCGAGCCGCTCTCCCGATACCATGTGCCCGATTCGGCGCTCGGATCGATGCCGGCGTCGGCCCACAAGCGCAGCTCGGCCTTGTGCGTGCCCGAATCGTCTCCGCGCGAGACGAAGGGGACGCGCTGCTGCGCGATCCGCCGCAGCGCCGCGCCGACGTCGACGGCACCGCGCACGCCGGCAGGGTCGGCGGCGGGGCCCACCACCACGAAGTCGTTGTGCATCAGGGCGTGTCGTTCGACACCGAACCCCTCGCGCACGAATTCCTCCTCGGAGCGGCGGTCGTGTACCAGCAGCACATCGGCGTCGCCGCGACGTGCCAGACGCAACGCCTGTCCGGTCCCGACCGCCACGACGCGCACCTCGATGCCCGTGCGCTGGCGGAAGCGGGGCAGGATCGCGTCGAAGAGTCCAGAGTTCTCGGTGGACGTGGTGGATGCCACCACCAGCGGGCGCGCTCTCGCCTCGTCGCCCAGGGCCAACCCCAGCGTGAGCGCGACTCCGATCGCGATGCCACGCATCACCACAGCAGCTTCCCCTCCAGGAAGGCCCGGGCTGGCTCGCTCTGCGGGTCCTCGAAGAACGCTGCCGCCGGGGCGCGCTCCACCAACGCACCGCGGTGGAGGAACAGCACTTCGTCGGCAAGACGACGGGCCTGGCCTAGATCGTGGGTGGTCATGATGATCTTGGTTCCAGCCGCGGCGAGCGAGGCGATCAACGCCTCGATCGAACGGGTCGCAGCGGGGTCGAGCGCGGCGGTCGGCTCGTCCAGGAAGAGCACCTCGGGCTCCAGCGCCCAGGCACGGGCGAGCGCCAGCCGCTGCTGCTCGCCCGCCGAGAGCACCCGGGCTTGCCGCTGCGCCAGGTCGGCGAGGCCCGTCCGCTCGAGCGCCAGCGCGCGCCGCTGTCGGCGCTCGCGGCGCGGCACACCGCGGCGCGCGATGGCGTAGTCGACGTTGGCCGCCGCACTGCGCCGCAGCAGCACCGACCGCTCGAAGACCATCGCCTGCCGGCTGCGCCGGGTGCCCTCTTCACCGCGCCAGGTGACGCGGCCGCGAGTCGGCTCGATCAGGCCGTGGGCGATGCGCAGGACCAGGCTCTTGCCGGCACCGTTGGGTCCGAGCACCACCGTGCGGCCCGGCCCGCCGATCTCGAAATCGAGCGGGCCCAGCAGGCGCTGACCGCGCCGCTCGAAGGTCACGGCCTCGAAGCGCAGCGGCAGGATCCCCGGGCTCATCCCTCCGCTCCCTGCGCCAGCTCACGGGTCAGTGCCGCGGCTGCGTTCACGGCGAGCGAGAGCAGCAGCAGCAGGATCCCCAGCGCCATGGCCAGCGCCAGGTCGCCCTTGCTGGTCTCGAGGGCGATGGCGGTGGTCATCACGCGCGTGACGTGGGCGATGTTGCCGCCGACGATGATCACCGCGCCCACCTCGGCGATGGCGCGGCCGAATCCCGCCAGCACCGCGGTGACCAGCCGGTAGCGGCCGTCCCACAACAGCGTCGGAATGGCGCGCAGCGGCGACACGTCGAGGGAGCGGAGCTGTTCGCCGTACTCCTCCCACAGGTCCTCCACCACCTGCCGCGCCAGCGCCGCGACGATCGGTGTGATCAGCAGCCACTGGGCCACCACCATCGCGCGCGGGGTGAAGAGCCAGCCGAGGAAGCCGAGCGGACCCGAGCGGGACAACACCAGGTAGACGCCCAGGCCGACCACCACCGGGGGCAGGCCCATCAGGGCGTTCAGCACCACGGCGGCGGCGCGACGGCCCGGGAAGGGCACGATCGCCACGAAGGCGCCCACCGGGAGCCCGCTGGCCGTGGCCAGCACCAGGGCCGCCAACGACACCCGGAGCGAGAGGCCCACGATCTCCACCAGCTCGGCGTCGAGGCCGATCATCAGGGCGATCGCGGTGCGGAGGGCGTCGACCAGCTCGGGCATGGGCGCGGGGAGCTTGCCCGCTCGGCGACGCCCCTGCAATCGAGGTCGCTCCGGGGCGGACGCGGGGCGAATCGGTCTATCGTATCGTCTGGCGGCGGAGATCCGTCCCACGCCGGTCGGGCGAGCTGCGCTAACAAGACGGGCAGAGGACATGCCGCTCGCGTTGGCTCGCCAGCGACGTGCCGCAGCGAGGCGCTGAAGGAGGCCGATTGGAAGACGAGAAGCGACCGGGACCGCGGGTCACGCGACGCGGAGTTCTGGGGACCGGCCTGGCGGCCGCAGCGGGGTGTGCCGGCCTGCTCGGGCCGGGCTTCGTGATCGCGCGCTACCTCGCCCCGGCAGCCGCAGGTGGCGCCGCTGCCCTCACCGAGATCCCGCTCGACGGGTTGGGAATGTGGCAGGCACAGCGCGTCCAGGTCCGCGGGCGCCCGGGCTTCGTGGTGCGGACTCCGGACGCCATCGTCGGTGTCGACGGCGCCTGCACCCACCTGGGCTGCATCGTCCACTGGCAGCAGAGCCGGCGGATCTTCTTCTGTCCTTGTCACGGCGGGCGCTTCGCACCCGACGGACGGGTACTCGGCGGGCCGGTGCCCGGGCCCCTCCCCGCCCTCGACGTCACCGTGAGCCGGGGCAAGGTCGTTGTCGGAAAGGCCTGAACACGCCGACGGCTGGCTGGATGCCCGTACCGGCTGGCGCCGGATCGTGCGTTCGCAGCTGACCGGATACCTGCTGCCAGCCACGGTGAACCGGTGGTATTCGCTCGGCTTCGTGCTCCTGATCTTCGTGGCGCTCCAGTTCCTGACCGGCGTCCTGCTGTTGATCTACTACGTGCCCGATGCGCGCTTCGCCTTCGAGAGCGTGCAGAGCATCGCCAACGAGATCCCCTTCGGATGGTTGATCCGCCTGCTCCACGTCCACGGCGCGAGCGCCATGGTGGTGGTGATGCTGCTCCACATGCTGAGTGTGGTCGTGATGGGCTCGTACAAGTCGCCGCGCGAGCTGCACTGGGTCACCGGCTGCCTCCTGCTGTTCGTGGCGCTGGGTCTGTGCTTCACCGGGTACGTACTGCCCTGGAGCCAGCTCTCTTTCTGGGCGACGACCGTCGGCATGAACCTGGTGGGTAGCGTCCCGGGCATCGGCCTGGCGATCCAAAAGGCCGTACAGGGAGGCGAGGTGGTGGGCCCCGCCACCCTGGGGCGCACCTTCGCGCTACACATCATGGTGCTCCCGACAGCGATGCTCGCACTGATCGTCACCCACCTCTACCTGGTCCGATTCTCCGGCATCTCGGCACCGCCGCGGCTTCGCCCCGTCGTCGAGGCGAGGAAGCGCCACTTCTTCCCGGACTTCGTCTTCGAGGATCTCGCGGTGGCCTTTTCGGTGCTGGCGGTATTCGCAGCCGTGCTCTTCTTCCGACCCCACCTCTACTTCCCGCCCGAAGCCTTCGAGCCCGCCGATCCGTTCGTCACGCCCGAGCACGTCAAACCGGAATGGTACTTCCTGGCCCCGTACCAGGTGCTGCGCTGGATACCGAACAAGACGCTCGGCATCGCGCTCCAGATCCTGGCGGTGACCGCGATCGTGCTGTTGCCCTTCCTCGATCGTGGGGAGCGCGTCCACATCCTGCGAAGGCCGCTCTTCCTCGCCAGCCTCGCCCTGGTGGTGGTCGCCCTGGTGGCGCTCACCGCGGTGGGAATGCAGTGATGCGCGGGGGATTCGTCCTGGCGCTGGCGGTGGCACTGTGGTGGGTCTGTCCGGCTGTCGCAGCAGAAGTGGAGAGCAGCTGCGTCTCCTGTCACGCGGACGAGGAAGACGAGGAGCTGGCCGCCCCGGTGGAGGAATGGAGGCACAGCGTCCACGCGGAAGCGGGTGTCTCGTGCGACGGTTGCCACGGCGGCAATCCCTTCGAGGAGGACGAGGAGCTCTCGATGGACGAGGACGAAGCGGGCTTCCTCGGCTCCCCGAGCTGGAGGGAGCAGGGCTCCTTCTGCGGCTCCTGCCACGGGGACATCCGAGACTCCTACGCGACCAGCGTGATGGCCTCGGTGATCGAAGAGGGCGAGACCGTGGCCGTCTGCACCACCTGCCACATGCCCGAGGGCCACGACATCCGACCGGCGGACACCGCCGAGATCCTCACCGAGGATCGCTGCTCCGAGTGCCACGATGGGCAGCGCGCGGTGGCGCTACGCGAGGTGCTGGTGGACCTGGACGCGGAGATCGCCCACGCAGAACACGGCCTCGAAGCGCTCCGCGGGCGGATCGACACGTCGAGCCTCGATCGCGAGGTGGCCTCGCTCCGCCAGCGCGCGGTCGTCATCGCCCACACCTACGACCTGGAGCGCATCTCCCAGGTCGCCGACGGCGCCAGGGCGCGCCTGGCCGGCGTGGACGAGACCACCGAAGCGCTGGCCGCCGAATCGACCTTCCGGCGGCGGCTGGGTTTCGGCGTGGTATTGACCCTGAGCCTGACGGCCGCGGCCGCCGCGCGCTGGAAGACCTTCTACCCGCGCCGGACCGATTAGCCCGCGCTGGAGCGGCGCCGCGACACCAACGCCAGCAGCGTCAGCAGCGCGGACGCACCGGCCACGCCTGTTCCGGGCTCGGGCACGGTGATCTCGAGCGAGGCCACGTTCCAGATGTCGGCGGGGGTCGGATCTCCGTCGCCGTCGAACTGCATCAAGAGAGCGGTGAGGGTGGTCACACCCTCGGTGTCGGGCGCCAGCACCTCGAAGTCGTAGCTCCAGTCGCCCAGGTTCCCGGTCGGCGGCGCCACGCTGGAATCGACGTGGACCAGCTCTTCCGAGGCGAGCCTGGTGTTGCCATCCAGGACGTTCAGGAGGGCGACGCCGTCCACCACCACGTCGAGCGCCGCGCCGGCGCCGACCTCGGGGATCGACACCGTGTAGGTGGCGGCCTCGCCCAGGCCGAGCTGGAGCGGCCCGTCGATCGTCACGATGAGCGCCTGCGTGGCGGTGTTGCCGTGGCACGGGCCGCAGTCGGTGGCGCCCTGGGCGGTGCCATCGGGGAAGGCAATGGCCGGCGCGGTGACGAGCCACGACAGCCCACAGACAATTCCGGTGGCGAAGGTGTTGCGAAGCATTCCGATGTCTCCTCCGAGGCAGGCGAAGTCGCTGGCGCTCGTTGTGATTTCCGTTCGGGCGCGCGGCTCAGACTAGCACGCAGGCCGCAGCTGCTGGATCAGCTCGGCGTACTGGATCAGATGACGCACCCCGAGATAGCGCTCGCGGACGCGCTCGCGAGCCGCGGCACCGATGGCGGCAGCCCGTTGGGGCTGCTCGAGCAGCTCCCGCAGCTGGCTGCCGAAGCCGTCGAGGTCGGTGGGGTCGGGTAGCAACACGCCCGAGACGCCGTCCTCGATCTGGTCCTGGATGCCGCCCACGGCGCTGGCGAGGACCGGACGCGCCTTCCACATCGCTTCGGTCACGGTGAGCCCGAAACCCTCGCGGAGGCTCTTCTGGACCACCACGGCGGCGTGCCGCTGGAGCGCGTTGACGAGAATTGCGTTCTCGTCGACGTCGGCAGTGGGAAGCGAGGCCAGGTGGACGCGGGCGCGCACGGTGTGCGGAAGCGCTCGCCATTCGGCGAGGATGTCGTCGAAGACCTGGGCGCCCTCCGGATCGTCCGCCACCGCCTTCACGTTGGGGCCCGCCAGCACCAGCTCGGCGTTGGACGGGCTGGCGCCGTTCACCAGGCGCGCGAAGCCCTCCATGACGCCGCGCATGTCCTTGAGCGGATCCCAGCGCGACACCTGCACCACCAGCGGGGTGTCCCAGGTCGGGGCGCGACCCAGACGCACCACGTCCGCCCTGCGCTCGATACGGCCGGCAGAGCCGTCGGGCCGCTCGAATCGATGGCAGCTCGGCTCCGGCGGCGGGCCCTCGACCAGGCCGGCGTGCACCAACGCGGTGTGTTGCAGCGCGGGGTCGAGCTCGCAGTTCTTCGGCGAGAACGCATCGATGCTCGGCGCGATCACGTGCGACTTGCCGTGATCGCAGTAGGAGGGCACGTAGGCCTCTCGCGAGAAGACCGTGGCGGAGACGTCCTTCAGGTAGGGCGCCAGGAACGCCCAGCCGCGGTCGACTTCCTCGCCCAGCGCATCCGCCCCGATGTGACAGCGCCAGATCACCACGGCCCCGGCGCGCTGCAGGCCGGGCGCCATTCCGACGGTCTGGGGATCGTGGAGGATGATGACGTCGCCGGCCCGGACCTGGGCGCCGAGCTCCGCGGCGTTGTCGTGCAGCGTCGACTCGTAGTGCTTCCGCTCGCGCTCGCCGAGCGGAGATCCGTCGCCGGCCGAGTCGTGCAGGGCGTGGTGGATCCGCTTGGTGATGCGGAAGAAGTCCGGGTCTCCCTGGATCACCGCCCAACGGGTGTCGATGCCGGCGCCCCGGGAGTAGGCGAGCAGCGGGCGCAGCATCTCGGCCACCCCACCACCCACCTCCGTCGAGTTGACGTTCCAGATCGCGGCACCGGACAGCGACTCGCGCAGCCGCAAGGCCGCTTCGGCAGCGGCACGAACGCGCTCCTCACCCAGTAGTGGAGCAAAGCGCTCCACCGATAACGCGCCTACCTCGACGAGCTGGAGTCGACCCACGACGCCGCTTCCTACTCGAGCAGCTTGCGCACCCGATCGCGCAACGACTCGAGCTCGCGCTGCACCGATACCCGCGCCTCGCCGGCCGCCTTCTCCACCTGGGAGCGCAGATTCGCCATGCTGTCCTCGAGCGCATCGCGTCGCTGCTCCTTGCGCCCACCGCGGCGGCTGTCGATCGTCTCGCGAAGCGTGGCTTCTCCGAGGTCGTCCAGCTCGCGCCCGATCTTGACGAGGACGTCGTCGAGTGAGACGAAGCCGACCAGCTTCTCGCCCTTTACGATCGGGATCCGCCGCACCCGGGCCTCCCGCATCCGTTTGATCACCTGATCGAGCGGAATGTCCGCCGTCGCCGTCACCAGCGGCTTGCTCATCACACCGCCCACGGCGGTAGCGGCGGGATCCAGCGAGGGCGCCACGACGCGCGTGGTGAGGTCGCGGTCGGTGATCATCCCGATCGGCCGATCGCTCTCATCCACCACCACCAGGGATCCGACGGCGTGCTGGTACATCTCTCTTGCTGCATCGAGGACCGACGCGTCCTGGGAGACCGAGGCGACCTCGCTGCGGTAGTGCGTTCGATCGATCATGCCTGCACCTCGGGGCTCGGGGAGCGCGCGGACGCCCCCGGGAACTGGGATCGCACGGCGGCGGCGGCGTCGGCCAGCTCGTCGGCGAGCAACGGAACCAGATCGTCGAGCGCGATGATTCCGAGCAGCTGATCGCGTTCGTCGACCACGATCAGGCGCCGGACGGCACGGCGCCGCATCACGCCGGCGGCGACGCGGAGATGGGTGTTGCCGTGGACGGTCACCGGGTCCGGCGGGACCACCTCGCTCAGTCTCACCGTGTCGGCGTCCAAGCCATCGTGGAGCACGCGAAGCGCCAGATCGCGATCGGTCACGATTCCGCACGGGCGTGACCCGTGCACCACGACCAGCGACCCGACGCCCTCGGACGCCATCTTGCGGGCCGCCGCACGCAGCGTCTCCTCGCGGTCGATCGTGCAAACGTCGCGTTGGCAGTAGTCCAGGATCGGCATTCCACACCTCCCGGGCACCAGCCCGTTTGCCCCGAGCAAGTGCAACGCATGTGCCGCCCTTGCTCGTGGTAGCGGGACGCCCGGGGGCATCCATGGGGCGTGGGGTTACAGCGATCGACTCAGCTGGGTCAAAAGGCCTCAGCCGCCCGGAGTCGCAGCTACCGGAAGACGCTCTTGCGCTGACGCCGCCCCTGGGCGAGCAGCTCGCGGAGCGCGTCCTTCACGGTCTCCACGTGCGCGTCGATCGCGGCATCGTCGTCGTGGGGACTGCCCTCGAAGTGCAGCGGCTCGCCGAAGTGGATCCGATACTTCACCGGCAGGGCGAAGATCGAGCCGAGCACCGGGATCCAGGGCTGGCTGATCGTGACGGGGAAGGAAGGCAGGCCCAGCGCGCGGCCGAAGCCCTCCAGGTTGGCGAACCCGGGCTGCTGCTCTTCGGAGCCCACGATCCCGACCGGAACGATCGGCGTATCGGTCTCGAGCGCCAGGCGCAGGAAGCCCTGCCCGAAGTCCTGGAGCTGGTAGCGCTTGTGGAAGGGCTTGTTGGCGCCGCGGGCGCCCTCGGGAAACACCATGACGCACTCGCCGCCCTCGAGCATGGCGACGCAGTTCTCGGGCGTGCCCACCAGCGTGCCGATCTGCGACGCGGACGTACCCATGAACGGGACGCGCCACAGGAAGTACTCGCCCATACCGCGCGCCACCCGCGGCGGATCGCTCTCGAGCAGCATCGCCATCGCCAGCATCGCCCCGTCGTAGGCGAACTGGCCGGCGTGGTTCGCGACGAGCAGCACGCGCCCGCTGGGCACGCGCTCGATGTCGTGGGTCTCGACCCGGAAGTAGTAGGTGTAGAGCAGCGCGCTGGGCAGCAGGAAGCGGCGCGCAGTGTCGGGGTGGAAGCCGTACGGATCGTAGCCGTACTCGTTGCGCTGGAGCGGTGCCTTGGCGAGCGCCTCGGCGAGCCTCCTCTCCACCGCAGACACGGGGTTGGTG
>JBFGIM010000053.1:0-17031 GCA_041577695.1 Myxococcota bacterium | reverse complement strand
GCTCCGGCTCACCGAGCGCTTTCCGCTCTGGGTGATCCCGGTCGACACGGTGCGTGTGCTGCTGCGCGAGACCGACCTGCTGGGGGAGGTGGCCTACCGACCGTCGGCGGAGACCGAGCTGCGCGCCTTCGGCCGCGAGCTCGAGGCGGCGGAGCGCCGACTGGCCCACGAGGTGGCCACCGGGCAGCGGCCACCGGGCGACGAGGGGGTGGCGGCGCTCGACGCCGAGCGCCGGGCCGCCGTGCTCTCGGTGGCCTACGACGAGCTCCGCTACGCCTATCTGGCCGGCGACGTCGAGCGCGGGGAGTCGGCGCCCCGCGCCCGCAGCCTGCTGGTGGCGCGCGCGGGCACCGGGCAGGTGGGAGCCAGCCTCGCGCCGCCGGAGCGCCCCGCGCAGCGCCCCGACCAGGGTCACGGCTCGGCGCGCTTCGCGCTCGAGTCCGGCGTGCGCGATGGCGACGCGTATGTCGAGGCCCGCATCCGCCCCGCACTCCACGAGCGACTCGACCCCGAGGACGGCTACAAGCGCGGCGCGCAGATCCAGTTCTTCGACCTGGCACTGCGCTGGATCCCCGAGAAGCACCGGGTTCGGCTCGAGGAAGCCATCGTGCTGGACATGGTGTCGCTGGTTCCCTGGGACGAGACCTTCCACCACCTCTCCTATTCCTTCGACACCGGGTTGCGCACGCGGCTGATCCCCGACGCGAACGACTCGTTCGATCCGGAGCCGATCTGGCGCACCCGGGGAGGCGTCGGCTTCGGCGCGTCGCTGGGCGAGCGCGGTCTGCTCTATGCGCTGGGCGAGGCCACCGCCGACGTCGGCGCCGAGCTCGATCCCGAGTACGCCGCGGGTCTGGGGGGTGTGGTCGGCTTCCTGTACGGCGGGCCGGGCCGGCGCTGGGCGTCGGACGCGTACCTGCGCACCACCGGGTTCGCGCTGGGCGATCGCACCTGGGCCTTCGAGGCGGCCTGGGAGCAGCGGCTCACGCTCGGGCGCAACACGGCGCTGGTGTTCTCGGCCGCGGGCCACCGCGAGTTCCACCAGAGCTGGGGAGAGCTGGGGCTGCGCTGGAACGTCTACTTCTGAGCGCCCGCGAGGGCACCTTCAGAGCAGCGTCTTCTTTCTCGACAGGATGATGCGCTCGTAGGCCTTGGCGACGAACTCGCAGAGCTCGCGCAGCGCGGGGCCGCCCTCGGCGTCGAGATGCTCGGGGCCGTTGTCCACGTAGAGCAGGTTCACCACCCGCCCCGCGAGCGTCACGGGATAGACGGCCGCCTCGCGCACCGCCTGGCGGCCCAGCGCCCGGCCCATCTTGTCACTCAGACTGTGCGGCGACGGCGCGCCGCGAAGGAGGGCGCCATCTTCCTCCACGGTGCCGGAGAGCACCGTTGCATCGACCGGGATCGCGGTGGCCTCGGTGCGCTCACCGTCGAAGTCACTCCTCGCGTGCAGCAGCCGGACCAGGCCGTTGCGGACGGCGAAGAGGGCCGCCATCGGCGCATGGTGTCGCGCGATCTCGAGGGCGTGGCGCGCAACCTCGCTGCGATCTTGGGCACGGTCGAGCGCCACCAGCAGCTGATCGAGGGGGAGGAGCTGCCTCCCCCGCCGGGGCGGCGGCGTCGGCTCCTCGGCGGGGGCCTCGCTGCGCGGCGCTTCGGGTGTGTCGAGCCGCTCGGTCTTCGGGGCCGTCCAGACCATCGACGCAAAGGTCTGCTCGTCGACGAATTCTTCGCCGGCGCCCAGGCCGCCGATCCCTACTGCCTGCCTCTGGCGCTCGCGATCTTCGTCCCGCGCGGGCGGCTTCGCGGCCCGCTTCCTGGCGGGCTTCTTCGGCGCGGCGCTCGGCTTGCGCTGGTAGCGGGTTGCCGCATCCACCCCGAAGTGCTGCTGCAACAGGAAGAACAGGCGTACCTCGCTCAGCAGGTAGGGTCGCACCCGCAGCCCGGTCTCCTTGGCCAGCGCGCTGACGAGCGCCGTATCGCGCGGATCGCGCATGGCCACGTGGAGCGTGCGGTCCTCCAGGCGGAAGGGCAGGATCTTGAGCTCGGTGACGCGGTAGCGGGGAAGGACCTCCAACGCCTTGGGGTCGGGGCGCGCGAGCGCTTCCGCCGGCGGCGTCGAGACCGACAGGTACTGGGCGAGATGGTTCTCGAGCTGCTCCAGGGTGAGCGCTCCCGACTCGACCAGATGGGTGCCGAGCCGACCGCCGAAGACCACCATCGCCTGGGTGGCTTCCTCGAGCGCGGGTCGGGACACGGTTCCCTGCTTGGACAGATACTTTCCGAAGGGTGCCAAGACCTCTCCTGCCGGCAGCGAGCCTCGGCTTCTTCTCGGAAGAATCGACGTCTCGTTTGAGTCGACTGGCTCCCCCCTCGGGGATCGACGCCTCCAGCCCGAAAGAGTGCTTTGCCGATCGGTCCAGCCGTTCTAGCCTCTCCCGCAACACGCGAAGAGGGGACCCGATGAGTCAAGTTTCCGCACGACCTCGAACCGCCGTCCTCGTCTCCTGGGTCCTCGCGCTGGCCGTGGGCTTCTTCGGCTTCGGCGCGTTCTTCTACAAGGCGGCCATCGGTCTCGAGCCGGGGGCCTTCCCGCTGAGCGGGATCATGAGCCCGATCGGGAACGCGCTGTTGCCCGACGTGGGCATGAGCCGCGGCGGGGTCGTCCTGGGCCTGTGCCTGCTGCTGGTGGTGGTGCTCCTCGCGTACTTCTGGGTCCGCGCCGCCGTGCGCAACCGGGTCCAGGTGGAGGACCCGGGACGCCGCAGCTTCCTGACCGGTGCGGCCTCGGGCGCTGGCGCCGCCCTGGGCGCCGCGGCGATCGGCGGCGGGGCCGGCCTGGCCCGGGCCATGCTCGGCGTGGGCAACGAGGGCTACGGCTGGAAGGACCCGCTCACCAAGATCTTCGTCCCGGCTCCCTATACGCACCCCGAGTACAAGGAAGGTTGGAAGGGCAGCCGGGTGACGGCGCATCGCCGGCTCGGTCGTACCGGCTGGGAGGTCTCCGACATCGTGCTCGGCACCGGCCGCATCAGCGGCGAAGAGGGCGAGCGCATCGCCCGCCTGGCGATCGACCGCGGCGTCAACTACTTCGACACCTCGCCCGACTACTCCGGGTCCGGCAGCGAGCAGGCCATGGGCCGCGCCATCGCCGGCGTGCCCCGCGACCAGATCTTCGTCGCCACCAAGTTCTGCACGCCCGACGGCCACCTCGACACCGGCTCGTCGGTCGCGGCCTACAAGCAGGTGATCGAGGACAGCCTCGCGCGCCTCGATCTCGACTACGTGGACCTGGTGCACATCCACTCCTGCGACGAGGTCGCGCGGCTGATGGACCCCAACGTCCACGAGGCCTTCGACCGGCTCAAGGAAGAGGGCAAGGTGCGCTTCCTCGGCTTCTCGAGTCACACGCCGCGGCTGGTCGAGGTGGCCGATCAGGCCATCGCCTCGGGCCGCTTCGACGTGATGATGCTGGCCTACCACCACGGCATCTGGCCCGCGATGAAGGACGTCATCCACCGCGCGCGCACCGAGCAGGACATGGGCGTGGTCGCCATGAAGACGCTCAAGGGCGCCAAGCACCGCGGCCTGGAGGATTTCGAGCCCTACGCCGACTCCTACGCCCAGGCGGCGCTCAAGTGGGCGCTCGACAACCCGGAGGTGTCGTGCGCGGTGGTCTCGTTCTTCGAGCGCCAGCACGTGGACGAGTTCCTCTACGCCTCGGGCAAGCCCCTCATGGTGGCCGACACCGAGCTGCTGCGCCGTTACGACCAGCAGATCGCCGGCAGCTACTGCGCGCCCCACTGCGGGGCCTGCCTCGACTCGTGCCCCGCCGACGTGCCGATCAACGACGTGCTGCGGCATCGGATGTACTTCGAGGACTACGGCTGGGAGAAGCTCGCCATCCAGAGCTACGGCCGGCTCGAGCGCAACGCGTCGGCGTGTCTGGAGTGCAGCGCTCCGTGCGCCGGCTCCTGCCCGCTCGGCGTGCCGATCCAGGAGCGCACCAGCGGCGCCCACGCGCTGCTCACGCTCTCCTGAGGCGGCGGCTCAGCGCGGCCCGGGTGCCAGCCGTCCGAAGGCGCGCTCGAAGCTGCCCTCGACCAGGGTCACACCGCGGCGCTCGAACTCACTGCGCGCGAGCGGTGAGGCGTCGCCGCTGATCCAGACCTCGACGCTCGCCGCGGTCGACCCTTCGGTCGCGGGTCCGGTCATCCGCTCCACGAAGCGCTCGGTGGGCCGGGACCACACCAGGTAGTCGACCTGGATCGGGACGATGAGCTTCCCGGCAGCGTCGAACCCGGCGGCGGCGCGCGGGCCCACCCGCAGCATCCGCTCGACGGGAGCGACGTTCTGGTGGTAGGCCCGCAGCAGCAGCGCGTTCATCAGGAAGAGCAGGGCGTCGGCAGGCGCCTCGGCCAGCAGGGCCGCTTCGATGAAGGCGTTGCGATCCTCGGCCGGGTCGAGCGCCACGAGTGATTCGACGATTCCCGTCTGCTGGCGCGGCGAATAGGCCGGATGCGTCAGGAAGGCGTCGGTGGTGGCCTCGTCCAGGCCCATGACGGCCAGCTCGATGTGGTTGCGCCGGCGCAGGTCCTCGGGCGATCCGAACTGGTAGATCTCTGCCAGCCGCTCGCTGGGGATCACGTCCTCCGGCAGTGGCGCCACCGAGTCGGCGGTGAGCAGCGGGATCGCCTCCATCGGCAGGCCGCCCGCCGACACGATCCAGGCGATCTCGTTCATGGAAGCCTGGAGCGTGCGGTTCAGGCTGTAGGGGCTCACGCCCAGGCGGTGCGCCACGCCCCGCTTGGTCGCCTCGAAGCCGAGCACCAGGGTGCGCGCGGCGTTCTCGGTCTCGCTGCGCTGTTCCGGATGCGTCTGCGCGATGTCCATCACCTCGCCCCAGGCCTCGGGCGGAACGCCGTGCACCGATTCGCAGGGGTGGGTCACCAGCTCCCACGCCTCGACGAAGGCCTGCTGCTGCGCCACGTCGCGCGCTTCGTCGCAGCGGCTGCTCTCGCTCAGCGCGCGCAGCGCCCCGATGGCTCGGATCTCCTGCACCACCAGCCGCAGCGCGAAGTCGCCCGCCGCCGGGAACACGCCGAAGTCCGAATCGACGCTGTACAGCCGCAGGAAGCCGTTGGTGCGCACCTCCTCGCGCACGTGATGGTGGGGGCCCGAGGCCAGCTCGGGGGCGAGCAGGGCACTCGCCGCCAGCGTCGGGGGTCGTTCGTAGCCCGCCTCCGGGTCGGTGTCGGCCGGAGTGAGCACCGGGAATCCGCCCTGGCGGGCCGGGGTCGCGACACAGCCCGCGACGAGCACCAGGATCAAGCCAGCAGAACGCCAGGTGCCACGCGTCATGAGCCCGCTTCTCCGGCAGCCTCGGCCGCGCGCGGCCGGTACGCCTCTTTGAGTCCGATCTTCACGGGCTCGCCACCGGCGAAGCGATGGTCGGAGCGCACGCCGTTGAGGACCGCGGTCTGCAACACCGGGATCTCGTTACCGAGCCGCTTCGATACGGCCTCGACCGTCTCACCCGGCTGGGCGCGCACGATGCGCAGCCGCGTCTCGTAGACCCGGGCGAGCAGCTCGCGGCTCATCGGGCGGAAGCTCCGCACCGTGCTGACGAAGAGCGGCTCGAAGCGCTCGGGCGACACACTGATGCCGATGATGCGGTAGACGCGATCCCGCCACGGCACGAAGGTGGCCATCACGCCCATCCGGCCCCCTCCGCTCACCCAGCCGATGACGCGCTGTGCCACGCGGCCGCGCAGCTTGACCGGCTGGCTCGAGCGCACCCGGAGGCCCTGGGCCGCGCCCTCCTGGATCCACGCGGCGGCGGCCTCGGCGGCGTCGTTGCCGGCCGAGCCGCCTTCGAGCAGGACCGGCGCGCGCCGGTCCGGCGAGATGGCCCCGACGGCCTGGGTCGTATTGCGCAGCGTCCAACCGTCGGGAAAGCGCAGCGTGAAGCCCAGGTCCGCGTGCAGGAAGCGCTGGCCGTCGAAGACTCCCTGGGCGCCGCTGGCTCCCACCACCAGGCCGTCCAGCAGCTGGAGGAAAGCCTCGCGATCGGGTGCGATGCCCGTCTGTGGCTTCCAGGTGATCCCCGCCGCCCGCTGCGAGGCGTCGGCCGCGCGGCCGCGGGTGCTGGGGTGCGTCGCCAGGAAGCCGGGGATCCGGCCCACCGTCTGCGTCTGTTGCTGGGCGTTCAGGCTCTGGAGGAATTGCGCGATCCCGCCCGGGTCGTAGCCCGAGACGCCGGAGAGGCCCTGGCCGACGCGGTCGGCCGAGCGCTCGAGGTCGCGCGAGTAGGCCGCCAGGGCGGGCGCCTGGAG
Organism: Myxococcota bacterium; assembly: GCA_041577695.1. Lineage (GTDB taxonomy): Bacteria > Myxococcota_A > UBA9160 > UBA9160 > PR03 > JASJBO01. The sequence continues at coordinate 10,696 of JBFGIM010000053.1, read as the reverse complement.
GAACTCGGCGAAGCTCGAGCCGCCCACCTGCTGTCGCGCCGCCGCGTGGCGCAAGCCGACGTGGGCGATCTCGTGACCGAGCACCCCCGCCAGCTCGTCCTCCGAGTTGGAGAGCGCCAGCAGACCTCGCGACACGAAGATGTAGCCGCCCGGGAGGGCGAAGGCGTTGGGCGTGTCGTCGTCCACGATCTGGAAGCGGTAGTCGAAGCCGTAGCCGGGCGCGTGCCGGGCGAGGCGTTGGCCGACGGCATCCACGTAGGCGACGAGCTTCGGGTCGTCCACCAGTCCGATCATCGCTGCGGCCTGCTCGGCGGCCTTGCGGCCGGCGGCCTCGTCGGAGTAGGGCGTATCGAGCCGGGGCGGCCGCTCGTCGGGGTTGGCGACGACCGTCGGCGGCAGCGCGGCCAGCGCGGCGAAACCCAGCAGGCCCGCAGCGAGCCCGGCTCTTCGCGTGCTCCGCCTGTTGCGATCGACGCTGTTCATCCCACCCCTTCGCGAACCGGGCCCGCGCAGGGTAGCCGAAGCCTCCGAAGAGAGCGGCTGGGGCGTCGTCCCATGCGGCGTCGACGCGGCGGACCTACAGTAGACGCCGAGGAGAACCGGGGATGGGCATCAGCCACATTGCGTTCGCGGTGAAGGACATCGAGGCGACCCACCGCTTCTATACCGAGGCGATGGGCTTCTCGTTGATCAAGGTCGAGGTGGTCGAGCAGCACGGCGGCTGGATGCGCCACGTGTTCTACTCGACCGGCCCGGAGCGCGACCAGCTGATCGCCTTCTGGGATCTGTCGCACATGCCGCGCAAGGGCGAGCTCAAGACCGACATCTGCCGCGACCTGGGGCTCGAGCCGCTGACCAACCACCTGGCCTTCACCGCCGACGACGTGGACGACCTGATGCGTCGCAAGGAGCGCTGGCTGCGCTGCGGCCACGACGTCCTCGAGATCGACCACCACTGGATCCACTCGATCTACACCGAGGACCCCGACGGCATCGCGGTGGAGTTCGCCACGGTCACGCGTGATCTCGGCGAGCAGGACGCGCGGGAAGCGCTGGTGCTGCTGCGGGCCGAACGGCCGGAGGCCAGCCCCGAGCCCAAGAAGGTGAAGCTCCACAAGGCCTCGGAGCTCGCCGCGCGGGGCGTCTAGCCGCCCGCGATTGCTGCGCGGTAGGGCTGGCCGCCGCCGTAGAGCTCGATGCGACCGCGGATCTCTTCGGCGAGCTCCTGATTCCCGGCGTTCTCCGCTGCCGCCCGCGCGCGCTCGGCGGTGTTGCGCGCCTCGACGAAGAGGCCCTGCTCGGCGTAGGCCGCCGCCAGCGTGTCGAGCATCTCGGCGTCCTTGTTGCCGGTGCGACCGTTGGCCTCCTCGGCCAGCCGCACCGCCTCGGCACCGTTGCGCACCGCCGCGTCCGGGTAGGTGGCGTAGAGCCACGCCAGCCGGCGGGTGGCCGGGGGCCAGCGCGGCAGCAAGCGCAGCGCCTCCTGGAAGGAGGCGATCGCCTGCTGCGGACGTCCCTGCGCCGCCAGCGAAGCCGCCAGGACGTTGTGGGCCTGGGCGAAGTTCGGGCGCAGGCGCAGCGCGGCGCGCGCCTCGTCGACCGCTTCGCCGTAGTGGCCGGCCTTGAACAGCGCCAGGGCGTAGTTGCTGTGGGCCTGGAAGTAGTTCGGCTGGATCCGCACCACCTGCTCGAAGTGGACCAGTGCCTCCTCGTGGCGCCCCTCGGCGGAGAGCGCGTTGGCCAGGTTGTTGCGCGCACCGGTGTCGCGCGGATTGCGGCGCAGCGCCTCCTCGTAGTTCGCAATCGCAGCCGAGGCGTCGCCCCGGTCCGAGAGCAGCACGCCGAGATTCAGTCGCGAAGAGGGGAAGCCGTTGATGCGGACCGCCTCGCGGTAGTGCTCGATGGCTTCGTCGTAGCGCTTCTGCGTCGCCAGGGACACGCCGAAGTTGTGATGGATGAGGTAGTTGTCCTCGGTCACCGCCAGGGCGTGGCTGTACAGCGTCTCGTCGTTCTTCCAGTGCGCCAGCTGCGCTCGCGTCACGACCCCCCAACCGAGCAGCACGACCACCGCTGCCGCGGCCAGGCCCGTCGCGCGCAGCCGCGTCCCGACGAGATCCACCGCGCCCCAGGCCAGCGCGATGAAGATGCCCACCAGCGGGATGTAGGCGTAGCGGTCCGCCATCGCCTGGGAGCCGACCTGCACGATGCCGATCACCGGCACCAGCGTCCCCAGGTACCAGAACCAGCCGACGGCGAGATAGGGGCGCCGGCGCAACCCGTAGAGCGCCGCGGCCGTCACCCCCAGCAGGAAGACCAGGGCCGCCGCCACCTGCGAGGCCGGGAACGCGTCCGGGTACGGATAGAAGACGGCCAGGTCGGCGGGCCACAGCGTCTTCCAGAGGTAGGTGACGTAGGACACGATCGCGTTCTGCACGCGCAGCGCGATCGGCGTGACCGACGTGGACATCACCGCGCCCACCCGTCGCTGCATGATCACCGTGATCCAGCTGCCGGCGACCGAGAGCAACAGCAGCGGCACCTTCTCGACGACCAGCCGGCCGAGCCGGCGCCAGTCGGCCCGCGCGCGCGGCGGCAGCTCGACCCGTCGCAGCGGCCACACGTCGAGCAGGAGCAGCACCAGCGGCAGCGTCACCACCATGGGCTTCGCCATCAGCCCCAGCGCGAAGACGGCGGCCACCAGCAGGTACCGGCCCGGGTTGGGACTGCGCGCGTAGCCGGCGTAGGCCCAGAGGGTGGCCATCCACAGCACGCCCGAGAGCGTGTCCTTGCGCTCCGCGATCCACGCCACCGATTCCACGTGCAGCGGGTGGAGCGCGAAGGCGCCCGCCACGAAGGCGCTGCGGCCTGGCGCGCCGGTCAGCGCCCGCAGCGCCAGGAAGAGCAGCACGGTGGCGAGTACGTGGTAGACGAGCTGGGAGACGTGGTGGACGGCCGGGTCGAGCCCGCCGATCTCCACGTCGAGCATGTGAGAGAACCAGGTCAGCGGGTTCCAGTTGCCGCCGTCGTCGCCCTGGAAGGCATACGAAACGCTGCCCTCGGCGAAGCCCTTCTTGACCGCATCGTTGTTGGTGACGTAACGCGGGTCGTCGTAACCGATGAAGTCGAGGCCGTGCACCGGCCAGTAGAACGTCACCGTCGCGGCGACCAATGCCACGGCCAGCGCCAACGCGACGGTCTGGGAGCGAGGGCCGTCCGCCGGCGCCGACTCGGGAGGGATCGGCGCGGTGCGGGGCGGCGGCGCCTCGCTCGCCGCCGGCCTGGCCGGGGCGTCGGCGGGTCGCGGGCGCTTCACCGTCTTGCGGGTTCGGCGGCGGCGGGATGACACGGAGCGATCCTAGCCGAAGTGGCGACGCCGACGCAGGGGCGAACCCGCTGCGCGCGGCGTGGATCACTCGTCGCCGACGAACTCGCGGTATGGCTCACCCGCGCGGTAGAGCTCGAGCCGGGCGCGAATCGCTTCGGCGAGCGCGGTGTTTCCCGAACCTTCTGCCGCTTCGAGTGCGCGCTCCGCAGTGGTGACCGCTGCGCCGAAGTCACCCGTCTCGGCCCGGGCGGCCGCCACCGTGTCGAGCATGTCGGGGTCGCGGTCGCCGGTGCGCTGCGACGCGGCGGTGGCGAGCTGCACCGCTTCCGCCCCGTCGCGCACGGCGTCGTCGGGCGAGGTGGCCAGCAGCCAGGCCAGCCGGCGGCTCGCGGGCGGCCAGCCCGGCATCTGCACCAGTGCCTCCCGGTACGCAGCGGCGGCCTGCTCGCCCCGACCCTGGGCGGCCAGCGCGATCGCGCGGGCGTTGTGGGCCTGGGCGAAGCGCGGGTTGATCGCCAACGCCCGGTCGGCCTCGACGACGGCCTCCTCGGGCCGGCCGGCCTTGGTGAGGGCCAGCGAGAAGTTGCTGTGGGCCTGGAAGTAGCCCGGTTGCAGTCTCACCGCCTCGCGGAAGTGCTCGAGCGACTCCTCCGGTCGCCCGGCGTCGACCAGCGCGTTGGCCAGGTTGTTGTGGGCGCCGGCGTCGCCCGGCGCGCTGCGCACCGCGGCCAGCAGCCGCGCCAGCTCGGCCGACTCCGGCGTGTCTTCGTCCTCGACGTAGCCCAGGGCGCGTAGCCGCTCGATGTCCTGGGGATCCAGTTGCTGCTGCACCTGGGGCATGCGGCGTTTCAGACTGTTGCGCAGCTCGAAGACGCGGGTCTGCATGCGGCGGGTGAGGGTGGGCTGCGAGGCGGAGCGATCATCTTCGGGCTCCTCCTGGCCGCGCCGGTAGAGCTCCGTGTCCCAGTCGCCGCCGCGCGGGGTGAGGATGAGCTTGTAGTCGCCGTAGACGAACCCGAGCCGGGTGGTGGGCGCCGCTCCCAGGATCACGACCTCGGTGGATCCGTCGCGGGCGTCCGGGGCCAGCAGGTCGCGGCCGCGCGAAGCGGTCTCCACCTCGACGTCGAGCAGCGACAGCAGGGTCGGCAGCAGGTCCACCAGGCCCACCACGTCGCCGCGCGCGCCGGGCGCGACGCCGGGCGCCCGCAGCAGCAGCGGGACGCGCACCTGCTCGTCCACCAGCTGCTCGCCATGGGCGAACCAGTAGTCGCGCTCGCCCATGCCCTCGCCGTGATCGGCGGCGAACACCACCACCGCGTCGTCGAAGGCGCCGCGTTGGCGCAAGCCTTCGACGAGTCGCCCGACCTGTTCATCGACGTAGCGGACCTCGCCGTCGTAGCCGGCGCGATACCAGGCGGCGTCGCGTCGTCCCTCCAGGAACTGGTAGTTCGGAATGCCACCCTGGCCGCGGGTGTCGTCGCGCACGGCCAGCTCCTGGGAGACGCCACCGGCCGTCGCCAGGTAGCGTTCGCGATAGCCCTCGGGCGGCGTGTAGGGGCCGTGCGGATCCTGGTAGTGCACCCAGAGCAGCAGGTTGCGTCCCGGCTCGTCGCTCAGCTGGTCGAAGGCGGCGAGGGCGGCGTCGGTGGTGTGGGCGGCGGTCCGCTCGGCGACGCCGCGCACCGCCTCGGATTCCTGCATGTCCTCGTCATAGATCTCGAAGCCCCGGGCCAGCCCGGTGTCCGAGCGCAGCACGTAGTTGCTCACCACGGCACCGGTGCGCCAGCCGCGCTCGCGCAGGATCGTGGCGAGGGTGGGCACTCCGTCCGGGAGCTGGCTGCGATTGCCGCTGAGGCCCGACTGGTCCGGGATCAGGCCGGTCAACATCGCGCCCAGCGAAGGCAGCGTGAAGGCCACCGGCGCGTAGGCCGCGTCGAAGCGGACGCTCTCGGCGGCCAGCGCGTCGAGGTTCGGGGTCAGCTCCGGATCGCCGCCGTAGACGCCGAGGTGGTCGGCCCGCAGGGTGTCCACCGTCACGATCAGCACCCGCTGCTCGGAGGCACCGCACGCGAGCGCGAAGAGCAGGAGCCACGAGAGTGTGGTGAGGCGACGTCGCATGGCCCGCCAACGTAGCCCACCTGATCGTCCGCTTCGGGTATGATCGACGCCCTCGGGTCGTCCGGAGGAGCGTTTGCGCCAGAGAATGACCCCGCTCGGGCTTCTGCGGCTCGGCTTTGCGCTCGGGCTGCCGTTCGGCGTCGTCGCCTGCAGCCCGTCGCAGCCGAACCCCGGTGCTTCGGGCGCCGCACTCACCGAGCCGCATCTGCTCCGCCGCCTGCCCGCTTCGCTGCCGGCAGATCCCGGACGCGCAGCCCGCCGCCATTCACTGCTCTACGTCGGTCACCTCACCGATCCCCAGGTCATCGACGAGCTGTCGCCGGTGCGGGTCGAGTACGTCGATCCCGCCGCCGTGGGCAACTACGACTTCGCTGCGGCGTGGCGGCCCCAGGAGGCACTGGCGGCCCACGTGTTCGATGCCTCGGTTGGCGCGCTCAATGCGCGGCGGGTGAGCGAGCTCCCGACCGCGGGGGCGCCCCGATCGATGGACTTCACCCTCGTGACCGGCGATCTGATCGACAACATGCAGGGCAACGAGCTCGCGCTGGGGATCGGGATCCTGCGCGGCGGCGAGGTCGATCCGTTCTCGGGGCGGGTGATCGGTCCCGACGCGCCGTGTCCCGAGGCCGCTCCGGCCGAGCGCGTGTCGATCGACGCCGCTGCCTCGGGGCGCCACTACACGGGCGTGCAGGCCTACGCCGGCTGGCCCGCTCAGGTTCCCGCGAGCCGCAAGGCGTCGTTCTGGGATCCCGACGAGCCGGCGCCGGCCGCCTACCCCGAGCTGCCGCGCTACCCGGGACTGATGGACCGCGCACAGCAGCGCTTCGTGGCCACGGGTCTTGGGGTGCCCTACCGGATGGCGCGCGGCAACCACGGCGCGCTGTCCCAGGGGCGCTACTCCAGCTACTTCCTCGAGGCGGGCTACAAGCTCTACGACTCGGGAATCACCATCGACGGCTGCCGCAAGATGTTCCCGAACCCGCTGGTGGATCCCCTCGTCTTCCCCTTCGACACCGGCTCCCTGCCGAAACGCCAGGGCGAGATCTTCAAGCGGCTGCTCGCGTTGCTCGCGCGCGTTCGCGAGCCGGGCAACTCGCTGCTCGTGCCGGCCGACCCGACCCGTCGCTTCGTCACCCAGCCCGGCTTCACCGCTGCCTTCGCCGACACGCCGGATGGCGCCGGCGGCTACGCGTACATCGATCCCGACGAGACGCGCGACTCGAACGGCTGGGCCAACTACTACGCCTGGGATCCAGCGCCCGGCCTGCGCTTCGTCTCGATCGACACCAACTCGGCCGGCAACGACGGCGCCGGCGGCGAGGGCAACCTGGACGATCCCCAGTTCCGTTGGCTGGAGCGCACGCTGGGCGAGACCTCCGACAAGACGCTGGTGGTGGTCTTCGGCCACCATCCGCTCGAGACCATGACCGAGATGGAGCCAGACGAGCCACCGGGCCCGTGTCCGCCCCACGCGGTCTGCGACGGTGACCCGCGCTGTTCTCAGCCGATCCACCTGGGGCTGCCGCCTGCGCCGGACGTTCCTCCCCCCGCCACTGCCTGCGGCGTGCCGCTGCCCGACCCGAAGCCCGCCAGGAGCCTGCGCGACCTGCTGCTCGACCATCCGAACGTCGTGCTCTACGTGAACGGCCACACCCACGTCCACCAGATCGAGCCGTTCGAGCGCGACGACGGCGGCCGCGTCAGCGGCTTCTGGCAGGTGACCACCGGCTCGCTGATGGAGTGGCCGCAGCAGGGCCGCACGCTCGAGATCACCGACAACCGCGACGGCACGCTCTCGATCTTCGCCACCGTATTCAGTGGACTGCCCGACGTTTCGCCACCGCCGCGGGGCGCCGACGCCCGCACCTTCGACACGCAGCAGCTGCTGGCCGTGGCGAAGCAGCTGGCCGCGCTCGACTGGGAGTGGCGCAGCTGGGCCGGCCGCGAAGCCGCCGGCCGCGTGCGGCGCGTCGGCACCCGTTGGGTCAACATCGACGCGAACGTCGAGCTGCTGATCCGCGACCCGCGGCCCGGTCCGAGCTCGCCCTAGTCCAGGAAGCGGCGCCGGACCTCGGCGGCCAGCGCGTTGGCCAGGCGCGCGTGACCGACTGCGTTCGGGTGCCACGAATCCCGATAGAGCGCGCCGCTTGGCTGCCCCTCGACGTGCAGCAGCGGATACGCCTCGAGGCTCGCTACCCCGGTGCGCGCGACGAAGCTGGTGAGAAGGCACTCGTGGGGCCGGGAGTCGCGGTACGAGGGGTGGATCACCAGCAGGTCGATGCGCTGCCGCCTCGCGATCGCGAGCAGCCGCTCCAGGATCTTCCGCCGCTCCTCCTCGGAGACGCGCTGGCCCAGGGCTGCCTCGTTGGGTGCGGCCGCGTCGGTGCCGGCGCCCTCGACCCGGCGCAGGCGGGGCGGCAGTCCGATGTCGGGCAGCCCGATCTCGAGCAGCGGGTTGCCGAAGTTCTCGCGGTCGAAGGATGCGATCTGGCGGCGCGCCATCTGGAGGCTCAGCACGCGCACCAGCGCCGACTTCCGGGCGAGCTGGAGCAGACCTCCTTCGTGGCGCTCCTTCCAGAGCTGCCAGTCGGTCTTGAGCGCGCCGACCTCGGTGTTGCTCGAGTCGCGCAGCGACGACGGCAGATAGTCGTTGAGCTCGTGGTAGAACAGCAGCAGGTCGGGCTCGAGATCCAAGCCGCGACTCTCCAGGTAGCGAAGGCTCTGGAACGACGAGTAGGCCGGCACGCCGGCGTTGATCGCCGTGAAGCTCCGGGTGCCGCCGACCGCGCGCTCGGCCGCCGTCAGTGCATCGGCGCTGCGCGCCGTATAGGTGGCGCCGCCGGGCACCGCCGAGCCGAAGGTGGAGCTCTCGCCCAGGGAGAGGATGCGGTACTCGCCCGCGGCCTTGGGCAGGACCTCCGGTGAGCGCAGGCCCAGCGAGTTGGTCAGCACCGGGACGCCCAGGAATGGCAGGTCGAGGTTCGGCTTCATCGACCAGAACAGCTCGTCGTCGGGCTGGAACAGTCCGGCCGACTCCGGCGGCAGGGGAAGCGTCTCGAAGGACGGCTCGATGACGACGGCAACCCGCACGAAGAGCTCGGCCAGGCCGAAGAGCGCCAGGGTCGGCAGGATGCCGTAGAGCCAGTTCTTCCAGCGCGGTCTGCTCATCGGCGCAGTAGGGTACCACCCGGCGCGATTATGCGTCGCGGGCCGAGTCCGGCGTCGCGGCCATCAGGTCGCGGGCGAAGTCGAGGGTGGAGGCCGGGCTCGCGAAGAAGTGCTGGCTGCCGGCGTGGATGTCGCGGAAGCAGCGCTGGATCGGACCGTCGCGCAGCGCCGAGGTGCCGGCCAGCAGATACGCGCTGCGCACGATGTCGGCGCCCTCCTGGGTCAGGTGCACCGTCGCCTGGCGGACGGCGTTGTGCTCGGCCAGGTCGAGCCGACCGGTCTCGACGACGGTGCGCTCGGCGGCGGCGAAGGTCTCGCGCAGCCAGGCCCAGGCGCCGAGGAAGCGCGACTCCAGCGTGCCCAGCTCGTGGAGGAAACGCGGATCGTCCTTCAGGAACGCGCCGGAGCCCATGCGCACCTTCGTCTTCGCCAGCACCCGGAGCTCGTCGAGCGCCCGCCGCACCACGCCGGCGGCGAAGCCGGCGTGGCCCGCGGCGGTCTGCGCGATCACACCCAGCTCGTACACGGGGCCGCCGCGCCGCCGGGTGGGTGCGGCGAACAGGAAGGTGGCCGCCTCGGGCACCAGGACGTCGCGCACGCCGTAGTCCCAGCTCGCGGTGGCCTCCAGGCCGAGCACGTCCCAGTTGCCGCGCAGCTCCACCTGGTGCTTGGGCAGCAGGCCGAACAGGTAGCGGGCGGGATCCTGGGAACCTTCCGGCGGTGGCACCAGGAAGCCGGCGCCGATCCATTCGGCGTAGTGCATGCCGCTCCCGAAGTGGTAGTCGCCGCGGACCCGGTAGCCGCCGTTCTCGACCGCGCCGACGCCGTTGGGCGCGAACTGTCCCGCCACCAGCGGCACGCCATCGGCGAAGAGCTTCTCGACGAACTCGTCGGCGGCGTAGGCGCCGAAGTAGGCCACCGCCGAGGCGCCGGCCATCAGGCACCAGCCCGTCGAGCCGTCGGCTCGCGCCACCTCGGCGAAGACGTCGATGGCGTCGAGCAGCGGCAGCTCGGCGCCGCCCACCGCGCGCGGCGTCATGGCTCCGAAGAGGCCCGCCTCGCGCATGGCCTCGACGCTCTCGAGCGGCACCGGTGCGTCACCGGCGCGGATCGCGTTGGCGTCGAGGGTCGAACGCAGCTCGCGCGCGGCGGCGAGGAGCGACGGTATCGGAGTCATCGCGAACCTCCTCGGCAGAGCCTAGCGGTTCCGGGGGGGGTCTCGCCGCGGCAGCGGACGCCGCCCCGCGGTAGGATCAGCTTCCCGCACCCGCCGCGAAGGAGGACCGCATGCCCGTCGCCGACTTCTCGCTCGCCGGAAAGGTCGCCATCGTCACCGGCGGCAGCCGCGGCATCGGCCGCTCCATCGCGCTGGGCCTGGCCGAACATGGTGCCGACGTGGCCATCGCGGCCCGCAAGCCCGAGGCCCTGGCCGAGGCGGTGGCCGCGGTGGAGGCCACCGGGCGCCGCGCCATCGCCGTCCCCACCAACGTGCGCCGCACCGACGAGCTGCGCGCATTGGTGGACGAGACCGTGCGCCAGCTCGGCCGCGTGGACATCCTGGTCAACAACGCGGGCACCAATCCGGTCTACGGTCCGGTGCAGGACATCGACGAGCGCGCCTGGGACAACATCATGAACACCAACGTGCGCGCGGTGCACTTCCTGTCGAACTTCGCGCGCGAGGCCATGCTCCAGCACGGCGAGGGTGGCGCCATCGTCAACGTCAGCTCGGTCGGCGGCTACCGCGCCTCCGACGTGATCGGCGGCTACTCCACCTCGAAGGCGGCCTTGATCATGCTGACCCAGGTGCAGGCCAAGACCTGGGGCCGCGACGGTATCCGGGTCAACTGCATCGCGCCGGGCCTGATCAAGACCGACTTCGCCCGCGCGCTGTGGGAGGACGAGCGCACGCGCCGCGCCTCCGAGGCCGAGGCCGCGCTCCAGCGCATCGGCGAGCCGGACGAGATGGCCGGCGCCGTGATCTACCTGGCCAGCCCGGCGGCCTCCTTCGTCACGGGCCAGACCCTGGTCCTCGACGGGGGCCGGCTGCTCTGAGCGGCCCTGGGAGGCCCCGGGCCCGCCCGG